>JBNKLG010000222.1:0-501 GCA_050292235.1 Sedimenticolaceae bacterium | reverse complement strand
TCTTATCAGGGAGATCATCAAGGATAGTAGCATAGCATGGTAGTAGGTGTGTATCGCTGATGTCCTTGGGTGAAGCCTTCCCAAGGTGTTCTTCTTCATTTTTAGAGCTCAGTTCTGCCTCAACCTCGGCCTCGACTTTCTCTTCCTCTTGGACTGGATCAGTTGGACTCATCTTCTTGGATTTCACTTTGGGTTCAGCCAACTGATCCCGAACAATATCCTTGAGAGAAGGTTCACTTCTGTTGAAGTTCTACCCCATACAACCTTGTTGGCGGTTGTTGAACAGGAAATGGGGTTTCCACCCAGCATTGAAGCCATGATTGGGATGAAAACCGTTGTTGGAGTTCATGTCCTAATAGGTTATGGAGCAATTGCTACCCATATGACCTATCTTACCTTATGATCCATCTCATTATAGATCTACGGTGAGGATTATTGCAAAAGTGTCCTTCTGGTCGAATAACCACTCTTGTCCCAATCAAAAAAGAAACGGTACGCAAG
>JBNKLG010000221.1:0-502 GCA_050292235.1 Sedimenticolaceae bacterium | reverse complement strand
GGAACTCATAAAATCATGTGTTGCTCCTGAATCAAATAATATGATGATAGGACGCTCATTTAAGAAGAACGTACCAGCAAGCACTTCTTCTCCCATGGGAATTCCATCCACGGTGGTGTAGTTGATGCGACCAGTCTACGGTGCTGGGCCCCTCTGCTAGCCCCTGTGCTGGTTCACCCCAATAGCTGGAACACGAGGTGCATTGCCCAGCCTAGGCTGACGACAGTCTTTGGCGAAGTGGCCGATTTTCCCGCAATTGTAGCACGGGTAACCGGCAGGCGTAGACTGCTGTGGTGGCCTGACTGCCAGCTGCTGCTGTTGCTGTTGTGCTGGAGGAGCGCGGTTGTACTGCTGCTGCTGTTGTGGCTGCTGCTGTGGGCGGTTGCCCCAGAACTGCGGTGGAGGGCGGCGTGGCTGTCCCACGGGCGGGGTGTAGATCATGCGGTACTTCAGAGGAGCACTGCTAGAACCGCCTCTGGAGGGTCCTGACACTACCTTCTTC
>JBNKLG010000220.1:0-503 GCA_050292235.1 Sedimenticolaceae bacterium | reverse complement strand
CTCGTTAAACCAAAACCTCCTCCCCCCCATCCACAACGGCCTTTATTATTCAGGTTCGCGTAAGTGGGACAGCAGTGACTCTGACCCCTTGATACCCGTTTTGGCCACGCGGCCATAGCTGTCGTAGCTGCTGCTGAGGCTGAAGCTTTTTCCTCCGGCGTTGGTCTGGGTCTGGATGGGGCGGCCCAGGGTGTCGTAGTTCAGTTCCTGGGTGTAGCCGTTGGGGCCGGTGACTTGGGCCAGTTTGCCGATGCCGTGGGGGGCGGTGTCGTAGGTCCAGCGGCTGAGGCCTTCGGGTTCAAACAACAGAATTCAAGATTCAAGACCTGACCCTAATCTCTCATGCTAATCTCTCTAATCTCTCTACTTGGCTATACCGGGGTACAACTGTTGAAGGATGAACTGGCGCAATCATGGCACACACGGTCGGGTTGTTGGTGTAGTCGTTGACGGTCAGGGTCAAATCAATGACTCTGACCCTTTGATATTCGGTAGACCCCCAT
>JBNKLG010000219.1:0-505 GCA_050292235.1 Sedimenticolaceae bacterium | reverse complement strand
AAAAAATATCAAACAAATAAGAAAAAAGTGCAAAATTTCGATTTCTACTAGTGGCCTGACCCCGTGGTGAGCTCCATTGAGCTTTCGTGCTGACCGTGTTTTACTGTTTGTTTCTTTGTGATATGTTGTGCCTTCCTGGTCGGGTCTGCCCATGCGAAGATGCCCAAATTCAACTTCTATGGCACCTAACTCAGAGCCGGGATGGTGCTTTAAATTTGGTGCTAAAAATTGTGGAATTTCTATAGGCCACACCTTCAGTCTAATTGATATGAAAATTGGTGTGCTTCCTATTTAAGTAATACGGAATCAGAAAAAAATCAAAAAAATAAGAGCAAAAAGTGCAAAATTTGGATTTCAACAACTGCCATGGCCCCGTGGCGGGCTCCGTTGAACTTTCGTGCTGATATTATTGTGTTTTTCTTTCTTTGTGATCTGTTGTGCCTTCCTAGTCGGGTTTTCCACGAGTAGATGCCCAAATTCGAGTTCTAAGGCACCTAACTCGGAG
>JBNKLG010000218.1:0-506 GCA_050292235.1 Sedimenticolaceae bacterium | reverse complement strand
AGATGTTCAAATCGTCCCACGCCCGCTCAGACACGCCTTATGCCAAAAAATAAATTGCCGTTCTGGAAGACAACCCCACTCTCCCGGATGACCCGCAACCAGTGGGAGAGACTCTGCGACGGCTGCGCCAAATGCTGCCTGGAGAAGCTGGAGGACGAGGAGACCCAGGAGATCTACTACACCAATATCTCCTGCAACCTGCTGGACACGGAGAGCTGCCGCTGCACCCGCTACCGGGAGCGCTCGGTGCTGGTGCCCACCTGCGTCACCCTGACCCTGGAGCATCTCGACGACCCCTACTGGCTGCCACCCACCTGTGCCTACCGCCTGCTCGCCGAGGGCCGGGACCTGCCCGACTGGCATCCGCTGGTGAGCGGAGAAGCCGACAGCGTGGAGCGGGCGGGCCACTCCATCCGCGGCCGCCACGTACCCGAGGCGGAGGTGGACGACGACTGGGAATTTCACCTGATTGACTGGATCTGAAGCATTGCCCCCCCCCCCAATCA
>JBNKLG010000217.1:0-507 GCA_050292235.1 Sedimenticolaceae bacterium | reverse complement strand
AGAAAAGCCCCGCTTAATCAGTCATTGAGCGGAGCTTTTCTATTTTAGCCGTGCTCCTCAGCGAGGGTAGCATGCCCGTATCGAATTTCTAATTGAATTTTCTAGTTCGTGAAAGAAGTCAGTGCAATCCATGGTGGCGATTTCCCTTGTGGTTAGATATTCGGGTCATGAAGGCAGGATCTGGAGATTTCGGCAGAGACCAGCAAGCTGGCGGCTGGAAAAGGGCTTTAATCAGCAATGCGGGGGAATTCCATGGCGTTCTTTGTGATTGCCCCGGGGTAGTCTTTGCAGCATAGACGAGAGGGAATCTTTAGCGGCTTCTCTGCGTAGGAGCACCCCATGGGTGCGATGCCTGTGATGATTGGCGATTCCGAATTCGTTCTCGCTGGCGTGGATTTCGCGCCCATGGGGCGCTCCTACCCCTGGTTATCGCGCTTTGTTATCCGCAGCAGGTGGCCAACATACAACGCAGAATATCAATGGGTCAGACTCGATTGATCCATAACG
>JBNKLG010000216.1:0-507 GCA_050292235.1 Sedimenticolaceae bacterium | reverse complement strand
TGTGTCACTTAATACGGATGAAATGCGAGTTTGGGTAACCGGGCTGTTCAATCAGCCATTAAAAGCTGGATTTGCATGAGAAAACCAAGGGGCTGTCCGGGGAGCTGTTTGACGCTTGGGGAGGATTTGCCGATGGCTCGTCGCACAGAACGCTGCACGTCTTATTGAACCTTATCTTGGAAACCAACATTGGGGCGAGGGATTACTTCAGCCGCGAAACGGCTTCGCCTATCGGGCCATCGTCGCAAGGCGAAGATGTTCTACCCGCTTGAAGCTGCTTTTGATTTGCAAAATTGGTACGTCCCCTTTAGAGACGTGATATATGGCGGTGGGCCAGGGATTCGAACCCCGGAAGGGCGTTAACCCTTGCTGGTTTTCAAGACCAGTGCATTCAACCGCTCTGCCAGCCCACCTAAGGAAATAGCTCATTCGGAAAGGCAGTTTACAAGACCGCCGCATTCAAGCGATCCGCCACCGCTCCGAAGGGGCGCTAGGATACACTAGAAA
>JBNKLG010000215.1:0-508 GCA_050292235.1 Sedimenticolaceae bacterium | reverse complement strand
ATTGCTAGAGACAGGTCATTAGCTATGGCTAGGCGTAGATGTAGGCTACGATAGATGATTGAGTGGTCGAAAGACCACGTGACAGTCATAGGTTCTTTAAACTTAACACTTTGGTTTAGTTGAGGGAACTGGGTCAAACTGGAGACCGGGCAGGGCCCTTAGGTGAAAAGTGGAGACAACTGGTTGGGAAGGTCGGGGAGTGGTATGTGGAAAACCGGCACCTCCAAGGTTGTAGCCCCCGCCTGTGTCGGTTAAGGACCGATGGGTTGGCCTCCGTGAGCAAGTATTGAACGTACCAATCGCATGCCAGTGATATGGGCCCGATAAACCTAGTAGCCTGCTGTTGATGAGTGTTTGGCTTTCTCCACTGCTTCATTGGTTGGCTCGGGAGAGAAACTGGGTACGGACCCGCGGATCGGTCAGCCGGCGTGCTGGGGATGTAGTCAGGAATTCATTTTTTCGGGAGCAGTGACTCTGTCCAACTCTGTTGACGACTTCGCGAAAGATT
>JBNKLG010000214.1:0-509 GCA_050292235.1 Sedimenticolaceae bacterium | reverse complement strand
CAACCTCTCTCCTCCAAACTTCCTAGGATAGATTTGAGCCTCACTCTTGAGTGACCCACTCGATCTTCAACTCGAGCACTTCACCGACGATCTACGTTTATTCGTTACTCTTGGGGATTCGTTCCCCTAGATGGACTAGGTTGTCTGAGAGTCACCAAGGTTGTGGTGGGCTTCAAAAAGTTTGTATTACCCTCTCCTTTGTGGGGATTTGATAGTGTAAACCGAACTAGATCTTGGTGATCGTTCGGAGTGGATTAGGGTTGAAAGAGACTCGGCTCTTTATGAGCTCCACAATGGAGACGTAGGCTTACTTTGTGGGTGACCGAACTTCGGGAAGAAATCTTGTGTCCTTGTGTCTCTCATATTGATTTACTTCCTGTTCTTGTTTAGAGTTAGATCTAACCATAGATTTGAATACTAGAGTTTAGATTGCTTCTAGTTGTTCCCGTTATTTCTCTAAGCTCCATATTGTCTATCTTGCTAATAGTAAGATTATCGATATCTAAACG
>JBNKLG010000213.1:0-513 GCA_050292235.1 Sedimenticolaceae bacterium | reverse complement strand
AACAGAACAATGTCTACCTCGACTGGGTACATGACCAGACCGGCTATATCAACACCGCCATCAGCACCGTCAAGCTCAACCTGTTGCTGGGCGGCCTGCTGGCGGTCGGAGTCCTGCTGCTCTTCCTACGTTCGATCAGCGCGACGGCAACGGTCGCTCTCGCCATTCCGATCTCGGTCGTCGGCACCTTCCTCTTCATGTACTTTTTCGGACGCAACATCAATGTCGTGTCGCTGGCGGGCATCTCCTTCGCCGTAGGTATGTTGGTCGATAACGCCATCGTCGTGCTGGAGAATATCGATCGGCACCGACATATGGGTAAAAGTCCCTTCCAGGCCTCTTACGACGGCGCCCGTGAGGTATGGGGCGCAGTGCTGGCCTCGACCGTCACTACCGTTGCAGTCTTTCTGCCGGTCATCTTCATCGAAGAGGAGGCGGGACAGCTCTTTCGCGACATCGCCATCGCCATCAGCTTTTCGATCATGCTCTCGCTACTGGTTTCGGTATCAGTCA
>JBNKLG010000212.1:0-515 GCA_050292235.1 Sedimenticolaceae bacterium | reverse complement strand
CGTCACGGTAATGTGATCGCATGCCACTCTTCTTGGCGTTATTATTAGAGCATTTTACTGCTGTCCCACTTGCGAGTCCTGCTTCGCGCTATGACTGATTTTTTATGAACTTAATGATGCTCCGGTAGGGCGGCGACTTGAATTTGGGAGCGAGGGACTCCGGCTTGTTGTGTGTCTATACCTCGAATTAAACTTCCCGTAGGGTGGATGCGCTGCGCTTATCCACCCTACCCTCCGCTGAAATATTCAGCTTGTAGGTTTTTTATTCCCCTCCGGCCAATACCCTACCTCTATCTCAGGTTCCCGCGGTCCCGCAAATACTGTCTTACCCTACCAGTTTTCTTTCTTGTTTTTATTAACAATTCTCATAACGACACAGGTTTTCGCACTGTGTCGTTCGCTATGAGCGGAACGCTGCCCGCAGTTTGGGTAGCTCTTACCGGCGGCTGCGGAGCCTGACTGGAAGAATTGGGACTCTAACTAAGTCGATGTTTGTTCGATAACTGGGGTGGAAC
>JBNKLG010000211.1:0-515 GCA_050292235.1 Sedimenticolaceae bacterium | reverse complement strand
ACTGATGGCCTTCTTTCGCGAGAGAAATGTTAAATACGCCTCAGTCAATGTCCTGTAGGTTTTTGACTTTTTAGTAAGCCCAACTAAGTGGAAAATAATCAGTGCTGGACATAAGGAATTTGGCGGATTCGTCTTAAATCAAAATGACGATCACTTTTGGTTGGAAATGATTATTATCAAACCAGAGTACCAGCAGAAAGGAATTGGAAGAAGAATAATCGAATACCTTCAAGATACAGCCAGAAAGAAACCATTACCTTTAAAACTTAGTGTTATAAAAGCTAATCCAGTCAAGCCCTTTTACCTTAAATTAGGTTTTAAACAATTTGATGAAGATAATGCGTTTTACAAGTTGGAATGGAACTCATAACAAGGCAAATTAACTCGGACCGCAAGCCGGTTTCTTATTGAAGAAAAAACGGAAGGTCTAAGTAATTACTATGGCTTGTTTAAATAGCGCACTTAACGATCTGTTTACGTCGCCCATGTCGCAAACCTTAGACAAAAAGGGAGGA
>JBNKLG010000210.1:0-516 GCA_050292235.1 Sedimenticolaceae bacterium | reverse complement strand
CTCTCTTAAGCTTCCAACCTCTCTCCTCCAAGCTTCATTCAAATCCAAGCTTCTTAAGAGAGATTTGAGCCTCACTCTTGAGTGACCCACTCGATCTTCATCTCAAGCACTTCACCGACAATGTCCGTGTGTTCGTTACTCTTGGGGATTCATTCCCCTAGACAGACTAGGTTGTCTGAGAGTCACCAAGGTTGTGATGGACTTTGAAAAGTTTGTATTGCCCTATCATTTGTGGGGATTTGATAGTAGAAACCGAACTAGATCTTGGTGATCGTTCGGAGTGGATTAGGGTTGAAAGAGATTCTGCTTTTTGTGAGCTCCACAATGAAGACGTAGGCATCCTTTATGAGTGGCCGAACTTCAGAAGAAATTTTGTATCTTTGTGCATCTCATTTTGATTTACTCCATGATCTTGTTCAATCTTTGTTCTTGTTTAGAGTTTGACCTAACCCTATATTTGAATCATAGAGTTTATATTGCTTCTAATTGTTCCCGTTATTTCTCTAAGCTCTATAT
>JBNKLG010000209.1:0-519 GCA_050292235.1 Sedimenticolaceae bacterium | reverse complement strand
ACCCAACTCTTCATGACTGCCGCCTCCTTGCCGTCCGGATCGAACATCCAGCCCCGCAGCATGCGCAGATAATCGGCCTTTTCCCGTTTGCAGCGACTCTTTTCGGCATCGAAACCGGCTTCGTCCAGGTGATCGAGCAGGAAACCGGATCGCATGTAGTCCTTGAACCGTACCGATCGTTCCTGAGGGTCTTCCACATCGCCCAGGCTGTCGAACAGCTCTGCGTGCAGCTCTTCCACGCCGTCCAGATGCAGGGCCACCGGATGTCGCTGAAAGGTCAGGCTGCCGAGGATGACCGACGGCAGATTGCAGTGGTTGATCGGCAGCCTGGCGTGAGGCGGCAGCGAATCGAGGTTTTGTCTGGTTTGTTTGTGATCATCCATACATTTGATGCGTGATTGTAGCGAACCGAACCGCCGAGATTCCTCGTTGTGTTGAAATAATATCAATAAGAAACAGTAGGTTGAAGCGGTATCGGGTTTTTGGCACGCGGCTTGCTCGATAGGGGTTGTCCAAGTG
>JBNKLG010000208.1:0-520 GCA_050292235.1 Sedimenticolaceae bacterium | reverse complement strand
ACTCCGGCGGCTTTGCCATGAACATTTCCGAATCGGACGATATTGTCGGCCGGTTGGTTCAGGCCAAGATTAAGGTGCTGCACCAATGCATGCATGATGTGGATCTCCGGTTCAGCGGAGAAAAAGTCTACGGCCTCACCCCTGAAAAACCCGGAAACCTGTTCATGGGACAGCAACTGATTGTATTCGGCCGCTACCATGGGTCCGGGGAAGTCAATCTCCGGCTGGGTGCAAAGATTTCCGGTGCGCAGCAATATTGGAATTGCACGGCAACGCTTCCGGAAGTCGATACGGACAATCCTGAGATCGAACGTCTCTGGGCCCTCGCTTCAATCGAAGACACGATGCAAACCATCCGCGATGAAGGCGAAAAGGAAGCCCTCCGCCGGAAGGTTGTAGACCTTGGAACGGAATATTCACTGGTAACCGATTACACCTCCATGATCGTGCTGAACGACGAAGAACTGGAGCACGAAGGAATCCAGCGTCGGAACCACGAGCGCGTGCACCGCGAACGTGC
>JBNKLG010000207.1:0-520 GCA_050292235.1 Sedimenticolaceae bacterium | reverse complement strand
ACCAATTTTTCACTGCTCTGCGTTGTTGCATTGCTCATTTGCTGGTAGCAAACTTCGCAATGAAACGCCTTGATCAGTAAAAAATTCTCACCCAACTATATTAGGGTGTTTAACGCAGGATTTTTTGTGTTAGACAAGGCGCACGCCGGAGTGAGAGAGGGAACATACATAAGCTATGTGACCGAACGAACGACAAGTGCAACGCCGGATAGCGCAAAAAAGACCAGTTAAACGGGGCCATAGCTCAGCTGGGAGAGCATCGGCTTTGCAAGCCGAGGGTCGTCGGTTCGATCCCGACTGGCTCCACCAAGTGTCTAATAAGTGTGAAGCGGCTAGCAACGTAAAATGCTAGCCACTTTGCATTTTGCAGAGTGTCGCTCTTTAACAATTTGGAAATATCGTAGATAGGCGATACTAGAGTATCTAAGTTCGTAAGAACTTGGTGAAATGTAGTATAAATTGAAGTAGCAATATGGGTATGTTGTTATCGTAACTCTCATATGGCTCCAGAGTTTTTGGG
>JBNKLG010000206.1:0-521 GCA_050292235.1 Sedimenticolaceae bacterium | reverse complement strand
GCGGGCAGTTAACGGCAAACCCAAAATGAAGTCCATACTAATGTCATCCCACTTCCAATCCGGAATACTCAAAGGTTGCAACAGCCCTCCGGGCTTCATATAATCAGCTTTGACCTTCCGACAAGTATCGCATTCCGATACATAGCGAGCAGTTTCTCGCTTCATTCTTGTCCACCAGAATTGCTGCCTCAGATCATGATACATCTTGGTACTACCCGGATGAATAGAATACCTCGACGCATGAGCTTCATCTAGAATCTTCTTTTTAAGTGCTTCCTTTTTTGGCACAACCAATCTATCCTTGAACCACAAGGTACCCTCCGCATCCTCGCGAAAGCAAGCAACTTTTGGATCACCTTCTTGTATCCTTCTCTAGATGTGGGCCATACCCGCATCATTCTTCTGGGCGGCAATGATCTCACCCCTCAAGGTGGGTGTGAGGGTGATGTTGATTAATGACAAATCTGGTAGCACTCGAGTGCTAGACTCTTCTCCTGTAGAACGCACAACTGGCAAGTAGT
>JBNKLG010000205.1:0-523 GCA_050292235.1 Sedimenticolaceae bacterium | reverse complement strand
AAAATAATGGTCATGATTTAATCTCTATTCTTGCAGTAAATAAATTGTAAAAAATGAAATATGCATAGGAAAATGTCCATTATTGGTAGGAAGTGTCATTGTACTGTTTAGGGCCTTCATATAATCAGAGAGCGTGATTAAATTCATAAAATGCATGTTATTAAATTTCTAATGCATAATTATTTTGTAAATAAATAGAAAAGCTAGGGGTAGTTTAGTAAGAATTGCTTGTAAACGTTAATATGGGTAAGATGATTATGATCATGCATCATATTGCACTTTACACCCCATGCATTGCACTACTTTAATTAGGGCCATCTTTTGCATGGGCACTAGATTATGTGGAGTCAAAGACGAAAATTCAAGTGCAGGAAATCCGATGGGTGTTGGAAGGTCCACAAGCATCAAGTAGTGAGGATGCTAATATTGTTGTGATCAAGACATGCTCCGGTGTATTTAACCAATGCACTTGTCTTTTATTTTGAAGGTTTACTTTATGTTTTACTTGATTGTGCATTAAGTC
>JBNKLG010000204.1:0-530 GCA_050292235.1 Sedimenticolaceae bacterium | reverse complement strand
GGTCCAGGGACCCAACAACGCCCGCAGCCGTTCCAGCAGCAGAGGTTCCGCCAGCACGAACCCCACCCGGGCGCCCGCCAGGCCGAAGAACTTGCCCAGGGAGCGCAGCACGATCAGGCCGGGCTTGTCGACGTGGGACGCCAGCGAACGGTCTGGCGAGGCATCCATGAACGCCTCGTCCACCAGCAGCCAGCCGCCCCGGCAGGCCAGTTGCTGCCGCCACTCCAGTAGCTGTTGCAGAGAAAAGCGCTCGCCCGTGGGATTGTTGGGGTGGATCAGCACCAGAACATCCAGCTTTGAAACGGCATCACTCAGTTGCGCAGCCTCGATGGCCTGCACCTCATGCCCCGCCTGCCGCCAAGCGTGGGCGTGTTCACTGTAGCCGGGGGATAAAACACCGACCCGGCAAGGGGCGCGTAGCCGCGGCAGGGTCTGGATGGCCGCCTGGGAACCGGCCACGGGCAGCAATGAGTTCGTCTGGTAATAGCGCCGCGCCGCCGCCTCCAGCCCGTCCTCCTCCTCGGGCAGGC
>JBNKLG010000203.1:0-537 GCA_050292235.1 Sedimenticolaceae bacterium | reverse complement strand
CAAGTGTGCGATGATATGAGCGCTAAGTTGGTTGAGCATAATAAAAAGAGTGCTAACCTTGAGAAAGTAGTAGTCATGAGTCAAAATTATGATCTTATTGATGCTTGTCATGGGAACAACTATCTCAAAGCTAAAATAGATGGTTCTCACATTGATGGTTCTCCTCTTAAATCTTTACACAATGATATGAGTGACAAGGATTGTGATTTCTGTCTTGTGGTAATGGAGGATCTTGCCAAATTGCAAAATGTGTATGCTCAAGTTGCAAGTCAACTTGAGAGTACCATTTGTGAGCTAGATGAGCTCAAGGCAAGACGATCTCTTTTGAGTGCTTGTTTAGAGTGTCCCAAGCTTAAACTTGAGTTGGGCATCCGTTCCCTCAATGTCAAAAAGCTTGAGACCGAATTGCTTGAGAAATCACATATTTTGGTCACTTCATCTCCTTGTGAGGTTTGTGTGTCTCTCAAGGGTAATATTGTTCATGCTACCATTGAGAACACCATGCTCACACAAGATGTTGCTTATCTCACTTTGTGG
>JBNKLG010000202.1:0-541 GCA_050292235.1 Sedimenticolaceae bacterium | reverse complement strand
CGTCCTCTCCATTGATGAATACGAGTAAATATTTTACTGTATTTCAGTTACTTATACACTAAGTTAATGGCATTGGGATTAGACTCACACCAAGCTTTTTCTATTTCGGCTCGAACAATAGGGTCATCCATAAATGACGGAAGGTTATCCATCTCTGCAACTGCCAGCCCCCCTTGACGCACTATATAGTTTTTATGCATCCCCTCATTAAACAAATAAACAAACCCCGCCGTAACCGCCCCATTCAAAAACTTCCCACCCCCAAGCTCCGCCGCAATCCCCCCAGCCGTAGCCCCCACCAGCATCTGACCAGCAGGGCTGGTGCCCAACCAGGAGCCGGATTTCTCCAGCATACTGGTAAACCGCCCCGCCAGCGACCCAAACACCCCCTGCAATCAAAGGGTCAGAGTGATTAATCAATCAAAGGGTCAGAGTGATTGATTGCTGTAAATCAATGACTCTGACCCACTGCTGTCCCACTTAGCGCGCAGATAAGAGTCCGGTTTCGTGAGCCTTTTGGTAAAATAGGTTTACCACAACT
>JBNKLG010000201.1:0-543 GCA_050292235.1 Sedimenticolaceae bacterium | reverse complement strand
TGAGCTTCCAACCTCTCTCTTCCAAGCTTCCTAGGAGAGATTTGAGGCTCACTCTTGAGTGACCCACTCGATCTTCATCTCAAGCACTTCACCAACGATCTTCGTGTGTTCATTACTCTTGGGGATTTGTTCCCCTAGATGAACTAGGTTGTCTGGGAGTCACCAAGGTTATGGTTGATCCCGAAAAGGTTATGGTTGATCCCGAAAAGTTTGTATTACCCTCTCCTTTGTGTGGATTTGATAGTGAAAACCGAACTAGATCTTGGTGATTGTTCAGAGTGGATTAGGGTTAAAAGAGACTCAGCTCTTTGTGAGCTCCACAACGGAGACGTAGGCATCTTTTGTGGGTGGCCAAACTTCAGAAGAAATCTTGTATCTTTGTGTCTCTCATATTGATTTACTTTCTGTTCTTGTTCAAGATTTGTTCTTGTTTAGAGTTTAACCTAACCCTAGATTTGAATCATATAATTTAGGTTGCTTCTAGTTGTTCCCGTTATTTCTCTAAGCTCCATATTGTCTAGCTTGCTAATAGTAAGCTTATCA
>JBNKLG010000200.1:0-543 GCA_050292235.1 Sedimenticolaceae bacterium | reverse complement strand
GGCGTGTGAATACTGGAATCCAGTGCAGTACCGTTAAGGTCACAAAGTGAGCTTGTTGTGGGTTGGTTATTTTATAACGGCTTCTGCCCATTATTTTTACTTCCTATGTATTGTCATTGAGTTTGGTATGCATTCCCACGCGGGAGCGTGGGAACGAGTAACACCACCCTCACCGCTGGCAGCGATAAAGGTCAGATATTCACCAGCAGAGGAGCGCAGTGTGGGCAAATCTGTTTTATCCTTGCTCATTCAGGCAGCGTCCTGATTGTCTGGCTTTGGAAAACTCAGCAGCAGATCGCGGTAGTATTCGTATTGCTTTTGGCGTAGCTCAATGTCACGGGGCAAGCCTTCGGTAATGGAGTTGGTTAGGGCGTTGAACTTATCAAGTATTGACGCAATCTTTTCTTGTTCAGTAAGAGTCGGAATGGGCACAGGCAAAGTCTTAATAATATCTGCATTCAGGTTGCTCACTGATCCGCTATTGATTTTTCCTGTCCAGTAATTCTGCACATTATTCGATGAAAGGTAGTGATACAGATAATT
>JBNKLG010000199.1:0-544 GCA_050292235.1 Sedimenticolaceae bacterium | reverse complement strand
CATTGATCTCCTGCACCAGCCCCGACGTTTTCTGAATATCGGGAACGATCCTTTCCAGCATGTTGCCGGCTTTTTCGGCGATCTCAACGCTGCTTACCGAAAGGCTGCTGATTTCAGCTGCCGCGGTCTGGCTGCGTTCGGCAAGCTTGCGAACCTCCGATGCCACGACCGCGAATCCTTTTCCATGCTCTCCGGCCCGGGCCGCCTCAATGGCGGCATTGAGCGCCAGAAGGTCCGTCTGCCTCGCGATCTCTTCGATGATGGATATTTTTTCCGCGATTTGCTTCATGGCCGAGACGGTCTCGTTGACGGCCTTTCCGCCTCCTCTTGCGTCTTCCGCGGATTTACGTGCGATTTTCTCCGTCTCCATGGCATTGTCCGCATTCTGCCGGATATTGGCGGCCATCTCCTCCATTGAAGAGGAAGCCTCCTCCGCTGCCGAGGCCTGTTCGACGGCGCCCTTGGACATCTGCTCGGATGTGGCGCTCAGTTCGTTGCTTCCGGCGGCCACATTGTTGGCCGCCTTTTTCACGTCACCCACGAC
>JBNKLG010000198.1:0-546 GCA_050292235.1 Sedimenticolaceae bacterium | reverse complement strand
CAGACCGGCCACCAAACCGGCCAGGGCACCGGCCGCGAGTAAAGTCATCAACCCCATGAAGTCACCCCCTGTGACACAAGGCCTTCAGCTCCTCCCGCCTCCGTTTCAGTTCGCTCGACAACGCTATGTGACCGTCACAGAGATAGGCTTCATGGTTGGCCACAAGATCGGATTCCTCATAGCGGTAATTGACCATGCAGCCCCAGGACTCCCGGTTGCCGCGCGACGAGGGGTTGGCAAAGAGATTTATTCTCTCCAGCCGGGCACCATTGGAGAGATGGAAATGGGCCACAGGCTCAAAAGCATGTCCGTCATGCTTCAGAAATGCCAGATAGAACAGCGCCAGATCCCGCAGCGTCTCCGCAACCAGAGCCCCGGTCTCCTGCTCAAGATGTCGCGATGTCAGATCATCCAGCGCCTGAAGCGGATTATCACAATCCGCGGCCTGCATGAGCCGCTCGGCCCGGTCGCCGAGCACGGCGAACAGCTCCGCGTTGGAAGACCCGCCGTAGAGGCTCGCCTGCAATTTCAGAAGGCTGGATCTCA
>JBNKLG010000197.1:0-546 GCA_050292235.1 Sedimenticolaceae bacterium | reverse complement strand
TGTTCCTGAGGTGGACATGACTACCACTGCTAGGGCCGCCATGGCTGGCGATGGTGACGACAATGAGCTCAAGGTTGTGATGGGGCACCCCGTTCTCCGAGCTCCTAGGGATGTCTCTCTTTTTGAGGCGATGTGCTCCAGCGAGAGCGGGCCAGGGTCGAGGAAGAGCGGCAGTGTCTCTTGAAGTGGGGTTCTAAGAAACCAAGTGGTCAGTTCCTTGGTTTGATTGTGATGAGTCATTGACTTGGCGAGGTTTGAATTCGAATCCGGGATAATTTCGTTTTATTTTTCTTTTATCTTTGTTTCGTTTGGAGAATCGTGTTTGCTTGTCTCGTGGTGTGCAGGTGGTAGGTGCGGCATGTCGTGCAGTGATGAGGACCATGGTAGGAGTAGAAGACCTGGTGCAGAGAATCGGGGATGGTCGTACAGGTCGGGTACTCGGTGGCTGGGCGATCGAGAGGTCGGGTGGCGCCGTGTGCGGTCTGCACCGTGCACGTGGAGACGAGGAGCGCGGGTTTCTTGGTTGAGCCTCAAAACCAAGGTGGT
>JBNKLG010000196.1:0-547 GCA_050292235.1 Sedimenticolaceae bacterium | reverse complement strand
TGGGATATCAGGGGGATTCCCCATCTATACCCGAGGAAGTACAAAGCAGGTTCGCCTGAGCGGCCGAGAAGCGACTGAGTAGTCAGAGTACCAGCCAGAAACAATCAAAAAATAATTACAGCAAGCAAACCGGTGTGGCTGTTTGGCTAAAAACGGTGGGGTTTGGGCGGTCAATGAAAAAGGCTGCGTGAAAACGCTGAGTCTTAAGGAGGATAAAGTTAATGAGCACCCTTAGGGGAAAAAACCTCTTCATCACCGGGGGAACCCGGGGTATCGGTCTGGCGATCGCTTTACGTGCTGCACAGGATGGCGCCAATGTCGCTATTGCCGCCAAGACCGACACACCCCATCCGAACCTACCGGGAACACTGGATACAGCGGTTGCCGAGATCGAACAGGCGGGCGGCAAGGCGCTTGGAATCAAGACCGACATCCGTGACGAAGCGCAGACTGCCGCAGCAGTACAGCAGACGGTGGAGCGTTTCGGCGGAATCGATATTCTGGTGAATAACGCCAGTGCCATCAATCTCACCGGCACCCTGGAGAC
>JBNKLG010000195.1:282-548 GCA_050292235.1 Sedimenticolaceae bacterium | reverse complement strand
TGGTGGGTTTTCCGTGGTTCCACAGCATTACTGGCGATAATCGTTGCCATGAATATGGCGGCGTTTTCCTTTTACGCGCCGGGCATCGCAGGCCCTGAGGTATTTCTCTCCGGGAACCCGGTGCTGTTTGCCGCCGTTATCGGCAGTCACATCATTATCGGCTTGGCGGCAATTGGTTTCTTTGCTCACCAACATTGGAGGTAAGGAAAGAAAAATAAGAAAAAGAAAAGAAACGAAAAACGAAAAAGGGGTCGGTGACAACTGAT
>JBNKLG010000195.1:0-272 GCA_050292235.1 Sedimenticolaceae bacterium | reverse complement strand
CTATCGTATTCTTATTTGTCACCGACCCCTTTCTTCAATTTTCCTTGAAACGGCAAATCATGCTGACATGCTCTGGTTCCCGTGGTCCTCCGTGTAAACCTGTACCTCGCGCCAGGGTCGCCCTCCGTATGCGTTCCCACGCAGGAGCGTGGGAACGAGAACTCCACTCACCAAACCCGCAAACCCGGGTCAGAACACAGATTTTTCTAATATTAGAGCAAACTGTGTTCTGATTCCGTTTATTTACAATCGCTCAAATTCGACGATGAGCT
>JBNKLG010000194.1:0-548 GCA_050292235.1 Sedimenticolaceae bacterium | reverse complement strand
CGCCCGGTACCCAGTCACGCAGCAGATCGCGCACCATCTCTGGATGGGAGAAGAGTTGCTTGTAGCCGCTGTCGTGGTCGGTGGTCATGGGTTTTTATAGCATGGCTAACACGACCCTAGCTAATCGGGACAGAATATTTTTTTAGCCAATTCGATGATTGACTGACAATTGGCAATTGACCATTTTTTATTCTCTCCGTCCCCTTCCGCTTTGATTCCCAAACAACAGAATTCAAGATTCAAGACCTGACCCTATTCTCTCTTTAATCTTTTCTTCGTCTTGCGCAAAGCCTCTTTAAGAAAGACAGAGTAACCACCATCAAGCACTCTTGGGCGTGCAATCTCCTCAAAGGCATTTATCGCTGAATCTCCACCGATCTTCTCAATTCTAAATATACAAGCCCGCCAAGCTTCATCAAGTACGTTATCAACGACGTAATCTTCTGCATTGCCTGGCTCTATATAAAGAAACAATATACCAGCCACTCTGGCGATAATATATGGGCTTCTTTCCTTCCTCAACAAATCAATAATATTGGCTTTTGCCA
>JBNKLG010000193.1:0-549 GCA_050292235.1 Sedimenticolaceae bacterium | reverse complement strand
ATCCATGAGTTGCTGAAATCCGGAGATCTTGTTCCGGAGGGCATTGGTTTTTCCTAGCGGAAAAAACTTGGTGAGAAATGCATTGGAGCACTTCTCCCAGGTTGACACTGCATCCTTTTTGAAATTGAACCATTGTTTCGCCTTTCCTAACAATGAAAATGGAAAGAGGCGAAGACGTACCGCATCCTGAGTCACTCCACGGATAGTGAATGTGCTGCAGATCTCCAAGAAGTGTTGAAGATGAGCATTAGCACCCTCTGAGGCCTTGACGTAGAATGGGCTTTGCTGCACCATGTTGATGAGAGCCGGTTTAAGTTCAAAGCTGCCATCTCCGATGTTCATTTCTAGACCAGTCCTGACGTTGGCACTGGATAGAGCTGAGAAATCATTGATGCACCTCCGGGAAGCCATCAGTGCAGGTTCGTGTGGTGGTGGTGGTGATCCTTGAAATTTATCGACAATCTCTTGGACGTGGGATCTGAAAGATCCTAGTGAAGAAAGCCTTGATCGAGACTTCCTTATCAGAGATTCTAGATCTAAATGGTAATT
>JBNKLG010000192.1:0-550 GCA_050292235.1 Sedimenticolaceae bacterium | reverse complement strand
CCATTTAATTTGAGCAACTCTAATTGGCAACTAAAGGGGGTTTACCTCCACAGAGCTACTTGGTGCTGCGCATCGATCAATGAAAGAAAATACCAGCTTTGAGAAATAAGCCGGATTTTTTCTTGTTGCCCAAACATGCTTGTTATCCTCTTCATGCATATTCTTTATGTCATCAGGCGTCATATTTCTAGGCTTATCTGAACCCAAATTCTCTTTTTCTTTTCTCAGCTTCTCTAGTAGAGCAGTAGCTGAAGCAAATACAGATGTGGTCCGAGACTGCTTCTTTGTTTCATATAGGTACTCTGATTCACTCCTCAGATGACCTGGTCCTCGGACAACAATAGCAGAAAACATGCGGTGTGCTCCCACACGAGTGTCAATATCAGGGTGTATCATGGACTTCAGTATTTGCTGGAGGGGTGCTTCTGAAAAAATCTGCTAAGCAAAAGAAACCAGCAGTGACGAGGTGGTCAAAGAAAAGATTTTTTTAAGAGAGAAGGGGATTAGGCAGGGAAGGGAAATGGGTGTTAGAGTATATTTGGTAGGCTAT
>JBNKLG010000191.1:0-553 GCA_050292235.1 Sedimenticolaceae bacterium | reverse complement strand
GATCAGATTAACTATGTCAATGCCCACGGTACTTCCACCCCGGCAGGTGACAAGGCTGAGACTGATGCGGCCAAGGGTACCTTTGGCGACCATGCCTACAAACTGGCAATGAGTTCCACTAAATCAATGACAGGGCACCTGTTGGGTGCGGCTGGCGGTGTCGAGGCGATCTTTACTGCCCTGTCGATCCACGACCAGGTGGCACCGCCTACCATCAACATCATTACGCCGGATCCGGAGTGTGATCTCGACTACGTGGCGAATACCGCACGTGAGATGGAGATAAACTATGCGCTTTCCAACTCCTTCGGTTTTGGTGGTACCAACGCCACTCTGGTGCTGGCCAAACCGCAGTAGGCCATCCCCATACAGTAAAAAGACCGGGCCCAGCGCCCGGTCTTTTTTTGTGTTGCTGGGAACGAGCCCGTTAAAATCTGCCAAACCACTTTGTATGAGCTGATAGAGTGATCTTAATAAACGGACAAGCCACGAAACATATCAATGCGACCGATCGCGGTCTGCACTATGGTGATGGTTTGTTTGAAACGATTGC
>JBNKLG010000190.1:0-553 GCA_050292235.1 Sedimenticolaceae bacterium | reverse complement strand
TAGAAACAACCTAAACTCTAGGATTCAAATCTAGGGTTAGGTCAAAATCTAAATAAGAACAAAGCTTGAACAAGACCAGGAAGTAAATCAAAATGAGAGACACAAAGAGACAAGATTTCTTCCCTAAGTTTGGCCACTCACAAAGGTTGGCTACGTCTCCATTGTGGAACACACAAAGAGCCGGGTCTCTTTCAACCCAAAATCCACTCCGAACAATCACCAAGATCTAGTTCGGTTTACACTATCAAATTGCTACAAAGGAGAGGGCAATACAAACTTTCTGGGGTCAATCACAACCTTGGTGACTCCCGGACAACCTAATCCATCTAGGGGAGTGAATCCCCAAGAGTAACAAACACACGGAGATCGTGAGTGAATTGCTTGAGATGACGATCGAGTGGGTCACTCAAGAGTGAGGCTCAAATCTCTTCTAGGAACCTTGGATTTGAATGAAGCTTGGAGGAGAGAGGTTGGGAGCTCAAGAGAGTGTCTCAATATGTTTGCAATATGAAATGAGTGGACAATCATGCTAGAGAGACATAGGGTGGGCTTT
>JBNKLG010000189.1:0-553 GCA_050292235.1 Sedimenticolaceae bacterium | reverse complement strand
CTTATAATTGAGCCACCTAGACTTGATACCGTCGAATTAAACCTAGACAGTGATGCTAAAGGTAGTAGCGGGTCTTTGAATTTGGTAAGTTTGTTATTGCTTTTCCTGTTTCTTTACTTACGACAAGATTTCATATCAAGAACAGTCAGCAGGACAAACCTACGCTTTTAGCGTTCGTCATTAAATGCATTTAACGACTCGCTGAAAAATTATTCTGGAAACCCACCTATTGGATTATTCAAACACCAACCTGATATCACAGGTTACAGGATCATTCTATCCTTTGAACCCAGCTGATTAAAAAAACCAATTTTAACTCGTTCCCACGCTCCCGCGTGGGAATGCATACGAACTACCATGCTACACAAACCTCCAATAACCCAGCCGTTCCAGCATAATCTCTAGCACTGGAATATCGCCAGTGAATAGCTTCATCTACATAACCTCGTTTAACCTGGTTTTGATGAATATAATCGATCTTCTGCCGCATCATATCCTCATCCTGAATCAATTCTGGATGTACACCTTCCTGCCAAAATTGATAAGCATGATC
>JBNKLG010000188.1:0-555 GCA_050292235.1 Sedimenticolaceae bacterium | reverse complement strand
TATTGGCGAACGGTGCGGTTTTATCTCATGCTCGGCGTGGCTCTGCAGCATCAAGTTTGAAAGATCAAACAGTGCCTGACGACTACCGCGATAGCCGATCCAGATACGCTGATAGCCACCAAGCAGGTCGTATTGTGGGAAACCCATCCGCTGTAGTGGTAGATGCAAACGCTCCGCAGCAGAAGAGCAATGGGAATTACCGATCAACAATTCGGCCCCCTGCTCCTGTGCCATCTTTTCCAGATCCTCCAGATCGCCGATCTTCACCGTTGGCAGTGGTAGTGATTCCAACGCGGGACCACGTGTGCTGGTGACGGCGGTGACGACCTCCATGCCAATGCCCTGTGCCAGTTTCGTCATCGCTAACATTTCATCCGGCTCTCCAGCGATGGCGGCACGGCGTAGACCGAGCATGAAGTGGCAATCGAGCATCGCATCCTGTAACTGGGAACGTTGCCGATTCAGTTTTGCCGGAACCGGGCGCTCAGCGACTTGGCTCAGGGTGTGAATAAATGCATCCATTGCATCAAGACCAGGCAGTGAGTCGAAGTGATG
>JBNKLG010000187.1:0-556 GCA_050292235.1 Sedimenticolaceae bacterium | reverse complement strand
GACCGATGACTCGGCAAAGAAAGTCATCTATTTGGCGGTACAGGAAGCCTCAAAAAAATGGCCCATGCCAATCAGGAATTGGAAATCAGCTTTGAACCGTTTTATGATTGAGTTCGAAGATCGCTTAGAGGGCTTCGTTTAAGCAAGAGCAGTTACACAAAATCATTTACAGGCTCTGTTTGCTCAGGGGGGGTGAATTTGCCATCCTTCCCGCTGAGGTCTTTACCTTCACGCAGGGCCTGACTAGCGCTTTCCATATCGAAGTTGATAATTTCTTTCATGTATCATCTTTTTTTCTGATAGTTTAAAGAAATGACACAGAATTCTGAACACTCCCTATCCCAGGGAATTTAAACTCGTAAATAAACTGAGCCAAATAAAAATGCCTAACCATCACATTGAGGTGACTAACTCTCGTTCGCTCAAACGCTCCGTTTCACCGCTCGCCCCATATCTGAGCCGTAAGGCTTCAATATGAACGCGATTGGATTTCTTCTACGAAGAATTTATTGGATCCTCACTGCGTACTGCCATTCATATTACAAAGTCAATATGT
>JBNKLG010000186.1:0-558 GCA_050292235.1 Sedimenticolaceae bacterium | reverse complement strand
ATTGCTTCAATGAAGGAGTATATTGCAAGGTTTGGTCATGGTTCTGCTAAGCTCGCACGTCAAGCCCAGAGCAAAGAGAAGACCCTTGCAAAGATGGAGCGTGGTGGTCTCACTGAGAAGGTTGTTAGAGACAAAGTTCTGGTCTTTCGCTTCATAGACGTTGGCAAACTTCCGCCTCCAGTGCTGCAGTTTGTTGAAGTCAAGTTTGGGTATACAGAAGACAATCTCATATACAAGTGTCTTGATTTTGGTGTTGATCTTGACTCTAGAATTGCACTGGTTGGTCCCAATGGGGCAGGAAAGAGTACTCTTCTTAAGCTCATGACAGGTGACCTGGTTCCTGTAGATGGTATGGTCAGGCGCCACAATCACCTCCGCATTGCACAATACCATCAACATCTGGCAGAGAAGCTGGACATGGATATGTCAGCCCTAGCTTACATGATGAAAGAATACCCTGGGACAGAAGAAGAGAAGATGAGAGCTGCAGTTGGTAGGTTTGGCCTAACTGGGAAGGCACAGGTGATGCCTATGAAGAATCTCTCTGATGGGCAGAGG
>JBNKLG010000185.1:0-560 GCA_050292235.1 Sedimenticolaceae bacterium | reverse complement strand
GTGTACTAATCACATATGGTGCTTTGGTAGCCACCATAGATAACATCACCTTCTTGGCACAAGTGGAGATTATAAAATCATGTGATGCTCCAGAATTGAATAATATAATAATTGGACGTTCATTAAGGAAGAATGTACCCACTAGCACTTCTTCTCCCGTGGGAATCTCATCCACAGTGGTGTAGTTGGCACGACCAGTCTGTGGTGAAGGCCCCCTCTGTTGGCTCCTCTGCTGACTGACCACAGATGCCAGAGATCGCAGTGAGTTGCTTTGCTTGGGCTAGCGGCATTCACGAGCAAAATGCCCCATCTTCCCGTAGTTGAAGCATGGAAAATTGCTGGCGGGAAACTTCTGTGGGGGCCTGATGGCAGCCTACTGTGGTGGTGGAGCAGGAGCCCAGTTGAATTGTTGCTGCTATTGGTATTGCTGGTAGTTTCCCCAATACTGCTGCTGTTGAGGTCAGCACAGCTGACCCCCAGACGGGGTATACACCATGCGGTACTTAGGAGGAGAACCGCTAGAACCACCACTGATAGAGGATGCAGGCATCTTCCTCTTC
>JBNKLG010000184.1:0-560 GCA_050292235.1 Sedimenticolaceae bacterium | reverse complement strand
GTGTCCCGGATCAGCTGTTCGCTCTGGCCGTCGGCGTCGGTGAGGCGGATGAGTTTGCCATCATCGTAGTGGGCCTGTTCGAGGATGGCGCCGCTCTCGGCGCTGGTGGTGCGCAGGTAGTTGCCCTGGGGGTCGAAGTACTGGAAGGTCGAGCCACGGGGGAGGCGGATTTCGGGCTGGCCGTTGAGGATTTCGTGGGGCCGGGCCAGGCGGCGCAGGCTGTCGTGGTCGCTGTCGTAGTAGTGCAGGTGGTCTTTGTCGTCCAGGGCCATGGCACCGGTCCGGCCGCTCCGGGCCGCATTCTTTGTAGACCTAAAACAACAGAATTCAAGATTCAAGACTTGACCCCTCAAGTCGCTTCTCCCAAGTCGCTTGACCCCTCAAGTCGGAAAAATACAGGGAGAGCAAGAATCAATGACTCTGACCCCTTGATCTAGTCTTGCACATATTACTTTGACACAAAGCTATAGCATCATCCAAACACCCGCTCTCTATCATTGCATTCGCTTGACGCCAGCATGGATCATGATTCTTTTCCATGTCAATTGCATCCATCACAG
>JBNKLG010000183.1:0-564 GCA_050292235.1 Sedimenticolaceae bacterium | reverse complement strand
CGCTGCCTCATGTTCAAATCCAGTTGGGTAAATATGTACTTCAAGCTTTTGTGATCTATATAGATGTGAACCATATTCCCAAGCAGATAGTGTCACCATGATCTCAATGCCATCACCACAGCCGCTAACTCAAGATCATGAGTATGGTAGTGCTCTTCATGACACCTTAGTTGTCATGAGGAATATGATATCACTCGGCCTTCTTGCATTAAGACACCTCCTAGACCAGTTCCAGAAGCATCACAATAAACATCGAATGGCTTGGTGGTGTCGGGCTGAGCTAGCACTGGTGAGGTGGTCAACAACTTTTTCAGATGCTTGAAAGCTTCATCACAAGCCTCACTCCAGACATACTTGTTTCCCTTTTTCAACAATTCAGTAATTGGCTTCGTGATCTTGGAGAAGTTTGGAATGATTCGATGATAATACCCAGCCAACCCAAGGAAACTCTGTACCTTGGACACTGAGGTTGGTGGCTATCATTCCCAGACCTCCTTCACCTTGCCGGGGTCCACTACGATTCCCTCGGGCGAAACCACGTGACCCAGGAATGTTACTTCCTTG
>JBNKLG010000182.1:0-565 GCA_050292235.1 Sedimenticolaceae bacterium | reverse complement strand
GCGTCCTCTCCATTGATGAATACGAGTAAATATTTTACTGTATTTCAGTTACTTATACACTAAGTTAATGGCATTGAGCCTAGCCTTAGCACCTGTTGGCGGCAGCTGTTTGTCTCTAATCCAGGCCCAGTATCTTCCTGTCAGCGATACAAAGAAAGCGCAACCTACGATAGACAAGACGAACAACAAGGCCGAATAGGGATAAAAACCAGGACTAGGATGCACCAGACTCAAACCTGAAGTAAGAATAAGCAAAGTGATAAATATCCAGCCAATCAGAAGACTTGGTATTGCTAGCAGCAGGGTTATTCTCTTATCCACGTCATACTCTCATTAAGTTTTCACTGGTTTAGGAAAAAGCGGACGAAGGAATTATATTTTATACAACTCATCATCATTTCTCCTACTGTATGTTTTTTCTGGAGCAACGACATAGGTTATGTTGGACACACTACGCTTGGCCCAACCTACCGACCACCCTTCTGATTTTGGATAGTGGTAACCATTCATCCTCATTGCTCTATTAACCTTGACCCATATTCCATCATCACCGCTCCCTCCCACT
>JBNKLG010000181.1:0-565 GCA_050292235.1 Sedimenticolaceae bacterium | reverse complement strand
CCACGCCCGACTCATAGAGGAACTGCAGCGTCTCTGCGCTCTCCACACATTCGGCGACGGCCAGCTTGCCGAGGGAATGGGCGATGTCGTTGATAGACTGGACGATGGCCTGGTCAGCGGAATCCGTCGCGATACCACGTACAAACAGACCGTCTATCTTTACAAAGTCCACCGGCAGGTTTTTAAGGTGGGAGAAGGAGGAGAATCCGCTGCCGAAGTCGTCCAGGGCGAAGCGACAGCCGAGCTCGCTCAGCCGGGTAATCAGTTGGTTGGCGGAGATCAGATTGGAGACGGCCGAAGTCTCGGTGATTTCGAAGATCACCTTTCGGGGATTCACGCCACTGCTGACAATCAGATCCTCGATGCCGTCTATCAGCGACTCATTGGCGATTGTCTGGCCAGAAAGATTGATGGTGAAGAGCCCCCGGTAGCCACCTTGCTGTAGCATTGAAAGCTTTTGCAAGGCCGCACTGATAACCCAGAAATCGATCTTGTCCATCATGTTGAAGCGTTCCGCCGTCGGCAGGAAGGCGCCCGGAAAAACCATGCCCCACTCCGGGTCGTC
>JBNKLG010000180.1:0-566 GCA_050292235.1 Sedimenticolaceae bacterium | reverse complement strand
CACCAGAAACTTTGAGCAGCGGAAAAGTAGATCGGGAGCCAAGACGATGCGTCTAGGTCCCGATAAGCTTACTATTAGCAAGCTAGACAATATAGAGCTTAGAGAAATAATGGGAGCAACTAGAAGCAACCTAAACTCTAGGAATCAAACCTAGGGTTAGGTCAAACTCTAAGCAAGAACAAACTTGAACAAGAACAGGAAGTAAATTGAAATGAGAGGCATAAAGACACATTATTTCTTCCCGAAGTTTAGCCACTCACAAAGGATGCCTACGTCTTCATTGTGGAGCTCACAAAGAGCTGGGTTAATTTCAACCCTAATCCACTCCGAACAATCACCAAGATTTAGTTCGGTTTCCACTATCAAATCCCCACAAAGGAGAAGGCAATACAAACTTTCCAAAGTCCACCACAACCTTGGTGACTCTCGGACAACCTAGTCCGTCTAGGAGAATGAATCCCCAATAGTAACAAACACACGGAGATCATCGGTGATATGCTTTAGTTGAAGATCGAGTGGGTCACTCAAGAGTGAGGCTCAAATCTCTCATAGGAAGCTTGGATTTG
>JBNKLG010000179.1:0-567 GCA_050292235.1 Sedimenticolaceae bacterium | reverse complement strand
CCAATTTTCCCCCGTAGATCAGCAAATCGAGAAGAACCAAGGGGTTTGATGATATTGTCAGTCAACTGCCTATCTGTGTCTATGTATCTCATCTCAATATCTCTCTTCTCTACATGGTCTCTCATGAAGTGATGTCTCCTCTCAAGGTGTCTCATTCTTTTATGGAAGACTGGGTTTTTGGCTACTTGTATGGCACTGGTGTTATCACACATGAGGGGAACTCTCTCAAACCCCAATTCAAAATCTCTCATAGTGTGCAGTATCCAAAGAATCTGTGAGCAGCAGCTACATACTCGGCCTCGGTGGTGGACTGTGCAACTGAAGACTGTTTCCAAGAAGACCAGCAAATGAGAGAAGATCCAAGAAAATGATAAGTGCTAGAAGTGCTCTTTCGGTCAATCCCACAACCCGCAAAATCAGCATCAGAAAAGCTAACAAGATCCAGCGAAGAAGAACTTGGTTTCTCTCAAAATTCTCTAACTCCTCATGCATGGAATTGACCCAACTCAAATCAGAAAGAGCGTGTCCAACATCTCGAGGCTCAAAGAGGGCAACAAAGAGTGTATT
>JBNKLG010000178.1:0-576 GCA_050292235.1 Sedimenticolaceae bacterium | reverse complement strand
ACCTTTTTCAGCAATATCACCGCCCAGATACCAAACCACTTGTCGCGCCTTCTCAGAGCCGGCATACAAATGATGCGAGCTTATGGTCATTTTCGGCAGGGCACTGGCACCCAGGCAATGGGCATAGAGCCGGGGCAGGTATTTTTCAGGTGCTTTTAACATGGGCATCAGCAAGGGTCTACGCTGCATTTTAGGTGCTTGCAAATGCAAGCTGCCCAATAATCGTTCATTATCAGCCCCGGCCGTCAAAACCACTACCCGAGCATCGATATCCGGCAATTGAGGCTCTGCGAAGGACAATCTATAGGGCTTATCAGAGCCAATACGCTCACTAATACTATCAACCGGAGCACGAAAAATCAGCTCATGATATTGGCTGCGGATCGTTTCAATAAGGCTTTGAATATCCAGTACTGGCTCATCCAGTTGGTACAATTGCCCCTGAAATGCTGGCTGATTAAAGGGTGCTACATAATTTGCAGCTGCCAGGCGTTGCATTCTACTGCTCATCACCTTGCTGGCAAAAAATCCTGCCAGTCGGGATGTCAAATTCTGTGTTGACCAGAGATATTGGTA
>JBNKLG010000177.1:0-580 GCA_050292235.1 Sedimenticolaceae bacterium | reverse complement strand
CCAGAGTCATTGGTTAAGACCTATTTATTGATACCTTTCAGGGAGGAGAGCCATGCACCTCAACATCCGTTCGGTTTTTTTCGTCTACACCCTACTTGCCCTCTCGATTGGTATTTCCACCGCTGATGCGCGGGAGCTGGTTACTAATTTTGTCTATGTCGGATGTAACAGGGTGGGTTTCGGGGTGGAAGATCCCGCGCCAAGTACCGCCAATGTGGCGCAGCTAAAGCAGACGCTAACGGGGTAGTGTTCAGAATTCTGTGTCATTTCTATAAACTATCGCAAAAAGAGATGATACATGAAAGACAAAATCAATTTCGATATGGAAGGTGCTATCCAAGCATTGCGTGAGGGGAAAGACCTCAGCGGAAAGGATGGTATCTTTACACCTCTAATCAAACAACTTACCGAAGCGGCCATGCAGGCCGAGCTGGAAGAGCACCTTGCTGCTGAAGAAAGCCCCAATCGCAAGAATGGCACCACCAGCAAAACCATGAAATCCCCTGCTGGAGAGTTTGAACTGAGAACGCCTCGTGATCGAGCTGGTAATTTTGAGCCCCAAATTATTAAGAAGCATCAA
>JBNKLG010000176.1:295-581 GCA_050292235.1 Sedimenticolaceae bacterium | reverse complement strand
CACTGATGTCTTCGATACCAACAGAAACACGGATCATATCCTCACTGATACCGGCAGCAGCCATAGCATCCGGATCCAGCCGTGAATGCGTTGTGCTGCCAGGGTGCAGTACAAGAGTGCGCGAGTCGCCAACATTGGCCAGATTGGATGCCAGTTGCAAGGCATTAATAAAAGCAGCGCCACCGGCGCGGCCACCTACCACGCCAAAACATAGCATTGAACCAGCCCCTTCAGGGAATAGAAGCCGAGCTATCTCATGACTGGGGTTAGAAGGCATATCCGGATG
>JBNKLG010000176.1:0-285 GCA_050292235.1 Sedimenticolaceae bacterium | reverse complement strand
CACTGATGTCTTCGATACCAACAGAAACACGGATCATGTCCTCACTGATACCGGCAGCAGCCATTGCATCCGGATCCAGCCGTGAATGCGTTGTGCTGCCAGGGTGCAGTACAAGAGTGCGCGAGTCGCCAACATTGGCCAGATTGGATGCCAGTTGCAAGGCATTAATAAAAGCAGCGCCACCGGCACGACCACCCACCACGCCAAAACATAGCATGGATCCAGCCCCTTCGGGGAACAGATGCCGGGCTATCTCATGACTGGGATTAGAAGGCATATCCGGAT
>JBNKLG010000175.1:0-586 GCA_050292235.1 Sedimenticolaceae bacterium | reverse complement strand
CATGTTCGCCACCATGGGCTACTACGAAGACAGCAGCCTCTATGCCGAGACCTGGCAAAGCTACCCGGACCTCTACAACGCAGTCCTGGGCCAAAACCACCTCAGCCAGCAAGAACTGAACATCCGGATCAACAACGACACCCATGGACTGTCTTCCCTTGGGCCGATCATGGTTGGTACGGGGAAGGCCGTTGGCAAGGGCGTCGTCGAAACCCTCGCCATCCCCATAGACAGCGTCAACGGCATAAAGAATTATATTTTTGAAGCCATTACGGGAGAAGCGCACAGCGACTATTGCTTCAGCGACGCCTGCACAGCGATGCAACAGGGCGCAACCGTAGAAGACCTGTTTGTGGGCGCCCTCACCAATCTGGTTACCCTGCCGATCCAGGCGATAGAAAACTACCAGAGCGGTGAGTATGAAAAAGTCGGTGGGAATCTTGGTACGGCGGGGCTGGTGGCACTACCCTTCGTCATCAAAGGTGGATCCGCAGCGAGCGGAACCGGCTTTGTTGAGGCTGATCTGGGGATAGAGTCTGTCTTTACGCTAGACCGGGGCATGGCGGCTGAAGAGAGTGCACTTTCT
>JBNKLG010000174.1:0-586 GCA_050292235.1 Sedimenticolaceae bacterium | reverse complement strand
CTGGGCTACCTGAGGCAGGCCGCCGCGCTGAGCCCGGACGCGGAAATCGCCTCTCACCTGGGCGAGGTATTGTGGCAACTGGGGAAAAAAGATGAGGCTATTTCAATCTGGAAGGCCGCCCTCGAGAGAGAGCCGGACAATCGCTTCATCCAGCCGGTCATGCAGCGATTCGGCGTATCTGACTGACAGCCGATGGATGCATCTGTCTGGCCGGCGCCAGCCAAACTGAACCTGATGCTGCGCGTCACCGGGCAGAGGTCTGATGGATACCACCTGCTGCAGACCGTATTCCAGTTTCTCGACCTCCATGATGAACTGATCTTTCATCTCCAGGAAGGCAATGAGATTCAGCTGGCAAATCCCATCGAAGGCGTGCCCGAGAACGACAACCTCTGCGTTCGCGCAGCAAAGGCCCTGCAACAGGCCACAGGCTGCGAAAAAGGCGTAACCATTGAGCTGAACAAGAGACTTCCCATGGGCGGCGGCCTCGGCGGCGGTAGCGCAGATGCCGCCACCACCCTTGTCGTACTCACTCATCTTTTGGGTTGCAGACTGGGAGAGGAGAAACTCCGCAGGATCGGTCTTC
>JBNKLG010000173.1:0-592 GCA_050292235.1 Sedimenticolaceae bacterium | reverse complement strand
ACCACCTCGATTACATCCATTACAACCCGGTGAAACACGGCTTGGTTCAACGTGTGGCCGATTGGCCATGGTCATCCTTCCATCGTGCCATGGCTCGAGGGTGGTATGAACCTGATTGGGGCACCAACGAGCCGCCAACCATCACCCATATGGATTTCGAATAACGAGGTTGGGTGGGTACGACTGCATGGATGCAGGAGCTGGTTGGGTAGGGTGGATAAGCGAAGCGCATCCACCATCAACAACCGTCGGAATTGGTGGATGCGCTGTGCTTATCCACCCTACATCTGATCTTGGCAGCACACCCATGTACGAAACAGGGGGTGTTCGTACTTTCCTGTTCTGCACGGGTACTGTTGGAAGCAGGATTTTCGAACGGCAAACCCAACAACGGCAAGGCCTGCACGCCGATCCCCGCTTCTTGGCATGCCCTCTGCAATACCCCTTCTGTCACTGGTGACGGCCTTCTGGCCAGAGCCTGTTCGATTTATCAATTCAACCAGGAGAATGCGCCATGCCAATGGTATTGCTCGACTGTGACAAAGACATTCCCGAGAGGGAAAAACACATCTATCTGAAGGCCCCGGACGAG
>JBNKLG010000172.1:0-592 GCA_050292235.1 Sedimenticolaceae bacterium | reverse complement strand
CATCGTCTGTTATTGGTCGTAGCTCGTCAAGAATGTCACATAGAGCATGAACGATATCAATATTGGTTTTCTCGTTAAGCCCGCCAATATTGTAGACTTCGCCAGGTGTGCCCTCAGCTAAAATCTTACGAATGGCATTGCAGTGATCGCTGACATATAGCCAGTCACGAATATGCAGGCCATCCCCGTAGATAGGCAAAGGATTATGTGCAAGAGCGTTGCTGATGATCAGTGGGATCAGTTTTTCAGGAAACTGATAAGGTCCATAGTTGTTTGTGCAGTTGCTGGTCAACACAGGTAGCCCATAAGTGTGGTGGTAGGCGCGTACCAGATGGTCCGATGAGGCCTTGCTTGCACTGTACGGGTTATTTGGTTCGTAACGATTTGTCTCTGTAAAAGCTGGGGCGTCTGGTGTGAGTGAGCCGTACACCTCGTCAGTTGATACATGCAAAAAACGAAACGCGTTTTTTTTCTGCACGGAGAGTTTGTCCCAATAGCATTGAACGGTTTCTAATAACCGAAAGGTGCCAACTATATTTGTTTGGATGAACGTTTCAGGTTCACTAATGGAGCGGTCTACATGAGATTCAGC
>JBNKLG010000171.1:0-597 GCA_050292235.1 Sedimenticolaceae bacterium | reverse complement strand
ATTAATCCGAAATAAATTCTGACGCGCCACAAAATTGATTTGATCCAAATAGGACCCTCTGTTGCTCCAAAATTTTGAAATAAAATACAGTTGGGAAGTATTTGAGATAAGGAACAATTTTTGTTATAGAAAATTCCTGAGATTCTGATTGGATTTTGAACTAAAATTCAGAGAAGCTTCTATGAGTTGAATTTCAATAGAAATTCACTGGAAATTCTTGGAACTTTGGATTTTGATGAATTTTGCCTAGCAAGCTCCTTGTTACACCTTATTGCAAGGAAAAATCAATTTCCAGCAAAAGGGGATCAGAAATTTGAATTCCACTCGAAAAGGGAAATTGGATTGATTTCACGATAGTTTGAATCTGAAACCTTGTTTTTGAATTCCGCCTTTTGATTTAGCCTTGTAACAGCCCCTAGTTATTTATTAATGACTCTAATTAGAGTTTCCATAACACGGGGTGTTACAGCTATTGATAACATGATCGGACAGTTATGCTAAAACTTTCTGTTTTTTACTTCGGGCAAACGACCGTGCCGAACAGGTTGATAGCTTTTTTATCCATTGTGCGGTGGTTCCTCCTTGGGGATACCACAG
>JBNKLG010000170.1:0-599 GCA_050292235.1 Sedimenticolaceae bacterium | reverse complement strand
CAATTGATCCAGATCGGCGATCTGACGGCTCATGCCTGCCAGCATTCGCCTGTATTCCGCCTCCATACGGTGGAAGGCCTCGATCAGATTCCAGCCCTGTTGGGTGAGCAGGGTTTCTCCACCGTGCGAACCGCCAGGCCGCCGTTCCAGCAGGGGCGGATCGGCCAGGTTGTTGATGTTGTTGACGGCGTCCCAGGCGGTGCGATAACTCATCCCCAGCGCCTTGGCGGCGGCGGAGATGGAGCCGTGCTCACCGATGGCCTCCAGCAGCGCCACCCGCTCCGCGGTCAGGTCGGCGCCATTCTGGCCCGCCATCCAGAACCTGCCGTCCACATGGGATAGCCCATTCGTCATTGCCGTAATCTCCCTAATGAGTGGCCCGATATGAAATCGGTTTGCATAACGCGCCCCAAAAAAGTGCTGGTATTCAAGGGCTGTTATCGCAATCCCCGTGCCAGATGCATAACTAATTGAATTATCAGCGATTGTTTTTCTTGGAGGCTCTGGCGCTGTGCGACATGCAACACAGGTGCATAACGGATTTGTAGGGGTGTGAACAATAGGGAGCAGGGTGATGAAGCGTGATGGGGGCGTTGTTG
>JBNKLG010000169.1:0-602 GCA_050292235.1 Sedimenticolaceae bacterium | reverse complement strand
GATCATGCTTATCAATTTTGGCAGGAAGGTGTACATCCAGAATTGATTCAGGATGAGGATATGATGCGGCAGAAGATTGATTATTTTCATCAAAACCCGGTTAAACGAGGTTATGTAGATGAAGCTATTCACTGGCGATATTCAAGTGCTAGAGATTATGCTGGAAAGCCTGGGTTATTGGAGGTTTGTGTAGCATGGTAGTCCGGTATGCATTCCCACGCGGGAGCGTGGGAACGAGAGAAGCTTCAGTCACCCGCAAAGAGTAAACTGTGATTAACGTAAATGCTAATTTTGAGAAGAGCCTTTTAGTTTTTTTATTCTACTCGTTCCCACGCTCCCGCGTGGGAATGCATACCAGACCCAAAGACAATACATAGGAAGTAAAAACAATGGGCAGAAGCCGTTACAAAATAACCAACCCTCAACAAGCCCACTTTGTGACCTTAACGGTACTGCACTGGATTCCAGTATTCACTCGCCCTGCAACCGTCAACATTCTGCTGGATTCGCTACGCTTTTTAAGCAAAGAGGATCTTAATGTGTATGCGTGGATTATTTTAGAAAACCACTGCCACTTTATTCTGCAAAGTAAAGCGTTAGAC
>JBNKLG010000168.1:0-604 GCA_050292235.1 Sedimenticolaceae bacterium | reverse complement strand
AGTGGAGAAAAGAATATGATTTAACGTTGGTTAGAAATGATCCGATTCAATCTGGATTCAAATCAGAGGAAGATGAAAAATTATATTTTGAGGAAGGGAGGAGGTTATATAACGAGCTAAAAAAAGAGCTTGGCAATAACTACAAGATATATTATTTAACATGGTCTAATTGCAATAAAGGGTAGAAGAAGCGATAACAGGGACATCCACTCTAAATAAGCCCCCCCAGAGATGAGCGGGGCTTTTACTTGCCAAGGGAGATAAGGTAGGCCCTTACAGCTCTGATCGTCTCACTGCGGTAGTGTTCAGAATTCTGTGTCATTTCATTAAACTATCAAAAAAATAAGTGAGATGATACATGAAAGAAAAAATCAAATTCGATATGGAAAGCGCTATCCAAGCACTGCGTGAGGGAAAAGACCTTAGCGGAAAGGACGGCATCTTCACTCCTCTGATCAAGCAACTCACCGAAGCGGCCATGCAAGCCGAACTAGAAGATCACCTTGCTACTGAGGAAGGTCAAAATCGCAAGAATGGCACCACCAGCAAGACCATGAAAAGCCCTGCTGGCGAGTTTGAATTAAAAACACCACGTGATCGAGCT
>JBNKLG010000167.1:0-604 GCA_050292235.1 Sedimenticolaceae bacterium | reverse complement strand
ATTATTTTGACTGCCATATTTATGTAATATTCAATTAAAATTATGTTTTCCCACCAATTATGTCCCTTGGGACCTAGGTGTGTGCCTTAAATTTTGTAATTTCTATTGACTAATAAACTGGTTATCTTGTCTAAAAAAACTATAATTGATAATAGACCCTCAAAACCACTCTAAAAAATTTGATTTTTAAAAGTTTTCTTCAATTGTAAGTAGTTCTTTTCTATCTTGATATTCGTTGACATGTGTCTGCACCAAAATATTTTCAAAAAAACTTTTTGTAACTCTTGTCGTACCAGTCTACAGAATATCAGTGACGTCACTGGACTTCCGCTTCGAAAACGAAAATAAAAGGAGAAAACATAAAATCAGGATTTATGGTCAATATTGGCTTTTCTTTTGTTCAAAACACATCTGTTTTATGTAAAATTTTCTCAGAAACACGAATATTTATTTTACAGTCCATTTAATTTAGAATAAGGACGAATTTTTGATGTTAACAATCGAAAAAACCGATGGTGCTCATCCGTGCTCATTCTTTACCACAATCAGCAATTTGGATTATCTAAACGGTTTTATCCTCCTCAGGATGTCTTTTATCAATGAC
>JBNKLG010000166.1:0-605 GCA_050292235.1 Sedimenticolaceae bacterium | reverse complement strand
TTGCTTTCTCGTCACTATTAGGATGCGGGGAGCCAAATTTTGAGTGGATGTAGGTTAGGATAGCAAGTAGCTTGATAGCTTGTGACCTTGGATGTATTCCGTGGCATGAGAACAAGGTTCCCGTGCCCATTTTGTTTTTGATAGGCGGGTTCCATTTCGACCACTTGTACAAAGGACACGTAACCCTTGATGTAACCTTTTGTATGATAACCAAGTTTATGAATAAATGGATGTTTACCTTTTGTAAATACAATTGTCACTCTTTTTCATTGTGTTTACCTTATGCAAAGCTTACATCATAATCTATCGGACTTGTGCAAATAACTAATGATGCAAAGCTCGTTATGGCAGATGGTGCGTGCCAAGACTTTTGAGGACCTTATCCTTGACATCCCCAAGGGATCTGCCCGACGTGGGCGTGGCCAAGTCCCACGTCGCAATGCGCCACCTCCACCACCTTGCCCGCCAGTCAGCCTGGAACAACTGCTGGCAATGCAGAACAACCTCATGAGCAGGCTGGTCTCGAATGAACGCCAGCAACCTCGACACCAAGACCGGAATTCTTCGTATTCGGACTTTCTGGCAACTCACCCGCCAGTCTTCTT
>JBNKLG010000165.1:0-617 GCA_050292235.1 Sedimenticolaceae bacterium | reverse complement strand
TCTGCGTCACCAACTCGCAGCGCCTGTATTATTTTACGATGTTCTTCGAGAGATTCTTGCAATCGACCTTCGACGGTCAGCTGGCGGTGACGGGCCAGCACCATCACATTGCGCAACTCATCGGTGACCCGTGTCAGCCAACGGTTGCCGGTCAGATTCTGGATAGCGCGATGAAACTCGCGATTGGTTTCGTAATAGCCGTCTACATTGTTAGCCATTGCTTGGCTCTCCAGCCGCTCGTGGATGCGCTCAAGCCGTTTCATGTCTGACGGCTTGAGTCGCTGGGTCGCCAGATCGGCGCACAACCCTTCCAGGCTTGCCATGACTGGGAACAACTCCAATAACTCATCGTCATCCAGTTCATTGACCCGGCAGCCTTTGCGCGCTACTAATTCGATAAGATTCTCCGCATGCAGGACCTTGAGCGCTTCGCGCAAGGGCGTGCGACTGATACCAAACTGTTTGCTGAGCGCGATCTCGTCGATCCACTCACCCGGCTTGAGCATTCCGCGGTAGATCAGCTCCCGCACACGCTCGGCGACTTCGAAATAGAGCGGACGCCTCGACAATGGCGATATCATGGGCAAAGGCCTCAAAAAAAGAGAATTGATCGGCCA
>JBNKLG010000164.1:0-618 GCA_050292235.1 Sedimenticolaceae bacterium | reverse complement strand
ATCGGCGTGGAAAAAAGCCTTGAGATGGTGGTGGCCCTACTGGCCATCTTAAAGGCCGGCGGGGCCTATGTGCCGTTGGATCCTTCCTATCCGGCCGAGCGGCTTGCGTTTATGCTCAAAGACAGTGCGCCGATGGCGCTGCTGACGCAAAAATCGCTGAGCGATCGCTGGTCGAACCGGCCTGCGCAAGTGGCACTCATCGAACTGGATGCCGACGCCGGCGTTTGGGAACAATGTCCGGCAGACAATCTCGAACCGCACGCTCTGGGGCTGACCGCAAACCATCTGGCCTACGTGATCTACACCTCCGGCTCCACCGGCCAACCCAAGGGGGTGATGATCGAACACCGCAACGTGGTGAACCAGATCGCTTCTTTGGGCGAACACATCAGCCTCGGACCGAACGATCGCTTCCTGCAATTCGCCTCCGTATCCTTTGACGCCAGTGCCGAAGAAATCTTTACCGCTTTGACCAGCGGCGCCGCGCTGGTGCTTCGCACCGACGCCTGGTTGACCGGCGCCGGCGACTTCTGGGCCTTGTGCCGACGTCATGGCGTGAGTGTGGTTGACCTGCCCACCCGGTTCTGGTCACAGCTCATCCAAGACCCGGTCCCCATT
>JBNKLG010000163.1:0-619 GCA_050292235.1 Sedimenticolaceae bacterium | reverse complement strand
AAGCGATTGAAAAATTTAGCAACAGAAGATCGCAATTTTTGTTGGCGTGCCATGGCAAGAGCTTGGCGTCGTCAGTCCAATGATTTATACAACGAATGGGTTAGCCCAGGGAGGACTTTCCTGTAGTTGCTGTAGAGGGGGTTGTCCATGGGAAAGTATTCGAGCATGGCCGTGACGTAACGATCGAAGGGGTTGTCGACCCGGCAGATCGCTTTTCTTTTCGCCGTCGTGAGATCGTAACTGTTTATTCGAATAGTGAAGGGTACCGGAAAATCGGTGCCGAAAAGGATCTTTCCGTGAACGCTTTTTGTTTGCGCCAGGTGTCGCAGGGCCCTCGCCCGCAAAGGCGCCAGTATCGCGGAGATATCCGCATAGAGGTTGTCGTGCTGTTCAAGCATTTCCAGGAGATGAAAATAGTCCCTGTCGAAATGGCGCGGCTGGCGTGAGAGATTGCGCCACGGGCGAAATTTGTGATGCACCCGTCCCAGACCCATATGGGCGGCAATGACAGTGACGCCGCACTTCAGGGGCAGGTCGAGCATATCGACCCGTTCGTAGCGGCTGTCGGAGGTGATGGTGTATTCACTGCCTACATGGACGATCAGGGGTATCTCGCGCG
>JBNKLG010000162.1:0-622 GCA_050292235.1 Sedimenticolaceae bacterium | reverse complement strand
CCATTTGAGTTTTGAAAAAAATCGAAAATGATTTGTCACCCATATTAATTGCTAGCCTCACCCAGAAATATTGGCGTGCATACCTCCACTTCGGAATATGCATCCACCGCCAATATATCAACAACTCTTTCATCTCCATAATCATGGTTTAGCCATGTTGGCGTGTATAACTCCATTCCAAAATATGCATCCACCGTCAGTATATTGAAGCCATTTGAAAAGAAGTTTTTGAAGAAATGATTTTCTCCTCAAATATCATCAAAACGCCCAAGTCGTTGAGAGACGGAGCAGAAAGAAAAAAAAGGTATTGAAAAAACAGAAAAAGAAACAAAAAGGAAAAGAGGAAGAAAAAGAAAATCTTCAAAAGTCTCTTCAAATAAAGGGCAAGTCAATATTTTGAGAGGAGAAAAACACTTCAACCTCAAAAACTCTTTTTATGTGATTCCATTTTCTCCCCTCCATCATACCATTTTCTCAAAAACTATTTTCTGTCTTGACCCAACAGCTCCGATGGAGGTGTCAATGAAGTTGGGTGTGCAGTGCTGCCAGAGTTTTTTGATCTCGGCGAAGATTTCAATCTCATGACCTTTGGCAGTATTTGGTAAGGTTTGAGAGGGCGGTA
>JBNKLG010000161.1:0-628 GCA_050292235.1 Sedimenticolaceae bacterium | reverse complement strand
ATATGTCCGATTCGGGGCCCGGATATGTCCAGTCATAAAAAACTGTGCACAACAGAAAAGTAGATCGGGAGCCAAGACAATGCGTCTAGGTCCCGATAAGCTTACTATTAGCAAGCTAGATAATATAGAGCTTAGAGAAATAACAGAAACAACTAGAAGCAATCTAAACTCTAGGATTTAAATCTAAGGTTAGGTCAAACTCTAAACAAGAACAAAGCTTGAACAAGAATAGGAAGTAAATCAAAATGAGAGACACAAAGACACAAGATTTCTTCCCAAAGTTCGGCCACCCACAAAGGATGCTTACGTCTCCGTTGTGGATCTCACAAAGAGCCGGGTCTTTTTCAACCCTAATCCACTCCGAACGATCACCAAGATCTAGTCCGCTTTCCACTATTAAATCCCCATAAAGGAGAGGGCAATACAAACTTTCCGGAGTCAACCACAACCTTGGTGACTCCCGAACATCCTAGTCTGTCTAGGGGAACAAATCCCCAAGAGTAACGAATACATGGAGATTGCCGGTAAAGTGCTTAAGATGAAGATCAAGTGGATCACTCAAGAGTGAGGCTCAAATCTCTCTAGGAAGCTTGGATTTGAATGAAGCTTGGAGGAGAGAGATTGGGAG
>JBNKLG010000160.1:0-635 GCA_050292235.1 Sedimenticolaceae bacterium | reverse complement strand
CATATATCTTCCGCATAGAAGATTGCATATTACCAATGCATAATCAAGATATCAGTTCTTCATTAATACCTCGAACAATATCAAATCCATTTCTGGAAATAAATTATACCTGTTTTTCAATTTTCGAATAACTGATTATGTCCTTCTCGATCTCCGGCGGTGCCGATGCTGCGCGGTTCAATATCAACAGCACTACAGCTGGCGACTTTATCGTGGTCGACGCCCACGCGGGAGCATATTCTCGTTGACCCGATAAGTATAAGGAGAATAACCGCTATCACCTATGTATATCAATGGAATTCTGGGGACACAATACTTAATTATGTGGTTTTAAACTAATATGGAATTCTGGGGACACAATACTTAATTATGTGGTTTTAAACTAATGGCAAGATTAGCAAGAGTGGTATTACCTGGATATCCGCACCACATCACGCAACGAGGAAACCGTCGTCAGGATGTATTTTTCAAGACCAGTGACTACGAAGATTACCTGGGGAATTCTGGGGACACAATACTTAATTATGTGGTTTTAAACTAATGGCAAGATTAGCGAGGGTGGTATTACCTGGATATCCGCACCACATCACGCAACGAGGAAACCGTCGTCAGGATGTATTTTTCAAGACCAGTGA
>JBNKLG010000159.1:0-638 GCA_050292235.1 Sedimenticolaceae bacterium | reverse complement strand
ACAGCAGTGGATCAGGCTATATTGAATTTATTCCCAAATAACAGGAGTGCAATATTAAATTCCACTGGCGGAAGAACTCTCTTTACGCCGAATGGGGATAGTTTACAAGGATGGTTGCCTGATTAATGAGTGGAAAATTAGATGAATTGACTGAGTTGGCTCGAATAGCTACTAGAAAAAAACTAGAAGAGCTTAAGGCCCATGGCTATAGCATTCCGGAACATTTTAAAAGCAACTTAGGAATGGAAATATCTTTCGATGGCGATAATCGGATTTTTGAGTTGGTAGTGGCTGGGGAGACGCCTCAAGATGCAAAAGTATTAACATCTGTTGCGGGGAGTCTGAAAACAATGGAAATACAAGAAGTGAATGTATCCTTGGATTTTTTTGTTAAAAAGTAGCAAAGAAAAAGATAGCCATAACGCACAAAAAAGCCCCGCCAGCCTCAGCCAGCGGGGCTTTCGTTTACTCCTTCTCCACCGTCAACACCAACCTCCCATGCCTGACCTGCACCCGGTGTCCCGTTGTCCCGTCCGCCTGTCCACTACCGGATCAAAGGGGTGGATCAAAGGGGTCTGGATCAAAGGGGTCTGGATCAAAGGGGTCTGGATCAAAGGGGTCTGGATCAAAGGGGTCTG
>JBNKLG010000158.1:0-645 GCA_050292235.1 Sedimenticolaceae bacterium | reverse complement strand
GAGTGCATGATATGGACAGGACAAGAGATAGTAACATGTGGACAGATCCAGTGAAAACTGTATAGACTCAGAAGGTTTAAGGAGTGGTTCACTATGACTCGACTAATGATGTGTTCCTCAAGGCATAGATAATTATATTTATAAAAATATATGTAAAATAGGTAAGTAAAGATAGAATATTGATTAATATCATATTGCAACCAACTCGGTTAACTTCTTTATAAACTTGCTCCCTTGGATATAAAAGGAGGGGTAGAGGCACTCATAGGAGAGAAGTCCACAACTACAACCGCAACATCAATTGACATGACCAATACAAGAACACAGGACGTAGGGCTATTATCCTCCGGGAGGCCTGAACCTGTCTAAAAATCCTTACGTCTCATGTGTTACCATCGTTCTCTTGATCTAGTGATTACTCTCATAGAAATTCATTGTCACAAACCACGACAGGCCGTGAGCACGCCGGAGGTGCTAGAGATGGCGAACACCAACAATTTGGAGATGTCCAGCTGGAGGGTGCCAGGAAGATTTACACGCAGGGAGTAAGTGACAAACAGTTGTTCTCGCCCCGTTGCCAAAGTATGGCTTGGCAGTTTGTTGCTTGATGTAGCAGATTCCTAAATATTGTTTACCTTATGCAAG
>JBNKLG010000157.1:0-662 GCA_050292235.1 Sedimenticolaceae bacterium | reverse complement strand
TGAGAGCAGTAGATGGTCTCAGAGAGTGTGCTGTGGAGAAGGCGTTCTTGACATCGAGCTGGTGCACGGGCCAACCCCTGGAGACAGCCAGGGTCAGCACAGTCTAGACGGTGGCAGGCTTTACGACGGGGTTGAAGGTCTCGTCGTAGTCGACCCCAGGGCGCTGAGTGAAACCCCGAAGGACCCAATGGGCCTTGTAGCGATCAAGGGTCCTGTCAGCACGGAGCTTGTACGTGAAAACCCACTTGCCGGTGATAATATTGGAGCCCCGAGGTCAGGAAACCAGCTCACATGTCCCATTGTTGATCAGGGTGTCGTACTCTTCCTTCATAGCTGCACGCCAATGGGGATCGGCAAGCGCAGCATGAGCGGAGGAGGGGATCGGGGATGGTGTTGGTGAAGAGGTCGTGGCGATGAGGACAAGATGATCAGGCACCACCCTGAAGCCAGTCTTGCCCCGTGTGATCATCCGATGTGGATTATCTGGGGGCGTGACAGGCACCACCACGCCCTGACAGCTCACGGAAGGGCGCGGAAGAGGGGACGGTGGAGTGGTACCCGCCTCCCGGCTCAGGGCAGCTCCGGGGCCGCCACATGTCACCGCGGCTCTGGCTCCCCCCTCTCGACTCAAGGAAGCTCTGGGGCTGCCATCTGTCCCCGTG
>JBNKLG010000156.1:0-664 GCA_050292235.1 Sedimenticolaceae bacterium | reverse complement strand
CATCACGTGATCGTTCAACTCTGCACTTGTGTGGCATGAAAAAGCGCACAAATAACACTTGAAAATCGCCTTTTTCTCAATCATTGGACTTGCGGCACGGCTGTCACCAGATTGACTGTTGTCTTCAGTTACGGATTTTTCTTCATTTGAGGTAGAGTCTTCTCCATCATCAGAATACCAGATCTCCTCCCCATAACGTGCGAATGGATTGATTACTGACGTGCAGGGCTCAGGGTTACTGGTATCCTTTAAACTGCATTCGAGCTTAAAGTGTTTTGGTAAAGATTCAATAGAAGAAATGATGCGTAAAATGGGTGTGGGTGTTATTCATGGTGGGAAAAATGCATTACGTTTCACGCCTCATTTTAATATTACCTCTGAAGAAATTGACCAGATCATTAGAGTGATCAGGCAGGTTTTATTGATGTCATCCAACGCGCCTCACTCGGAAGCAGCCGCCTGACTAAAATCGATAGAAATCCAAAAAACATAAAATAGTAATGACTTTGGCGTAATGCATAGGGCTCTTTAGCCTGGAATCCGCAGTTGGACGAGTTGTAAAACCTGTAACCTGGAATCGTAGGTCGGGAAATCCCGGCAGGGATGCCGGAGAGTAGAGCAACGCAGGAGCAGTTGCCGACGCCTACATGGACGTAGGTGGTAG
>JBNKLG010000155.1:0-669 GCA_050292235.1 Sedimenticolaceae bacterium | reverse complement strand
ATTTATTGCTTTTGTGGTTCACCTCTTTTTCAGCGTTACGGCAGGTCGACGCAATTTTCAATTGATCGGTGATAACACCATGGCCACCCTTGGCCTAGGTATGTTCGTGTTGCTGACTGCTTTGGTGGTGTCATGGATGAGTGTTGAGTTCTTGAGGGGCGGCTTCAAAAATGTTTGGTATATTTTGGCCTGCATGGTGGCATATAATCGAGTCTCATACATGCTGCTAGAGGCCAAGTCAGGCCGAAATAGCCCTCAAGGAAGTGCTGAATAAATCCATCCTGGATTTTCTCGGTACAAGAGAAACAAAAAATGTGATTTTATTTTCAACCGCATGTTGTCATTGAAAATAGCAGTAAATAATAATGTCCTAATTGTGCCACATAAAGACCATAAAAACAAAATTATCTGTCGCAATATTTTTATAGCTAAAGACGCATGGCATCCACTGTTGTCGTGTGAATCAATTACAAAGGAACGATTGGGGGATACGTGGATAATAGAGATCAAGACAACGTCTGGGATTATTATCAAACAGAAGGCCTATCGATTTTTGGCTATGCAGTCCCCAGACTTGATTATTTATTCAAGCTGGCTCAGTCAGTGACCAAGGATAGACAAAAGAATTCAGCTCCTTTTTCTGTTTTGAATATTGGCACTGGCAACGGC
>JBNKLG010000154.1:0-673 GCA_050292235.1 Sedimenticolaceae bacterium | reverse complement strand
GGTTATTAAAAGATCCAAATGGCGACCATGTATGGCGGTATTTGTCGGAAGATCAGACGAGGCACTACATGCTATAACGAATATAAAGATATCAACCAGATCAGGTTCTGTATTTTATCAAATATCTGAAAAAGAGGTGAAAAAAATGTTAGCCAAAGAACAAAACAACTCTAACAGTTATAGTATGTGGGTAATTGGAAAAGAAAAGTTATGGTTTTCGGATAAAGCCGAAACCGAAGTTTGTAAAGAGGGACGAGAGAAAAAGAACCCTGACAATAATAAGGGGCAGATCAGGGGGTGGCAGGAATAACTGGAGTCAGTAAAATAAAAGGGGACGCTTTAATTTTTTAAAAAAGTAAAGAATCTATGTTCTTAAAACCTGGATTCTTTTTATTTGTTCCCACGCTCCCGCGTGGGAATGCATACCAGACCCAAAGACAATACATAGGAAGTAAAAACAATCGGTAGAAGCCGTTACAAAATAACCAACTCACAACAAGCTCACTTTGTTACCTTAACGGTACTGCATTGGATTCCAGTATTTACTCGCCCCGCAACCGTTAACATTCTGCTGGATTCGCTACGCTTTTTAGGCGAAGAGGATCTTAATGTGTATGCGTGGGTTATTTTAGAAAACCACTGCCACTTTATTCTGCAAAGTAAAGCGTTAGAC
>JBNKLG010000153.1:0-682 GCA_050292235.1 Sedimenticolaceae bacterium | reverse complement strand
TGCCTATATTGCCGCCAGAACACCGCCCATGCCTGTGCGGTTGCTAAAGTTGGCTGAGGCTTGTGGGTAATCAGGTATTCTCATAGCCTGAAGCTCATCCAATTCTATTGGAAAACACTGCTAATAAAGTCTTGCGTTATCATGGCAATAATTACCCACATGAAAAGTGCTAAGGTTGGAATGGCGTAGGTCTGAATATCTTTGGAGCCAAACGGGAAATGTTTTTTAGACCAACACTTGAAATCCTCGTGACCTTCATGTATTTTTTTATAGATATTAATGTATTTTAAGGCTAGGCTGGACACATTCTCGTAAACATGGCGTTGACGACAATTAACCATAAGCCACAAAATCGCCGATACAAATCCCACCAGTTCAATCATGAGAAGCGATGCTGTAATCATCGAATCCCTTGGAACAGAAGTGTTGGATAGCAAGGTGGCAAAAGCCACTAAGAGCATGGATTGAGTTACGATAAAGAAGTTGTTTCTATCGTGAAATAGCCTGTCCTCATGGAGATGATCATTCCAGAGTATATTAGCCTCAATATCACTCAGTTTTTTTTCGCTGCAAGACTCATCAGTCATGATATTCATCCATAAATATACCTGATTACCCATTATATTCAGCCAACGTTGTCTCTGAGAGCTAAACTTATTAGTAAGGGTGCAGTGTGAGGGTA
>JBNKLG010000152.1:0-684 GCA_050292235.1 Sedimenticolaceae bacterium | reverse complement strand
CAGGGCAGGAAGTCGATGCGGCGTTAGGTTGCAGCACTCCTAGAACGGTTATAACCACATAATTTTCCGGCCTATAACACTGCTATTCCAGCGAATAATCCAGTAGAATAGTAGGTCTTTACTGGGCAATGGTGTTAAGACAATGTTCTCAAGAGTGAGGGAAGACATAAGATGTGCGCTTGATCGGGATCCGGCGGCACGTAACGGCTTGGAGGTTCTACTCACCTATCCCGGTATCCATGCCCTGTTGGTGCATCGCATGGCGCACTGGCTCTGGTCGGTTGATCTGCGTCTGTTAGCCAGGATGCTTGCTAACGCCGCGCGTCTCTTTACCGGCATAGAGATCCATCCAGCCGCTGAGATAGGTCGCCGTTTCTTTATCGATCACGGTATGGGGGTGGTGATTGGGGAGACCGCTGTCATCGGTGACGACTGCACCCTCTATCATGGGGTCACCTTAGGTGGGACCAGCTGGGAGCAGGGTAAGCGTCATCCAACCCTGGCCGACGGGGTTGTGGTTGGTGCTGGCGCCAAGGTCCTGGGTCCGATTGAGATTGGCGCCGCAGCCCGCATTGGCTCCAATGCCGTAGTCCTGAGAAATGTACCCGCAGGGGCGACCGTTGTCGGGGTGCCGGGGCGTCTGATTACCACCAAGGAGACAGCCACGACATCACGCCATGCAGA
>JBNKLG010000151.1:0-684 GCA_050292235.1 Sedimenticolaceae bacterium | reverse complement strand
GCTCATAGAGATTTACCAGATCAAAGATGGGTTCGCCTTTAAGTGAATTCTCAAAGCGATATAATTCAGGGATAATTTGAGCATACCTGTCTATCGCATTACGCAGACAGGTGGTATCGATTTTCATCATGCTTACCTATCGACGCGATGAATAATGGGGGTAAGCATTTTGCTCTATTTTGACTTCAATCAAATTGATGCCACCATTAAAGTCGAGGCCTGACAACTGATCCGGCAGATCCTCTTCATTCTCGACACAGACATGCTGAATACCAAAAGATTGTGCCAGGGTGGCGTAATCAGGATTGATGAAATCACAGTCGATAAAGCGGTCATTGTAGTGCTGATGCTGATTCTTACGAATCAATCCCATGGTGCAGTTATTAAACAACACGATATTCAATGGGATCTTATAATTCACAGCAGTCATGATCTCCATCGCGCACATCTGAAACCCCCCATCACCGATCATGGCAAACATCGGCTGCTTTTTCGCACAGGCAGCACCAATAGCGGCAGGCACGGCATGTCCTAAAGACGAGATGCCGGTATTTGGATAATATCGATCGCCACTCGCGACCTTATAAAAATTCTGCGCAAACACGATATTGTCATCAAACATCACCAAGCCATCCTGGAATTGCTGCTCCATCCAGCGATAAAAGGCCCTTACAATATCGAACT
>JBNKLG010000150.1:0-687 GCA_050292235.1 Sedimenticolaceae bacterium | reverse complement strand
TTGTTTCTCAGGCTATCATCAAATCTCGCTCCGCAAGGAAGATGAGGAGAAGATAAGCTTATCAATCCTTTTGGAACGTACTACTACCTCAGAATGCCCGAAGGTCTGCACAACATAGGACCAACATTTTGCAGAATGCCGAACGCAGCTTTGCAAGACCAATTTGGCAAAACGTCCTCTCATATGTTGATGATATAGTTATGGCGAGCAAGAAGAAGACTACCTATGTCTCCGACCTAGCAGAAACTTTTGCCAATATGCGCTAAGCCAAGCTTAAGCTCAATCCGGAGAAGTGTTTCTTTGGTGTAACACAAGGCAAAGTATTGAGTTATTTGGTATCCACTAAAGGCATTGAGGCCAGCCTCAACAAAATAAAAGCAATTCTCCAAATGCAGCCACTGCAGACAAGAAAAGAGGTACAGAAACTAGCAGGCCGAGTACCAGCACTCAACAGATTCATTGTGAAGCTGGCAGAGAGAAGCCTACCCTTCTTCAGTATATTACGGGGATCCACAAAAGTAGAATGGGTGACTGTGTACCCAGTTTTTAAGCCAAAATCGAATGCTCATAGTATGTGTGCCCAGGAATCAAGTTTACACACATACCATACAGAAAATGGATACAGAATAACCAATGTCACAATATATAATATATTTACCAAATAATGTCTTTACAAAAGACTAAGTC
>JBNKLG010000149.1:0-695 GCA_050292235.1 Sedimenticolaceae bacterium | reverse complement strand
TAGAAGATCCACCGCCTGGGCCATGCTGGTACGTCCACTTAGATCGACACAGCGCCCAGCGGTAGCGGCGTTTACCGTACTGCAGACATCCCGATCTCTGTCTGAACCAAATAGCCAGACCGACCATCCACGCTCAATCCACTCAGCTGCCAACTCGCCGTAACTCTGCTCCGGCCAGCGTTTGGCCGGACCATACTCAGCCCCGGGACAGAGCGCCAATATTGGTCGGTCATCGCGAGTCAGGGCGAGCGCTTCCAAGGCTGCGTTCACGCTATCCTGTTCCACCTCCAGTCGTGGCGGTGGTATATCCGGAACCCCACTGCTATCGGCCGGATAGGCCAGGGCGACAAAACGCTGCACCGTCATGCTCAGTCGCGACCGGTCCAACCTGCGGATATCATTCAGCAGGCCATAGCGCATCTCTCCGACCCAACCTGTACGTAGGGGGATCTTGGCAAAGAACGGCACCAACGCGGACTTTAATGAGTTGGGTAGCAGGATGGCCTGGTCATACCCCCGCTCTATAAGCGAACGCCCCAATCTCCAGCGCTGTCGCAGCTCTAACTGGCCATGGCCCAACGGCATATCGATGGCGGCAGCCACCTCCGGCATCCGCTCCAGCAGGGGACGGCTCCATCCAGGGGCCAACACATCTATGACCACGCCCGGGGTTCTTTCCGCCAGCACCTTAAACA
>JBNKLG010000148.1:0-702 GCA_050292235.1 Sedimenticolaceae bacterium | reverse complement strand
TTGATAAACGTACTGGAGGAGCGATGAGCGATAACGCAGAACAACTCAGAACTGCCAATGCTGCACGTCACTACGAGGTCAGCCATGACGACCTGCCGTTGCACTGCCCGATGCCGGACATGACCCTGTGGAACTCCCATCCGCGGGTGTTTCTGGATGTCGAGGCGACCGGCCATGCGGTGTGTCCATACTGCGGCGCAGAGTACTCACTGAAAAAATAAGGGGAGCGAAGCTCCCCTGCCTTTTTGGCTTAATAGAAAATTATTGCTGATGAAAATTACCCGACTACCCGATTTCGACAATGCCCGCGTACTGGTGGTGGGCGACCTGATGCTGGACCGTTACTGGCATGGCGATACTTCGCGTATCTCACCTGAAGCACCGGTGCCGGTGGTTAAAGTTGGCGGGATTGAAGAGCGTGCTGGCGGTGCTGGTAACGTTGCCCTCAACGTCGCCGCACTGGGAGCGAAGTCTGCAGTGGTGGGTCTTACCGGTGAAGACGAAGCGGCCGATGCCCTGGCCCGAACCCTGTCGCAGGATAATGTCGAGTGTCACTTCGAGCGCCTGCAGGGTTATCCCACGATTACCAAGCTGCGGGTATTGAGCCGTCACCAGCAACTGATTCGCCTCGACTTCGAGGATGGTTTCCCCGGCTACGATTCCGCTGGCCTGCTGGCTCGTTTTAAAGATGCGGTGAAGCAG
>JBNKLG010000147.1:0-708 GCA_050292235.1 Sedimenticolaceae bacterium | reverse complement strand
ATATTTCTGTACCCGGTAGCGCAGTTTCTCCCGCGTCGTACCCAGCACCCGGGCCGATTGGCTGACGTTGTCGCTGTTGCGCGAGAGGACTTCGCTGAGAATCGCGCACTCCATCTCATCGAGCTTCATGGAACCGTCCAGCGGCAGGCAGAGGGTACGTCCATCGGGCATAAGTGTGGCACTGTCCGATGTCCGTTGGGCGTGCCCAGCGGTGTCAGACAGGTGCAGCCAGCGGCCGGGAAACACCTCGCTGTCAGCCAGCAGGACACAGCGTTCCACCACATTGCGCAGTTCGCGCACGTTGCCGGGCCAGTCATAGGCCTGCAGCTTTGCATAGACATCTTCCGGTATCCGCTCCACCTGGCGGTCGGCGGCGAGATTGAACTCCTGAATGAACACCGGCAGTAGATCAGCGATATCGCGCTTGCGTTCCCGCAGAGGCGGAAGATCGAGACGGAACACACTCAAGCGGTGAAACAGATCGGCGCGGAAACTCGCTTCGTTGATTTTGCGCTCCAGATCCCGGTTGGTGGCGGTGATGAATTGGACATCGACTTCTATCTCCCGCTCGCCACCCAGCCGCCGCACCCGCTTATCCTCGATCGCCTTCAAGAGTTTCGCCTGCAGGTCAAAGGCCAGTTCGCCGATCTCGTCAAGAAACAGAGAACCGCCGTTGGCCTGTTCGATCAGGCCCCGGTGGCGCCCCTT
>JBNKLG010000146.1:0-717 GCA_050292235.1 Sedimenticolaceae bacterium | reverse complement strand
AGTCACCAAGCACCGGCGAGCTCCGTTCCCAGCGAAGGCCAAGTACAGAGCGGGTGCTGCACTTGATCTTGTCCATGGTGATCTGTGCGGCCCCATCTCGCCGCCGACCCCAACCGGAAAGCGGTTCTTTCTGCTGCTGGTGGATGATGCCACCAGGTTCATGTGGCTCACCCTCATCACCGCCAAGAGCGACGCTGCGCTGGCGATCAAGAAGATCAAGTCGGCTGCGGAGTTGGAGGTTGGGCGCCCTCTTCGGGTGCTGCGAACTGACAATGGCGGCGAGTTCACCGCCAAGGAATTCGCCGCCTACTGCGCCGATGAGGGGGTGCAGAGGCATTTCTCTGCCCCGTACACGCCTCAGCAGAACGGCGTCGTCGAGCGGTGCAACCAGACGGTTGTGGGGATGGCTCGGGCCCTCCTCACGCCGAGGGGATTGCCTGCTGTCTTCTGGGGAGAGGCGGTGGTGACGGCCGTCTACATCCTCAACCGCTCGCCCACCAAGGCTCTCAACGGCAGGACGCCGTACGAGGCTTGGCATGGGCGCAAGCCGGCGGTCTCTCACCTACGGGTCTTCGGCTGCCTCGCATTCGGCAAGGAGCTTAGCCACATCGGCAAGCTCGACGACAGGAGCACTCCAGGGGTGTTCATCGGCTACGCGGAGGGCTCGAAGGCCTACCGCATTCTTGACCCAGGGACGACGGCTCGACTCCGACGTAT
>JBNKLG010000145.1:0-724 GCA_050292235.1 Sedimenticolaceae bacterium | reverse complement strand
ATTCGCGGCAACCGCAACTGGGCCCGCGCCCGTTCCTATACCTTCGCCACCGACAAGATCGCCAACATGGACGACGTCCGTCCGTGGGTGTCGATGGAGGGTTCCGACTCCTCCAGCCTCGACAATATGCTGGAGGCGATGCTCGCCGGTGGTATCGATATCTTCCGCGCCATGCGCCTGCTGATTCCGCCCGCGTGGCAGAACGTCAGCGAGATGGATGCAGAACTGCGCGCCTTCTACGAATACAACTCCATGCACATGGAGCCGTGGGACGGTCCTGCCGGGATCGTACTGACCGACGGCCGTTACGCAGCCTGTACCCTGGATCGCAATGGCCTGCGCCCGGCGCGCTATGTGATCACCAAACCCGATGGCGGCGATGCCAAAGAGGGCGACTACAGCGGTTGCGTCATCACCCTCGCCTCCGAGATCGGTGTTTACGATTACGACAATGCACATGTCATCAAGAAGGGCCGCCTCAAGCCGGGCCAGATGATCGCCGCCGATACCCAGACTGGCGAGCTGATTCTGCCGCACGAGATCGACCAGCGCCTGAAAAAGGCCCAGCCTTACAAAGAGTGGATGAAGAACGCCGTTCATCTCGAATCGGTACTGGATGGCGATCCGCTGTGTGATACTCCAATGGAGAAGTGCGAGCTCGACGTCTACCAGAAACTGTTCCAGGTCAGCTTCGAAGAGCGCGACCAGGTGTTGCGCGTACTGG
>JBNKLG010000144.1:0-729 GCA_050292235.1 Sedimenticolaceae bacterium | reverse complement strand
TGTTTTCCCTGCTGCCTGCCTTCGCTTTACTGGTCTACTATTTTCTGTTGGTGACTCGGCCAGGCCGGTGCCAGGTGTGCGACAAGGCCTGGAGACCAGCAGCTCAAAGCCAACCGGTAAAGACCGCTTTGACTTCTGTTTCACCTGCCCTGGGTGCTGTGGCCTTCTTCTTGTTGGTCCTGGTGATTGTTACCCGCACTCCGCATCCGGTGGACAGCAGCACAGTACTGGATACACCCTATGCCCCGCGTTTTCTGGCGGGAGAGTATGGCCAGGTCGTGCCCTTACTCGATAAAGAGCGTCACTATTTTGAACGCTTCGGCGGCGCCGCCATCAAGGTGCAATACGCTGAGCGTGGCTTGCTGATTACCCAGACCCAATCCCCGTTGCGCCATCTGCATGCGCCAGATGAATGCTTGCGCGGACTGGGGTTTTCTGTGGACTACGTCGGCAGCCATGCCGCCGTGTTGCCTACTGCCGTCTACCGGGCGCAATCCCCTGATGGTCGCCTCTGGCGTGTTTCCGTCAGCTTTGTATCCAGTAGCGGCAAGACCGCGACACATGTGGCAGAGGCTGTTTGGTATTGGTTGCGCACACCAGAGACCTGGATGGCGATGCAGCGCATTGTACCCTGGGATAGCCCAACTCCCGAGGATCAGGATTGGGACCAATACTTATTCGCCGCGCTAGATATCCCTTCTGTTGCGATTAATCCGCAGCTTAACCCTC
>JBNKLG010000143.1:0-740 GCA_050292235.1 Sedimenticolaceae bacterium | reverse complement strand
GATCTGAGGCTCAAAGGAGCCCGCCCGATCGCGAGGGGTATTGAGCTCGAACTCCCCAGCAGAGGACTTCATGGTTTTACGTCCGCGCCCGTTCTTGCGGTTGGGGTGAACCTCATTCGCAAGGTGCTCCTCCAGTTCGGCCTTCATGGCCGCTTCAGTGAGTTGCTTGATCAGAGGCGTGAAGATGCCGTCCTTGCCGTTGAGGTCTTTGCCCTCACGCAGCGCCTGGAGGGCCGCTTCCATATCAAATTGTATTTTGCTGTTCATGTATCATCTCTTTTTGCTTAAGTTTATAGAAATGACACAGAATTCTGAACACTACCAACGCTCCCCACAGAACATTCCAATGAAGTACCGGAATTGCTGATTTTTCCTTGCCTTTCGCAGCATCCACCTTCAATATTGGAATTTGGCTATGTATTTCTTTGGTGAACCAGGTTACGAGGCGGAATACAAATCCCATTCTTTGCACGATGCCTTAGAATCTGCGAAGGAATACTCCGCGCCACTGACCTGCACGGCTATTGCAGTCTGGAATGAAGAAGATGAATTTATCGCCATAGCTCTTAATGGTGAGCTATTCATGAAAGAAGACAACTCATAGGGAATTAATGATGGATGGCAGAGAGCCTAGATTAGGAGATTACATAACTGCTGTGGCGGCATTTATAGCAGCATTACTGCTTAGCTGCGGAGCTGGTTTTATCGTGGTTGATATTGCAGGAAATGTTGATATTCCA
>JBNKLG010000142.1:0-773 GCA_050292235.1 Sedimenticolaceae bacterium | reverse complement strand
AAATATTATGGGCCGCTCAGGTTACAAAATATCCGGCTGATAGACTTATATCTGGTGTCGATGGAAAAGAAATAGAATATTTGGAGTTGGGAGCTAGAGATGACGAGATGCGCCTAACTCAAGACGACAGAGTAGTTTTGGGTCAAAACAAAGAAGAGCTTAGTGCAACAATCAAAGTTTCTGGAAGGCTTGATATGGTTGCATTCTCAAGTCACAAGGGGACAATAATTTCAGGAAATGAAAAGTTTCCTGTTACGTGGGATGAGGGCATTAGAACTAAAATGCAGAAAATCGGCGATGTAGAGGGTGTGGTGTTTACAGTAAGACCAATTATTGATCAAAAACGCTTACACACCGAAGCTATTGCATATCATGTCCTTGATTGCGTGGTTCCTCAACAAGCCATGGAAGTATAGTGGCTAACCAGCGCCTCCAAGTGACGCCAAAACCGCTGCGCGCTTTTGTCGCACCTGATGCGGGTCGTTATGTTGAAGTCTAAGGTGTTTAGGATACTTACTGCTTGGGTATATGCAATTGTTGCACCCTTATTAATCGCTTCGCTTTACTGGGTATCTCAAGATTTTATAACTTCAATGTTTTGGTTGCTCGCTTTTGGCTATGTTGTAACGATATGCCTGTATCTATTTGTAAAGTTATATAAACATTTCATTAAAAGAGAGAAAGTAAATTTAGCATTACCTCATGTTTTGAGGCCAATACTATGTCTAGTAGCATATCTATTTGCAAACGAAATGGTCTATTTGTCAGTAGTT
>JBNKLG010000141.1:0-795 GCA_050292235.1 Sedimenticolaceae bacterium | reverse complement strand
GAGGGTAAGCCGGTTAAGGTGCTTGATATTGCGGCCGGACATGGCCGCTACGTGCTCGATGCCCTCACCCAGGAGGGCGAGGAATCCGACACCGTGCTGTTGCGCGACTATTCCGACATCAATGTGCGTGATGGTGGCCGACTGATCGAGGAGCGAGGCCTGGCAGACCGGGTCCGCTTTGAGAAGGGCGATGCCTTCGACACCGAATCCGTTGCCAGCGCACAACCGGGAACCACCCTCGGCATCGTCTCCGGCCTCTATGAGCTGTTCCCTGATAACGACATGATTCAGGCTTCTCTGGCAGGGTTGGCGCAAGCGATCGAAGAGGGCGGTTATCTCATCTACACCGGCCAGCCCTGGCATCCGCAACTGGAGATGATTGCACGAGCCTTAACCAGCCATCGGGATGGGGATGCCTGGGTCATGCGTCGGCGCACCCAGGCGGAACTGGACCAGTTGGTACGCCAGGCCGGTTTCGATAAGGTCGATCAGCGTATTGACGAGTGGGGCATCTTTACCGTATCGATCGCACGTCGCCGGGTTGCATGAACACGGTCGTCGCCATCGCGCGCGAGCCAATCCGGCTGAAACACAGCCTCGCCTGGCTGGCCCTGCTGGCACCTCTGTTTTTTCTGAGTTACGGCTGGGCCAACCAATTGGCAGCCAGTCGTGGAGTGACCGAGAGTATTGTCTTTGCTTGGGAGCGGGGGATACCGTTTCTTCCCTGGACCATCTTGCCCTACTGGTCCATCGATCTCATGTATGGACTCTCTTTCCTCGCTTGTCGTACTCCAC
>JBNKLG010000140.1:0-820 GCA_050292235.1 Sedimenticolaceae bacterium | reverse complement strand
CCGACTCATCGCATAGCTAACGAAAACACCTTCACCACCCACGATGGTGTCGAACTCTTCTATCGACACTGGCCGGCGATTGGAACGCGGCGTGGTGCTGTAGTGATGTTTCACCGAGGCCATGAACACTCTGGTCGCATGGAGCATCTGGTCACAGAACTGGCTCTGGATGAGTTCGATTTCTTCGCCTGGGACGCTCGTGGCCATGGCAGATCGCCGGGTGACCGCGGTTATTCACCCAGCTATGGTACTTCGGTGCGCGACGTACAAACCTTTGTTGATCACATCCAGGCGGCGCATGGTATCGATCAGGCAGAGATGGCCATCCTGGCACAGAGCGTGGGTGCTGTACTGATCTCCACCTGGGCACACGATTATGCCCCGCAGGTACGGGCCCTGGTACTGGCTTCACCGGCTTTCAAGGTGAAGCTCTATGTCCCCTTTGCCCGGCCGGGTCTCAAACTGTTGCAAAAAATCCGCGGTAACTTTTTCGTCAACAGCTACGTCAAGTCGAAATTCCTCACCCACGAACCGGAGCGTCAGGCCAGTTTCGATAACGACCCTCTGATCACCCGGGCGATCTCAGTGAATATTCTGCTCAGTCTCTATGAGGCAGCCGAGCGTGTGGTTGCTGACGCGGCAGCCATCACCATTCCCACCCAACTGCTGATCTCGGGGGCAGACTGGGTGGTTAAACGGCAGCCACAGATCGATTTCTTCAATAATTTAGGTTCCTCCGTCAAGGAGCAGCATGTACTTGAAGGTTTCTACCACGACACACTGGGGGAGGCGGATCGTGACCACGCTGTGGATCTGGTTC
>JBNKLG010000139.1:0-857 GCA_050292235.1 Sedimenticolaceae bacterium | reverse complement strand
TTTTGCTAGTTTGGCCTCAAACCCAGTGGCGACGGTTTCTCCCGGTTTGGCCTCAAAATCGGTGGTGGGTTTCTTGGTTGAGCCTCAAAACCAAGGTGGTGGAGGGTTTCCCGGTTTGGGCCTCAAAACCGGCAGCTCTGGTTTGGTGATTTGGGCCTCAAAATCACCGCGACGGTTTCTTGGTTTGGGCCTCAAAACCAAGCAGGCTTCGGTTTGTCGGTTGCGCCACAAAACCGATGGAGGGAGGTCAGCGCGGAACACGCATCGAGATCTAGCAGCTTGCTTCGCGTGGAAGCAAGTCTGGCTAGGGTTTTCCAGTCTGGCCTGAAGACTGGCGGAGGTACGACAACGGGTGGTGCACGTGGCACCATCGCGGATGCTACGTCGGAGGTAAGTTGAAGATGGACAGGTTGATATGACGAGCTGCGTCAGACCCTGCTACCCTACCTTTGCTATTTTCAATGTATTAGGCCCTAGGGGCATAGTAGTCATTTAGCCTTTTGCTTGGGCCTATATATAGGACCCTAGAGGGATGGGGCTCCTTGCCACTTCCCAATTTCATTTTTGAGTTCTTCGAGTAGAAGTGAGCCAAGTTCAAGTTTTTAGTTTCAAATCAAATGAGGGAGGGAGGGCGGTGACCTCCGTGGTTGTGAATCTTGTTTTCATTTCAATGAAAATTTTCTTTGCACCTTGTAGTGCGCTATTGATTTTGGGCCATCAGATCTAAGTCCTCCATTTCGCTGTTTTCGTTCTTCGGTTCTCTTGTTAGGCCCTCGTCCATGACTGCACAAGGATTTGTTTTTCCTCTTTGATTTCTGCCGCCCGTTTTCGGTTATGCGCTGAAGGATTAGTGCCTC
>JBNKLG010000138.1:0-867 GCA_050292235.1 Sedimenticolaceae bacterium | reverse complement strand
GGCCTGATAACCGGTTTTAACCAGAATCGCCAGATCATTCGCGGCCACCGGTCTATCATCCAGCATCAGTGCCTTTTTAGACAATAAGCTCAGTATTTCATCAGCACATAAGCTGGCAAAGTGATCATTGGCCTGGGCCTTATTGGCTGGCTTGTCGGTGAATGGGTAAATCCAGCTGACCAGCGCGGGCAGATCTTGCCCATCCTGCGTAAGCCTTAGCTGCCTGTTTTGATTCGCTTTGGCCTGATGAAACTGAATGAGCTCTGGAAATATAAAGGCATTTTCCTGACAGGAAAATAGCCGGTTCAACATGGCTACATAATCTTCGGATGAGCGATAATTGGTATCTAGCGTGAACTGGGCACTGGTCGACTTGCGTGCACGCTGATAGGTAAATACATCGGCACCCCGGAAGCTGTAGATGGCCTGCTTGGGATCGCCGATCATGATCAGCGCGCTATCAGAACGATGCTGATAAAGAGTTTTGAAGATGCGGTATTGCTGGCTATCGGTATCCTGAAATTCATCCACCATCGCGATTGGGAATAGACTGGCTATCTGATCATTCAGGAAGGTATTTTCTTCATTGACTACTGCGCATACCCGCTCGATCAAATCATCAAAGGACAGATTCTGCGCCTGTGCTTTTTTGTGTCGAATGCTTTCGAGTACAAAGCTGGTTGCATCCGCCAAAAAAGTCAGCTTCATCTGCCTTAACCATTTTTTATGCTGTTGTGAGAAATCTTCTGCGATAGCAAAGAATGGCCATTGCAGGCGATCATCCTGCTTATTTTTATTCAGGCTATTGATTAATTTTTGTCGAGTAATTAACTCCCATTTTTTCGGCAGGGCCTGGGGCAGGGTATC
>JBNKLG010000137.1:0-877 GCA_050292235.1 Sedimenticolaceae bacterium | reverse complement strand
GTCCTACATCGGAGGTGACGTAAGCATTTCCACCGGTAACCTTATACAGCGTTTCAATAACCGATTGCGGTTTAATGTGTTTGCTCGTACGGTCATAGGCCAGGCAATTCTGGTCCTGCCAGCTACGGATCAACTTCCACCATTTTTCCAGTGCTTTCTGATCAGGTTGAGTAGTGCTTTCCTCTAGCAACCTGGCCATATCAGCGAGTACCTTTTTAACCTCACCCACAATAGGAATATCTACATTGATATTCTTGGAGATGGATGCGGGGTCAATATCGATATGGATGATTTTGGCATTGGGGCAGAATTTGCTGGTATCACCAGTGATACGGTCATCGAAACGTGCACCTACAGCGAATAGTACATCGCATTCATGCATCGCCATATTTGCCTCATAGGTGCCATGCATACCTAACATACCTACATTCTGAGGGTCGGTTCCGGGGTAAGCGCCTAGCCCCATCAGAGTTTGTGTGATCGGGAAACCCAGGTGACGGGTTACCTTGCGTAATTCATCGGAAGCATTTCCAAGAATGACGCCTCCACCGCTATAGATCATAGGCCTTTTGGCAGACAATAAAACTTCAACCGCCTTTTTAACCTGTTTAGGGTGGCCCTTAACCGTTGGATTGTAAGAACGCATGTGTACGGTCTTAGGGTATTTATAAGGAACCTTAATTTGAGGAGCAGTTATATCCTTAGGGATATCCACGAGCACGGGTCCTGGACGGCCCGTAGTTGCAACATAAAAAGCTTTCTTCAGGGTTTCGGCAAGCTTATTGAGGTCCTTGACTAAAAAGTTGTGCTTTACACAGGGACGTGTGCAGCCAATGGCATCGACTTCCTGGAAGGCATCGCTGCCAATCATCGCGCT
>JBNKLG010000136.1:0-904 GCA_050292235.1 Sedimenticolaceae bacterium | reverse complement strand
GAGGCCCTTGCCCTCACGCAACGCTGGATAGCTTCTTCCATATCGAATTGGATTTTGTCTTTCATGTATCATCTCTTTTGCGTTATGTTTAAAGAAATGACACAGAATTCTGAACACTACCTAACACGCTTGTAGTTCCGGTAAAAGCTTGACAGTCACCGCGTTGAGCGTACCGATGGAGAGCGATATATCGTACATATCGGCGATATGCGCACGAATGTCCTGATAGCTGTTACCTAGTGCAAATAAGGCGATAACCTTGCGCACCAGGTGCGTCGGTCAGGTTGGTTTGATGCTTCTTGACAATTTGGGGCTCAAAGTGCCCGCCCGGTCACGAGGGGCGTTGAGCGCGAACTCACCGGCTGGAGACTTCATAGTTTTGCTGGTTGTGCCATTCTTGCGATTGGGTTCGATCTCTGTCGCAAGGTGCTCCTCCAAATCGGCTTGCATGGCCGCTTCGGTGAGTTGCTTGATAAGTGGGGTCAGGATGCCATCCTTGCCGCTAAGGCCTTTGCCTTCACGCAATGCCTGGAGGGCGCCTTCCATGTCGTAGTTGATTTGCTCTTTCATATATCATCTCTTTTTGTTCAAGTTTAAAGAAATGACACAGAATTCTGAACACTACCAATGTCCCATATACAGAATCGTTCAGTACTCTTAATTATATATTCTTATAGATCCAATGCGGTATTACCTGTCTCGTCTTATTAAATAGCACGCCACTCACTGTACACTCATTATTATTCAACAGCTCTTTTACTTTCAACGCGACAGGCTCTTTTACTTTTAACGATTCTACAACTAAAAATGTTCCATCGGAGCCAAGTGATAAGGTCAGAGCATCTGAAGAGGATAAGATAGGCGGAGAGTCAATTAAGATAAAGTCATATTTTTTTCTTGCTTC
>JBNKLG010000135.1:0-905 GCA_050292235.1 Sedimenticolaceae bacterium | reverse complement strand
GTTAGACAGAGATATGTCATACATATCAACAATATGCGAGCGAATATCCTGATAACTGTTGCCTAATGCAAACAAAGCGATCACTTTACGCTCCAGCTCATCGGTCAGGTGCGTTTGATGCTTCTTGACGATCTGAGGCTCGAAAGTGCCGGCACGGTCACGTGGTGTTTTCAGCTCAAACTCGCCCGCAGGAGTTTTCATGGTTTTGCTGGTGGTGCCGTTCTTGCGGTTGGGGTTTTCCTCGGCAGCAAGGTGCTCCTCTAGTTCGGCTTGCATGGCCGCTTCGGTGAGCTGCTTTATCAAAGGTGTGAAGATGCCATCCTTCCCGCTGAGGTCTTTACCCTCACGTAAGGCCTGAATAGCGCTTTCCATATCGAAGTTGATTTTTTCTTTCATGTACCATCTCTTTTTTCTGATAGTTTAAAGAAATGACACAGAATTCTGAACACTCCCCAGCCAGATGATGCAGACGGAGCCAATACAATTTCCTCCCTTAACAAATCCATCAAGCTTGCCAAGCGTATTACTGGAAATGACACTGGCAGCTTAGGGCTTCATCCAGCAGTTTATTTCTATGGCCCTACTGGACGTCATTCTGGGCCAATGTTCATGGGGACGGTCGCTCTTATCGGGCGAAAACTGGCAGATAATGATCCTAATTTCTTTAAAACATTTACTCGCGTTCGCGAAACACTGGAAAAAAATCTAATTGAGCACAAAGATCTAATAGCAGCCATTCTACAAAAACATTCAAGTGATAAACGCGCAGATCGCTATAAAGACCTTCTGGCCGCTTTGATCGAACTGCTAGATAATGAGAATAGTCCCTCGGAAGAGTGGCTGGTTCAAATGTCTGGGCTTAAAGGAAAGCTCTTAACTGGGTCTGCTGCAACAAAGGCTCAGAA
>JBNKLG010000134.1:0-944 GCA_050292235.1 Sedimenticolaceae bacterium | reverse complement strand
GAACAGGTCACTTGCCAGCAAGCCGAATAATAATGCGCTATCGGATGGGTTAATTAAAACCGCCAGTAACTGGCTGATGTCCATCGCCTGCTGGCTGGCAAATACCGAATCGCGCTGAATCATTGCGCTGGCGATACCGCGCTCGGAGAGCTTATTTTTCATCAGGCTGGCCTGATACCCGGTTTTAACCAGAATCGCCAGATCATTTGCAGCCACTGGCTTGTCATTCAGCATCAGTGTTTTTTGACTTAACAGGCTCTGGATTTCATCAGCACATAAGGTGGCAAAGTAATCATTGGCCTGGGTCTTATTGGCTGGCTTTTCTGTAAATGGGTGTATCCAGCTGACCAGTGCAGGGAGGTTCTTTTCATCCTGCGTCAATGTGAGTTGTTTGTTTTGATTCGCTTTGGCTGGATAAAACTGGATGAGCTCTGGAAAGATAAAGGCATTTTCCTTACAGGAAAATAGCTGGTTCAGCATGGCTACATAATCTTCGGATGAGCGATAATTGGTATCAAGCGTGAACTGGGCACTGGTCGACTTGCGTGCACGCTGATAGGTAAATACATCGGCACCCCGAAAGCTGTAGATAGCCTGCTTGGGATCGCCGATCATGATCAGAGCGGTATCATTACGATCTTGATACAGAGTTTTGAAGATGCGATATTGCTGGCTATCGGTATCCTGGAACTCATCCACCATGGCGATTGGGAACAGGCTGGCTATCTGGTCATTCAGAAATGTATTTTCTTCATTCACTACTGCGCATACGTACTTGATTAAATCATCAAAAGACAGATTCTGTGCCTGTACCTTTTTTTGCTTGATAGATTCAACAACAAAAGTTGTAGCATCAGCTAGCAGATCAAGTTTCATCTGCCGTAACCAGTTTTTATGCAATTGAAAAAATGATTCTGCAGCAACAAAAAAAGCGCCTTGCAGAC
>JBNKLG010000133.1:0-1031 GCA_050292235.1 Sedimenticolaceae bacterium | reverse complement strand
CCTGATTACCCATTATATTCAGCCAACGTTGTCTCTGAGAGCTAAACTTATTAGTAAGGGTGCAGTGTGAGGGTAAGGCGATGAAAAACAAGGTTCAATTTCAAAAAGGATACAGTTTTCTCGAGTTCATGGAAAATTATGGTACTGAAGAAAAATGCCGCCAAGCCTTGTTCGACTGGAGGTGGCCAGAAGGCTATATCTGTCCTGATTGTGGAGGCAAGAGCTACTGTACGCTAAAGAGTCGTTCACTCTACCAGTGCAATCATTGCCACCATCAGCACTCGCTTACCAGCGGAACCATATTTGCATCCACCAAGCTGCCTTTAAGGACTTGGTTTTTGGCCATTCATCTGCTGACACAGGCCAAAACTGGGCTTTCCGCACTTGCTTTGAGGCGCCAGCTTGGTGTCAGTTACAACACGGCTTGGAGCATGAAGCAGAAGATCATGCAGGTCATGAAGGAACGCGATGACAGCAAGCCGTTAACAGGCATTATTCAACTGGATGATGTCTACTGGGGTGGCGAGCATCGCGGAGGCAAGCCGGGCAGAGGTTCCCAAAACAAAACCCCATTTCTAGCTGCGGTTGCCGTTAATGAGGCTGGGCATCCCATTGCGATGAATATGAACGTAGTCAAGGGGTTTCGTTTAAATGAAATCGCTCGCTGGGCGCGAGATCATGTCAGTAGTGAAAGCCTGGTCGTATCTGATGGGCTAGCCTGTTTTCGGGCAGTAACCGCCTCAGGCTGTCAGCACTCCAGCATCGTAACGGGAGGCGGGCCCGCCAGCGTCACCAACGAGACATTCACCTGGGTCAACACAATGATCGGCAACGTGAAAAATTCCATTACCGGCACCTATCACGCGATCAACCCAAAACATTTACCTCGCTATTTGGCTGAATTTTGTTACCGCTTTAACCGGCGATTCGAACTGGAAAACATGCTACCTCGGTTTGCCTATATTGCCGCCAGAACACCGCCCATGCCTGTGCGGTTGCTAAAGTTGGCTGAGGCTTGTGGGTAATCAGGT
>JBNKLG010000132.1:779-1070 GCA_050292235.1 Sedimenticolaceae bacterium | reverse complement strand
ATGGCAGAAAAGGCTGGATGCGCCGATTCATAAATATCTAGTGCCCAGCCGTTGGCGGGAAAGGGTTTGAGTTCGATGATGAGTGCAATGATAAGCAGGAAAAACGCCAATGGGGCTGTTTTGATCAGCAGTTCAGACTGTGCCGCCATACCATCAATGTTTAAGGTGCCGGTGCTGTGGTAGCTGAAGATAATGCCCACGAGTAACAGAATGGAAACTACCTGTGAAGCGATCAGGTATTTGAACCCGGCACCAAGCGACAGCTTATTACTGGAAAGTAAGACGAGACCG
>JBNKLG010000132.1:0-769 GCA_050292235.1 Sedimenticolaceae bacterium | reverse complement strand
CACATGGCCATAATAAATACCAGCAATACCGCCATTGCGCGTCTGCCTAATCGGAACAGGGTGTCACGCAGATAAATGCTTGACAACAGACCGGTGACGGTGACTATCAATAGCGCAACAGATTCCGTCAGGCCCATACGCAGATTGATGGCAAAAGGTGGTTGACTGCCAGCAGTCAGGATTTCTACTGGTGGGCGCGGATCAAAGACAAACAACCATAACCAGCTGGCGGATACCCAGCTAATAAATCCCAGGGTCAGCAGGGTGATGATATAAGCTGTGGTGCGCCACTCATCACGCAGTAATCCGAGCAAAAATGCCGCGCCCAGCGTGGTGGTAATGATGTTCAGTGCGTCTACCATTTCAGCTCCCTGATCCTGGAGATATCCAGACTGCCTTTCATGGTATAGAGCTTATAGGCATAGGCCAGCATCAATGCAGTAATGCCCACGCCAATGACAATTGCCGTCAGAACCAGGGCCTGTGGCAGAGGATCGATGATACGTGATGCGGCTTCACTAGCCGCCAGGGTTTTATCGATGATGGGAGCACTACGACCGCGGATATAGCCGACAGATATCAGTACCAGATTGACACCGGTATTGGCGATAGCGAAAGCCACGATCATGCGCAGGATATTGCTCCTGGTCAGTGCTCCGTAGAGCCCAATCAAGATCAGCATAAAGCCAGTTGCAAGGGCAATGTATTCCATCAGGATTCCTCTGTTTCAGCCAGTTTAAGCAGCATGGAACTGAACTCGGCACCGACC
>JBNKLG010000131.1:0-1109 GCA_050292235.1 Sedimenticolaceae bacterium | reverse complement strand
CTTACTAAGAAGTCAAAAACCTACAGGACATTGACTGAGGCGTATTTAACATTTCTCTCGCGAAAGAAGGCCATCAGTTTATCGGTATCCTGCTGAAGCGATCGTAATACGGAACGCACTTTGTCAAAGAGTTCATCTTTGGTCTTTACAATACGTCGTCCCAGTTTTTTAGATTTGACGTAATTCCAAACCAGCTCATCGGGGTTGAGTTCTGGTGAATAGGGCGGCAGATAGAAGAGTTTCAGCTTTTCCTGGGTACCTTCGACAAATTGCCTGACCCGTTTGGATCGGTGAACCGGATGTCCGTCCAGGACCAGATAGATAGGTTGCTCTGCTCGGTAGATCAGTCGCTTGAGGAATTCAATGAACACTCCAGCATTGACCTTCTCGTCCGTCACCATAAAGCGCAGTGTTCCTCTGGGGGAAATGGCAGAGATCATGTTGAGGCCATAACGCTTGCCGGTCTTTTCAACCACCGGCGTTTCCCCCTTAACACCCCAAGTCGTTCCCCGGTGATAGTCGGTGCGAATATTGGATTCATCACCGAAGTAGATTTGTGCCTGATTCTGCTTGGCTTCGCGCTGAATCAAGGGCCAGGTCTCCTGAAACCACTGATCCACTTTCTCTTGGTCTTGTTCGTAGGATTTGAAACGAGGCTTCTGGGCAGTGATGCCGAATCGCTTCAAGATGTTGCTCACCGTGCTAAGGCAGACCTTGACCCCAAAACGTTTGTCCAAAACTTCTCGGATCATGTCTCGCGTCCATAAGGCGTCATGAAAGTCGTACTGAAGAGGATTGTCCTTGACCAAACTCCTCAGCAAATCTGCGTAATGATCCTCAACTTTGCGTGGCCGGCCTGGAATCAGCTTGGTCTCCAGACCTACGCTCCCTTGTTCGCGATAATCCTTAAGCCACTGATAAATTCTAGAGCGGTGAAATCCCAAAGCGGATATCACCGCTTCGGGGCTTTCGCCTGCAAGAACTCGATCTACAGCACGCTTACGTATCTCTTCCCGCGCCGCATGACTAATCTTTCTGCCATCTCGTTTCTTCATGGCACTTAGTTTATCAAAAAAATAATATAATGTCCTGTGACTTGTTGACTTCTT
>JBNKLG010000130.1:0-1128 GCA_050292235.1 Sedimenticolaceae bacterium | reverse complement strand
CCGGTGTGCAGTTTTTTGCCGGCATCGCCAATTGCATCTGTCAGGGCCGACTCGATATTCATATGCACATCTTCGAGCTCAACAGACCACTCAAACTGGCCACTCTCTATGCGCTGCTCAATCTGCTGCAGTCCGGAGATTATCTGCTGACACTCGGCATCATTAATAATCCCCTGCTGCGCCAACATGGTAGCATGCGCAATAGAGCCTTGGATGTCATACTTATAGAGTTGCTGGTCAAACTCCACCGATGCGGTAAAGGCCTCGACAAAGGCATCGGTGGGTTCACTAAAACGGCCAGACCAGAGTTTCTGCCTGCTCATTGTCGCGGTTTCCTGAGGCGGCTTGAGTTGGCGTAAAATTATACCAGCAATATATAGCTGTGAGAAAAGATGGGCGATATTAAAACTGACAGCGTAGCTAAAGTAGGCCGGAGTGGAACGTTCCTCCCCGACTTCGCTGCTATCAAAGTGGTATTTGTGGTAGTGGTAACGGCTGAGCTGCTGGCCATGGTGCTGGCCCTGGCAGACAGCGACAGCCTACAGGGGTTTTTCGGTAATCTGAGCCTCTACTCCCTATTTGTCCAGTGGATAGCGCTGGCCGGAAGCGTGCTGTTCTACCTGCTGCGCGCCTACAGCAGCAACTGGAGTGATCTCAAAGTGGGCCTCACCGCTTGGGGGCTACTACTGCTGCTTACCATGATCACCAGTTGGCTGGCGATCCAGTTTATGGGGATTATATGGCAGCCTAGTGGTGAGCTCTTTTTTATCCTGCGTAATATGGGCATCTGCGCGATTGTCGCCGCTATAGTGCTGCGATATCTATACCTCCAACACATATGGCGACAGCAGGCGGCGGCCGAATCGCAGGCGCGTTTTCAGGCGCTGCAATCGCGCATCCGTCCCCATTTCCTGTTCAACAGCATGAACACCATCGCCAGCCTGACCCGCTCTGATCCGGCGATAGCTGAGGAGGTGGTACATAACCTTTCAGATCTGTTCCGCGCCAACCTCTCCGACAGCAAGACCCTATCCACCCTAAGAGAGGAGCTGAAACTAGCGCAGGGATACCTGCAGATTGAGAGCCAACGGCTGGGGGATCGACTACGGGTAAAATGGGACCTGGATG
>JBNKLG010000129.1:0-2016 GCA_050292235.1 Sedimenticolaceae bacterium | reverse complement strand
AAGTTTTTTGCTCTTTAACAAATTAAAGTTAAATCAAATAGTTGCAGGATCACCAAAATCATTGGGTAAACCGATGATTTTGTCTCAAGTGATTGTTGTAGCTATTTTTTTGTTCGCTATACTTGTGTTCACTGCCGCATAGGCAGCTTAGAAAAGCACGTCGACGCCCCCGGTCTCAAATGCGTCGTTCACTGCCGCATAGGCAGCTTAGAAAAACAACCTCACTCTAACCCAAGCCAGTTCGAGGTTCACTGCCGCATAGGCAGCTTAGAAATCCATGAACGGAGGTTTTTTTATGGGTGAAACGTTCACTGCCGCATAGGCAGCTTAGAAAATTTTGAGCGCCTGGTTAGGCGCGGAGGTGAAGTTCACTGCCGCATAGGCAGCTTAGAAATCCAAGCTAACACTTTAATCAAGCCGATGCGTGTTCACTGCCGCATAGGCAGCTTAGAAAACCACCTGGACAACGCCAGCTTGTCCACTCTAGTTCACTGCCGCATAGGCAGCTTAGAAATACCAAGCGTGGTAAGCGCATGGAAGAGGATAGTTCACTGCCGCATAGGCAGCTTAGAAATGTAGGCATTTCACAGACAACGGCTATGGCTGGTTCACTGCCGCATAGGCAGCTTAGAAACCGGAAATGCGTCTCCATGACGAACACAGCCAGTTCACTGCCGCATAGGCAGCTTAGAAAGCCTGAGAAAGGTCCAAGCCCGCAAGAACAGAGTTCACTGCCGCATAGGCAGCTTAGAAAAGAAGATGATGATGTTGATGGGCAAGAAAGGCGTTCACTGCCGCATAGGCAGCTTAGAAAATCTTCGAGGTACAGTTCACGCATCTGCTCAAGTTCACTGCCGCATAGGCAGCTTAGAAATCAGAACTAATGTGTCTAGTAACCTGTGGTTTGTTCACTGCCGCATAGGCAGCTTAGAAAATCTCGCCTAGCAAGTCGCGTATTTGTTCCACGTTCACTGCCGCATAGGCAGCTTAGAAATTGGAAGGGAAATTGTTATTGAGGATCTACCGGTTCACTGCCGCATAGGCAGCTTAGAAAGCTGTCTGATCTCCGGTCGCCACTTGAACTCCGTTCACTGCCGCATAGGCAGCTTAGAAAATCTCATGTAGGGCTATGCAGGGCAATTAACCGTTCACTGCCGCATAGGCAGCTTAGAAAACAGCAATCACCATAAACAAACGCCCATTTACGTTCACTGCCGCATAGGCAGCTTAGAAACACGAGTGTGCCGGTGTTTTTTGTTACGTCAAGTTCACTGCCGCATAGGCAGCTTAGAAATCCAACAATGACCCGCCCGCCGGGCCGCCTATGTTCACTGCCGCATAGGCAGCTTAGAAAACCCGACTCATGATAGATATGCGATGCGTCAGGTTCACTGCCGCATAGGCAGCTTAGAAAGGTTGTTATGTCGTTATCGATTTTGTCGTGATGTTCACTGCCGCATAGGCAGCTTAGAAAGCCAGCATGGTTTGCTGCATCGGGCCTGGAAAGTTCACTGCCGCATAGGCAGCTTAGAAACATTGGAAAAGAAGCAGACGATGGCGACAAAAGTTCACTGCCGCATAGGCAGCTTAGAAAAGACTGCGAGAATTGCGCGAATCGATTAGAAGGTTCACTGCCGCATAGGCAGCTTAGAAATAGGGGAAGGCTGTCCCCGATGGATCAGACCGGTTCACTGCCGCATAGGCAGCTTAGAAAAAATCAAGCCAAAAAGCAATTCTCGCTATATCGTTCACTGCCGCATAGGCAGCTTAGAAATCAATCGGATGCGTATCATACATCACACATAAGTTCACTGCCGCATAGGCAGCTTAGAAAATAAAACCCTATTTTCCGCAAAGGTGCCAAATGTTCACTGCCGCATAGGCAGCTTAGAAATTCCCCAGAAATAACGCAGGAAGGACGCGCTAGTTCACTGCCGCATAGGCAGCTTAGAAAAGTAAGAGCCGGAACGAGGAGACGGATGCCAGGTTCACTGCCGCATAGGCAGCTTAGAAAGA
>JBNKLG010000128.1:0-2546 GCA_050292235.1 Sedimenticolaceae bacterium | reverse complement strand
TCATTGCCACTCTCATCCTGGATGATGTCGTGGCCATCGCCCAGGTTGAAGCGGTAGGTATCATCGCCAGAACCTCCATAGATAACATCATCCCCAGCTCCTCCGATGAGTTCATCGTTATCACTCATTCCATAGAGCGTGTCATTACCTTCACCTCCATCCAGACTATCATCACCTGAGTGAGCAATGAGGATATCATTGCCTTCATCCCCCAACAGCACATTATTTCCAACAAAGGCGGTTATGGTGTCATTGCCCGCTCCCGCATAAACAACAGCATCCTGTCCACCAACTTCTAAGGAATCATCACTGCCACCAAGAAAGGCAACACTGGCCTCTCGAGGCAATACTTCTGTTGTGAAAGGAGAGCCAGCAAGATAGATCTTTTCCTCGACCAATAGATCCTGTGCTGCTGAGGTCAAGCTGGTGGTATTTTGTAAGATGTCGCGCAAGTCCAGCAAGGGATCCCATTGGGGATTGGCGTTACCTACATATTCATGTAAGAAAATGGCATCCCAAATACCGGTTTCCTGATCTTCGGAAAAACGTTCGCCCAGTAAAGCAGTCGCGCCGCTGTAATCAATAGATATCTGGGTATTTGAGAAATCAAAATCAATGGCATCAAAATAATCCTGAATACGAGTCTGAGTGGCCAATACAACAAACACAGATTCTTTCAGGGCATCGTAGCTCTGTTGCAGCAAGTCCAGTTGAGCCTGTCTGATATTGACACTGACGCGATGGTAAAGCCCCGGCATACACACCGTATGCCCGCCATAGCTTCCCACAGTAGAAGATGTTGACATGACTACCTCAAAGTCTTCATCTGGCTCTTCTGGCCAGGAAAAGTCGACAAATTCTTCGCCATTAAACCGCTCTAAGATGCTGATGATACCCATCCATTTTTCATAATCCGCACCGCGATCAGTGTAGAAGTTTTCAACACTCACATAACTTTTCTTGCCCGCGTATTCCCCATCAGAAACAGTGGTAAACATGGCCTCAACGGACAGCTCTTCTTCTATATCCCCAAAAGTGTACTCAACAAGAAAATTGGCATCTAACGCACGCTGTGACATGCTAGGCATATCGCTTGTACTTGCCCAGGCAGCAAGCAAGTCATCCACAAATGCCAGTTGTTCTGAGTGAATATGAGAATCACTGAATTGTTGTAACAAACTGGCCAAATCGCTGGATAGGCTGGCGGCCTGAAGCAAGTCACGGACTCGACCAGAGCCATGCATATTGGGCAAAGTCAGAACCTGGCTAGTGAGGTCGACATCATTGGGATAATCGGTATAGAAATTTGATGCAGTCAAATCGAGGGTAGCGGTACCACCGGTACTCCCATCGGTTTTGGTGTAGTCCCCGGTTGCCGCAATGACATTACCATTTTGGGCCTGCCCGGCTTCTGTTGATCCAGTGGCCAGAGAGGCAATCCCCAGTTCAGTCAGCGTATGCAATTCATCTTGCTGGCTGATGCCATCCTGATTGAGATCTTGCCAGACCAGCAATTGATCAAACTCAGCATCATTGGCATCAACTTGGCCGTCGCCATTGGTATCCAGGTCTGCCAAAGCCTGGAAACCATCAGCAGCCAGTTCACCGCTGCTTAAACGGGTATCTGCACCAAAAAGTTCACGCCCAGAATCGATCACGCCACTGCCATCCCTATCCATCACCAGCAGACCGTCGTCACCACTGACCCAGCCAGTACCGGTCTTGATGCCGTCGGCATTGTGATCGAAAAGCACTGTATTACTCCAGTCGCCAACGGCAGTAGTTTCGATGCCATCGCCGTCCAGATCCAGGGCTAAGGGATCACAGCGTGGTGGGGCATGTTTTTGGCGCCTAAATAGGATGAGTTAGTTTCAGGCGAAATCTGAAGTATTTCCAGGCGCCTCATACGAGCATTGCGTCCATCTAAAACCATATTTCTATACCAATTCAACCAGTAATTTTTCTCAGGATCAGCTGGATTTAACCAACCAAATTGTCCATAAGCAGGCTCTGGTGGCGATGCATACCACTTCCCATCATCAGGATTATAAGTATAACCATCACGCATATTTGGATCCCCGTCCTCAGGGAACCAAAATGGATCCACACCCATTTTAGTAGGCTTCATTCCAAAACCAAACACAGATAACCTACTCAAAAAAACAGGAACACCAATAACTTGATTCGTAGCAACATTCGTTACAAACTTACCAATACTTGCTGCAACACTCTTAAACGACATTCTAAAACCCTCAATTTTCCCACAAAAAAACCAATACTATTAATAATACAAAAAAAGCAAAAAAAACCATATTTTCAGCTTTCCTTTCAGCCTCCTTATCCTCATTTCCAATCATTATATATATGACATAAAACAACAAAAATGGCACGCCAAGCAAAGCATACACAAGAGCAGAACCAATATTCACATCATCCATTCAACAATCCCTAACGATAAAGTCGATCGATAAAGCGGACGAAGGAATTATATTTTATACAACTCATCATCATTTCTCCTACTGTATGTTTTTTCTGGAGCAACGACA
>JBNKLG010000127.1:0-3021 GCA_050292235.1 Sedimenticolaceae bacterium | reverse complement strand
TTGTTGAGGGTTGAGATGAGAGGACCCTTGGGGTCTTTGAGGAAGATGGCCAACTCTGAGAGGTCCTGGAGAGCCTCGACCAGTTTTTTGGCGGTGGCCTCGATCTCGAATTCGGCCATGATGTCGGCCAGGCTTTTTCTGGCCTTTGAGGGGATCTCGGCGTTCTCCTCCAAGGGGAGGGCGCCACTGCTGCCCGGGACGATGGAGATGTACTCGGAGCCGATCAAGGTGGGGCTCTCCACCACGGCGATGGTGTCGGTGCGGATGCGTGAACTGTACTTGGCCAGGATGGCCAGTTTCATGCGCACGCGGTCTTCGGAGACAGTGATCGCCTTCACACGCCCGATGTCGGCCTTGAACAGCTTGACGGCGGCATCCACCTTGAGGTTGTAGCTCTCGTCGAAAACCGTGTAGTAGGTGACGTAGTCGGCAAACCAATCCTTGCCGCGCCCGATCATGATGATGCTGCACACCAGTAGAATAGTGACGCCCACCACAAAGAGGCCCACCAGTTTTTCGATGCGACTAAAGGCTAGATCCATTGATTCTTGTCCTTACCTATCTGCAAACGCCCCCCGTTGAGGGTCAGGCGGCGATTGGTGAAACGCTTGATGAAAGCCCCATCATAGCTCAACACCAGACCGGCGAATGATTCCGTCGGCGTGGCTTCGAGGTGCTGGATAAAGGGTTCAAAACGCTGGTGGTCGATCATCTCCTCGGGGCGATAGAGCAGCAGCAGTTCGGGTTCTTTGGCTATTTCACGAATGCAGATGGCGATCTTGCGGTCCAGGTGGCTGAGCTGGGCCGCGCGCAGTTCGAGTTTGTCGGCCAGGCCAAAGGTGTCGATGAGCACCTGGATGCGGTCATCCAGACGGATCTCCAGACTATTTTCATGGTAGAAGCGGCCCAGGAGCAGGTTTTCCCGCAGGGTGCGATTGCTGATCAGGGTGGCATCCGAGGAGATGTATGCAATGCGCCGTTTGACGGGCAGTAATTTACGGTAATCGCTGAAGTCCAGCAAATGGCCTTTGAATCGATAGGTACCGGCCAGGGGGCGCTCCAGGGTTGCCATGGCCCTAAGGAGCAGACGCGCCTCGGCCGGCTCGTTGGTGTCGATCTGCCAGATCTCCCCTCCGTCCACGACAAGGTCCACCGCCGAGATACCGCTGCCCTCCGCCTGAGTCCACAGGGTGTAGTCTTTGAGTGTGACGATATTCTCAGCGGTTTGCGACGACATTTGACCCTGAACTCCTCTTCAGAGGTAGAAAACGATGGAGATGGCGATATTGGCGGTCAGGCAATAGAGAAAACATTCCATGGATGCCCGGGAAGCCGCCCGGGGGATCTCCGTAATCTGCTGCTTGGACTCCAGCCCACGATAGAGGCTGGTGACGGGGATAATGGCCCCGAAGCAGACCGCCTTTAGCAGGCTGGCGGCGATATCTTTGGTGGTCACCGCCCTGCCGATCTGACTGAGAAAGTCGCTCATGGGGATATAGGTGATGGCCCAGACCACCATGTAGCCTCCCAGAATCGAGACCAGGTCGAAGACGATGAAGAGGCCCAGCATGGCGGTGGTGATGCCGGCCAGACGCGGCAGGCAGATGGCCCGGATGGGGTCGATGCCGGCCATCTCGAGGGCCTCGAACTCGTGCAATACCTTCATGTAACTGGTTTCGATGGTAACGGCTGTGGCCGAGCGCAGGATCACCAGCAGGGCCGTCAGGTAAGGGCCGGTCTCACGCACCACGAGGAGCACCACGGTCCGCCCTAGATCGTATTGGCCCGAGACCTTGGCCAATTGGATGATCAGCACGCTGCCGATCATCAGGGCGATGGGGATCAGCACGGGCAGGGCCTGCACGGCGGTGAAGTAGATCTGTTCCACGATGGCCCGTCTTACCAATACCCGTCCGGCCGGTTGGCGTCGCGCCATTCTAAGCAGGATGCTGCCGGCGAAACCATGCAGCATGATGATGTGGTCAACACCTCGCAGTACGCGGCGGCCTATGTGCCCGGCGTAGCGGCCTATGTGCCCGACGTTGCGGCCTATGTGTCTGAATAGTTGATCCATGGACAAGGGGACGATCTCTGGGGGCTTATTTCCGTATGGGGTGAATAGTGTGTCGTGAGATGCGCCCAGTGCTTGTGGTGTGAGGCCCGTTAACATGGTCGCCACCATTTGCGGCTGACGTGTCGGTTCTGACGGGCAGGCCTGGTTGACTTCGGCTGCATCTTACAATATAAAATTCGTCAAGGTCAAACATCACGCTAACATATTAATAGATATTGATTATTGGACGCACCTGAACGCAAACGGGTGGCGGTCGTGGCGGCAAGATGCAGGCCGTCGGATGAGGGACCGGGGGAGTAAGCTAGTGTCCATGGGCTATAGGCGAAGGATGCTTTTGGGGATACTGATGGTGCTGTGTGGCCTATGGTTGGGCGCCTGCGGGCCGGATACGATTTTTTTGCGGCCGGGACTGGATACGCCGGGCCAGCATGTGGCCAATGGCAATGTCCTCCTCAAACAGCAAAAATTGGACGCCGCCTTTCGCGAGTTCAACCGGGCCCAGATGCTGGAGCCCAACTACGCCCCGGCCCATGTGGGCCTGGGGAAAATCTGGGGCCTGCGCGGGGAGGTCGGCAAGGCGCGCGCTGCCATGGATCGGGCCCAGGCCGTGGCCCGCGGGGAGAGCGAGCGTCAGGACGTCAGCGAGGGGCGGCAGTTTCTGGATGCACTGGAGAACCCGACAAATGGAGAGGCCATGTAATAGCGCGCTCACTTGAAACCGGTTTCAACAAAGCTCAAAAATTTAAGAGGGCCACCCGGCAGCAGCCAGGTGGCCCTCTATGATTATGATGCTGGCGATCACCCTGTGATCAGGGCACCCTTCATCAGTGTTCAATAGCGGTAGTGATCCGGCTTAAACGGGCCTTCAACCGCTATTCCCAAGTAGTCGGCCTGTTCCTTGGTGAGGGTGGTCAATTCGACCCCCAGGCGGGAGAGGTGCAGGCGCG
>JBNKLG010000126.1:0-3248 GCA_050292235.1 Sedimenticolaceae bacterium | reverse complement strand
GGCAGCTTAGAAAAGCAATACCCTAATTCCAGCCATGATGCAGCTGTTCACTGCCGCATAGGCAGCTTAGAAAAATTACCGAAACTTTGGTTTTCCGCAGTATGTGTTCACTGCCGCATAGGCAGCTTAGAAAATATGGCCCGCACGTTCACTGGCGTGCACAGCGTTCACTGCCGCATAGGCAGCTTAGAAACTTATATGGTTAGAAAAGCCTAGGAGATTACAGTTCACTGCCGCATAGGCAGCTTAGAAATCAAATGCCTTGGCCTCTTTCAGAGGATCAATGTTCACTGCCGCATAGGCAGCTTAGAAAAGTGATTTTTCCCAACTGGCGGCTAAAGGCATGTTCACTGCCGCATAGGCAGCTTAGAAAAGGGTGCCAATGGCAAGACGGTACTAACAAACGTTCACTGCCGCATAGGCAGCTTAGAAAGAACCTAAGCGAGTCCATTCGTCAATCACACCGTTCACTGCCGCATAGGCAGCTTAGAAAGTTACCGAAAGCTCCGATTAAAATTTTTCTCAGTTCACTGCCGCATAGGCAGCTTAGAAAACACGCCTGAGTTCATCAAAATACTTCGGCGCGTTCACTGCCGCATAGGCAGCTTAGAAAATTCAGTTCCAGGCCGTAGTCCTGGAGTTGCCGTTCACTGCCGCATAGGCAGCTTAGAAAACTGATATGTATCAGATTCAATCCCAATCCCCGTTCACTGCCGCATAGGCAGCTTAGAAAATAACATGGCGCTCAATTTTGACAGTCGCTACGTTCACTGCCGCATAGGCAGCTTAGAAAACGCACTGTGCGCGTACCCAAGGGGATTGATCGTTCACTGCCGCATAGGCAGCTTAGAAACAGAAGGAGGAACTCACCCCTTGGGATATGTAGTTCACTGCCGCATAGGCAGCTTAGAAAAAACGCCAAAGACAACCGCTCCAGCTCATCATGTTCACTGCCGCATAGGCAGCTTAGAAAATTAATAATCAGCCATGCCCAAGGCTGGCGAAGTTCACTGCCGCATAGGCAGCTTAGAAAGAACCGACACCGGTACCGCCCAGCCCTTACCAGTTCACTGCCGCATAGGCAGCTTAGAAACGCAACCACATTCAGTTTCGCGGTGGCATAGGGTTCACTGCCGCATAGGCAGCTTAGAAAAACAGTCGCCGCTGCCGCTCCTGGTGTTGTCAGTTCACTGCCGCATAGGCAGCTTAGAAAACCCAATACTGCACGAATTTAATGATGGCATTGTTCACTGCCGCATAGGCAGCTTAGAAAAACAGTCGCAAGCTATGGCTATCCACGAAAGTGTTCACTGCCGCATAGGCAGCTTAGAAATACGAATCAGACCGGGTTAGTTACGTCCGATGGTTCACTGCCGCATAGGCAGCTTAGAAACAATAGCGAGATGGGCCATCCGCAGTGTTAAAGTTCACTGCCGCATAGGCAGCTTAGAAAATTCATCCGGCGGGGGTTCTCTCCACCGGTGTGTTCACTGCCGCATAGGCAGCTTAGAAAATTACCTATGCCCCTGACCAAGATCGAACTGCGTTCACTGCCGCATAGGCAGCTTAGAAACTCAACGGCGGCAGCCATGACCATGGGTAAGGGTTCACTGCCGCATAGGCAGCTTAGAAAAGTGGCAGGATGGATCGGGTAGGATGCTGTACGTTCACTGCCGCATAGGCAGCTTAGAAACACAATAAGGGCAGGCCGGGTAGAACGCCTCAGTTCACTGCCGCATAGGCAGCTTAGAAAAGCCAGCGGGGCAACTTATACCCCACTGGCACGTTCACTGCCGCATAGGCAGCTTAGAAAAATAATTTCGAATCTGGTAATGATCAGGAAGTGTTCACTGCCGCATAGGCAGCTTAGAAAAGAGATTGAGGATCACACGCCTCAAAAGTCAAGTTCACTGCCGCATAGGCAGCTTAGAAAGTAAAAATAACAATCAACATACTCTCGCGTATGTTCACTGCCGCATAGGCAGCTTAGAAATGAGTAACAGACAGTCGAATAGTGGTAGCATCGTTCACTGCCGCATAGGCAGCTTAGAAAAATAACCTTGTCCGCATCGTATACAGGGACAGGTTCACTGCCGCATAGGCAGCTTAGAAATTGACATATGCCACTGATAAAGCGGCGAATATGTTCACTGCCGCATAGGCAGCTTAGAAAAGCAGCCAGCCAGGTAGGATCTGATGACAACAGTTCACTGCCGCATAGGCAGCTTAGAAACATACGCCAGTGCGCCAAAAAACGTATTAGACGTTCACTGCCGCATAGGCAGCTTAGAAAATGTCTGCGCCTGGCTCAGGTAACAGCCAATAGTTCACTGCCGCATAGGCAGCTTAGAAAAACTACCGACGGGTACGTGTGCAGCGTGTTTCGTTCACTGCCGCATAGGCAGCTTAGAAAGATGGCTATGTGTACACGGTCATAGAGGTGGCGTTCACTGCCGCATAGGCAGCTTAGAAATGTACCAGCCAGGTTGGCATGGTCAGCATGGAGTTCACTGCCGCATAGGCAGCTTAGAAACTCGACATAGACCTTGGCTCCCTTCTTCAGGTGTTCACTGCCGCATAGGCAGCTTAGAAAAGGTAAATATAGATCGGTAGGCGCGATCCCGTGTTCACTGCCGCATAGGCAGCTTAGAAACGTATCCGTCCCCTGCGGTATACGGGTCATACGTTCACTGCCGCATAGGCAGCTTAGAAAAGGAATTGAGCCATAAGGTGTCGATTAACCTCGTTCACTGCCGCATAGGCAGCTTAGAAAATCGGCTGGTAAAGGTACCGGTTGGGTATAAAGTTCACTGCCGCATAGGCAGCTTAGAAAAATATGGTCGCACCGATGGGTGCTTTTTACGAGTTCACTGCCGCATAGGCAGCTTAGAAAAGCCCAACACGCCAACTATGGCAATCAGTACCGTTCACTGCCGCATAGGCAGCTTAGAAACCGCACCGAAGGGACAGAGTTTGGATTATTGCGTTCACTGCCGCATAGGCAGCTTAGAAAATCATCAGATGTAACCAATCCGGTCTGATTTGGTTCACTGCCGCATAGGCAGCTTAGAAACTGGGTGCCGCCGCAACTCCAGCCAGCCCAGCGTTCACTGCCGCATAGGCAGCTTAGAAAACTGTAGCTTGTTCCTTACAGAATATGATCTGGTCCGAAATCAAGGAGCAACTGCTGTCAGGTCGATACCAGCCGCTGCCGGTGCGCAAGGTAGAGATACCCAAGCCCGGCGGTG
>JBNKLG010000125.1:0-3509 GCA_050292235.1 Sedimenticolaceae bacterium | reverse complement strand
TGGACGCGGCACTCTATCTTGACAGTGCGCTGGAAGGGATCGACGCGGATGAAGTCGAGTCCGGGGTCGGCCTCTGGACCTGGTTGGCGCTGTTTTACTTCGATCAGGTCTGCCCGCCGGATACTGCCGGTAATCGCAGACCCGGCAGCGACTATCGCCATATTCTCATACCCGACTATCGCTACGGTCACCGGCATTTGCTGGCAGGGGCGTTTCTGGTGCATAGCGTTTATGGGTTGGGGGAGGAGTTGTCCGCACTGCTGCTATGTACTCGGCCCAACAGTGAAAACCAGTTTTGCAGTGAACTGGCCGGTCGTCAGAATTTCATCACCAACCGCGGCATCCTGGCCGCTGCCCATCAGCTCTATTTCAACTCCCTCACCGGCCAACCCAAGCGGGGCTCCCAGGCCAGAAAAGGTGTCCCCGGCACCCTGCGACGCTTTATTCACGTGATCCAGCAACTGGACATCAACTACGACCTCTATAGTATGACGGGACCGGAGATCATCGGTCTGCTGCCGGCGGAGTTCGATCCCTGGAAGGCTTGATTCTCGGTGTCGGCGTGCTTACCTAATCTAAAGCACCAGCCGTATGACCTCGGCTATTACCAAAAAGGAGGCTACCATGACAACGCTGATCCCCGGCGATGCTGCCCCGGCATTCGAGGCCCTAGACCAGAACGGCGTGCCCGTCGATTCGAATGACTTCAACGGCCGTAAACGCTTTCTCTTCTTCTACCCCAAGGCCAACACCAGCGGGTGAACCAACCAGGCCAAGGCGGTGCGGGACGCACTGCCCGAATTAAACGCCAAAGGGGTGGCGGTTCTCGGGATCAGCCCGGACACGTCCAACCAGCAGAAGCGTTTTGATGATAAGTACACATTGGGATTCCCCCTCCTCAGCGACGTCGACCACCAAATAGCGGAGGCCTTCGGCGCGTGGGGCGAGAAGAAACTCTATGGCAAGGTCTACATGGGCGTCCTGCGCTCGGCCTTTCTGATCGATGAAACGGGCCGACTGAGCGCCTGCTGGTACAAGATCAGCCCCAAGGATACGGTACCCAAGTTGATGGCTGCGCTTGATACCCTATAGGGGAAACCTTGGCGGTGGCCAACGTATGTTCCTTGCGGGGCAGGTCATGGCCGGAGTTCTTAAAAAGCTGGCTGCGTTTACCACGCTGGTTTTCAGCATTGCTGGATCTGCCGGCCTGCGGACGCGAAGGGGGTGATATGGATTTCTGGCAGCTGCTAATGGAAGTGCTGCTCCTGCTGGGGGCTGCTTTTGTGCTCGGTGCTGTCGCTCAACGCCTCAAACAGAGCGCCATTGTCGGCTATCTTCTGGCCGGCACCCTTTTAGGGCCACTGCTCTTCAATACCCGCGCTGTCATGGATGTGGCTGAGCTCGGTGTGGCCCTTCTGCTCTTTTCCATTGGACTGGAATTCTCCTTCGGGCGTCTCAAGCGGTTGGGCAGGGTGGCCCTATTCGGCGGCAGCCTCCAGGTCGCGGTCACTGTGGCGGTGTGTGCCCTTGCTACCGTGTGGTTCGGGCCCCTAACCCAAGCGCTGGCCATTGGGGCCATAGTGACCCTGAGCTCTACGGCAGTGGTTTTGCGGGTACTGGTGGATCGTGCCGAAGTCGACGCCGTCCATGGACGGACGGCTCTGGGGATTTTACTTCTCCAGGACATCGCCGTGGTGCCCTTGGTCCTCATGTTGACCATCATGGCCAGTGGAGGCACGCTCGTCGAAGTCCTCACCAGCATCCTGAAGACCCTGGCGGCGGCCGGTGGTCTGGTGGCCGTGTTCTATCTCATTTTCTACTGGCTGGTGCCGCGAGTTCTCACCAGCGGTGGGCTGTATGCCAATCGGGAGCTGGTGATTCTACTGGCCATCCTGGCTGCGGTGGGATCCACCTGGGCTTCGCATGCCGTGGGCCTGTCGCCGGCCCTGGGGGCCTTTCTGGCCGGCATGCTGCTGGGCGAATCCCCCTTCGCCGCCCAGATTCGTTCTGACGTGGGTGCTTTGCGCACCCTCTTCGTGACCCTCTTCTTCACTTCCATCGGGCTGCTCATGGAACCGGCCTGGCTGCTCCACTATGGCGTTGCGGCAATGGCTGCAGTTTTCGGCATCATCACCCTGAAAACCATGGTTATTTATACCGTAGGAAGGGTCTTTCGTCTGGAGAAACGTTACGCCCTGGCCACGGGCCTCGCCCTTTCGCAAATCGGGGAGTTCTCTTTCGTGCTGGCCACCACCGCCCACCAGGGTGGTTTGATTTCGGAATCGCTCTTTGCCCTGGTGGTCACCACGAACATCTTTTCACTTTTTGCGGCACCCTATCTGGTCAGCTACGCACTGCCGCTGACCGATGCAATTTTACGACGATTTCCCGGCCGCGGCTCGACGCCGGCGCAGCAGGCGGAGGGTGCTGAGACTGCCGTCCATCCGGCCGTCATCGTCATCGGTTATGGTCCCGCCGGTCGGCAGGTCAGCGACGCCCTGCGGGACAACGGGCTGGCGCCCGCCATCCTCGAACTCAACCCGGCATCCATCGCCCAGGCAAAGGCGGCCGGGCTGCCCATTCATATCGGTGACGCCACCAACACCGAGGTGCTGGTCCATGCCGGTGTCTCACACGCCCAGGCGGTTGTCGTGACGGTTCCCGATCCCCGCACAGCGCGGGATATCACGGCCGCCGTACGTGCATTGGCTCCCCAGGCCCACTTGCTGGTGCGCAGTCGTTTTCAGAGGTCATGCCATGAACTGACGGCGGCCGGAGCCACAACCGTAGTGGATGAGGAGCACACCGTCGGCCGCCTTCTGGCCCACGAAACCTTGACCTCGCTTGAACTGGGACAAGAGGCTGGCCTGGCTTGCGCCCTGGCAGGCAGGTCTCCGGCGGTCACATTGCCCTCCTCAACCGAATCGTCCTGAGCCACACCCGCATTATGAATACAGGGGCTCCGTTCGAATTGTTTTTTGGGTAATATACACTATTCCAGGTAGTGACTGGTTAGTGGACGCTGCCGCGAGTTTATCCTAATCTATTTAACAATGCCTCGGCGCCATATCGAAGGCCTACATCTCTTGCTGCCTGACTTTTTCAACGAGATCATTGCCCAACGCTATACCCATCTGATTTGCACGCCAACCACTGTCCCAATTCGCATTATTGCGCTGCTGCATGCCTACCGTTCACGCGAATCAATATGCTGTGAGGTGCCCATGGACGTCATTGATCTCAATCAATTCTTTCTGCTGCGGATGCTTGAACGCCTCATCGGCGTTGGCATCGGCGGGTTGGCCATCTATTTCGGATACCGTCTCTTTGTGTTGCTGCCCTGCGAACAGGACAACCGCGGTAAGCTTTCTTTGCCAGGGGTGTCCGTTGTGCTTGCCAAAGTGGGGCCCGGGGTGTTCTTTGCTGCTTTTGGGGCTCTCATCGTCTACCAGAGCTTTGGTCAGGGCATCGCCGTGAAATCGGGTGATATGGAGGTTTCGGGTGCCTTC
>JBNKLG010000124.1:0-3947 GCA_050292235.1 Sedimenticolaceae bacterium | reverse complement strand
GAGAGGGTAGCCTCCCCAGGCCGTTGTCGCTACGCAGAGGGCCAGGCCTGCCAGGATGCCTTTGAGGCCAAGATTCATGTTCTATTCCTAACGTTCGATTCAGTGGCGGACAAAGTCGCCGGGGCGATGGCCGAGGCAATCAGGGTAGCGCTTTTTGAGGGAAACACGTTGCCTCCTTGCGGGAAATACGACAGTGGTCAGATCAGACCAGTGCCAATCAATTTGGTTGTTGAGGCTAACGGGATATTATCACTCCGTCAAGCGCTAACTTGATGATAACCAAAGGTTATACCACCAACAGCGACGGACTCTCTTCCCTTCATTTCGGGCTTCAGCGCAGACAATTCAAGAAAAAGGACGCTGCCCAAAATGGGGCAGCTTCCCAGGGGGCATAGGGTTTTTTTCTTGCCTAATACCCCGTGAGGTGACGTGATGCGGGGCACAAGCGTATTCAATTCGTAGCAAGCTGGGCATGCCTCATCCTGGCAATTATCGATGTCATATTGGTAGTTGCGATTCCCCTGATCAAAAGATTCATTGCTTCCTACCGCCGCCAAACACAAAGACTACTGGCCCGACTGAAGGGCGCAAATCTTCAATACCTCCACATTCTGTCGCCAAAAGTTGCGGGCCAGCTTTTGCAGCGGAATGCCCAACCGATTACCCAGGGTCTCTGCTTTAGTGAGAAAACGCTTTTTGTGCAAGGCAGGCAGTTCACCGACATGGCTGTAGCTGAGCACATTGCCGCCCTTCACATGCAGACTCAGGCGGGACTCGCCAAATACCGATTGCAGGGTCCGGTGCGCCTGATTGGCCTCCTGATGCTTGTTGCACCACTGATTGCTCAGCAGCCAGCCTTGAGGTGAAAGGCATTGGCGGCATCGGGCGATGAAGTCGCTCTGTAGCTGGGTCTGGTCGATGCCTTCGGCTTGGTAGAGGTCGGCGAATATCAGGTCGTAATGCCGTTGGGTTTTGGTGATGAAGTTTGCTGCTTCGTCGCAGTGGATATGGATATTGGCCAGACCGGGCAGGGCAAAATAGCAGCGGGCCAGTTCGATGACCTTGGTGCGGCGTTCGATAACATCGATGTGAATCCCCGGATTGGCTGCGACCAGGGCGCGAACCAGGCTGCCTCCACCCAGGCCGAGTACCAGGGCGCGTTTGACGGGTGTCAGCAAGAGGCCGAGCATCATGGCCTGGGTGTAGACATGCACCAGTTGTTCTGGCCGATCGATCTGCATGGCACTCTGTTCGACGCTGTTGCCAAAGGTCAGAAAGCGCTGCTGGCCGTGTTGATAGACCGACAAGGGGCCTTCATCATCATGGTCGTGGTGGATGAGTTTGCCGAGATTACCCATGGGTTTGCATCGCAGGAGCAGCGGAATCCGTCGGGCAGAGTAGCATGAGCTGATTCTTTAAGTAGGGTCTTGGCAGACGCACAGCGGTTGGAATTCATGCGACAATCCAAGGCTGATATCACCGGATACGGCTTTTCCCCAAACGAACATGAGTGACAATAAACATCGGGTCGCCGCCATTCAGATGGCATCAGGCCCCAAACTGGAAGCCAATCTGTTGGAGGCGGAGCGGCTGGTCAAACAGGCGGTGGCATCGGGGGCGAAATTGGTGCTGTTGCCGGAATCCTTTGCCCTCATGGGCAAGCGGGATCAGGATCAGCTGGGTATCGCTGAAACCGATGGTGAGGGTCCGATTCAACGGTTTCTGGCCCAGTTGGCCAGGCGTCTGCGGGTCTGGATCGTGGGGGGGACCATCCCCATGCGCACTGAGGGTGAGCGGGTGCGTGCTGCCTGTCTGGTATTTGATGATCAGGGAGAACGACAGGCCCGCTACGACAAGATTCATCTGTTCGATGCCGATCTGCCGGACGCCACCGAGCACTATCGGGAATCCGCCGTATTCGAGCCGGGCCGGGAGCTGGTGACTCTGGAGACCCCCTTTGGTCACCTGGGGCTGGCGATCTGTTACGATCTGCGTTTTCCCGAGCTGTTTCGTCGCCTCATGGCCGGGCAGCCGGTGGATTTTTTCTGTCTGCCCGCTGCTTTCACTGCCTATACCGGCAAGGCCCACTGGGAGGTGCTGCTGCGTGCCCGCGCCATTGAGAACCTGAGCTATCTGGTGGCGGCGGCTCAGGGTGGTTTTCATCTCAGTGGACGTGAAACCTATGGCCACAGTATGGTGGTTGATCCCTGGGGGCGTAAGCTGGCTGAGGCCCAGAATGGAAGCGGCGTGGTCAGCGCGGAGATCGATCTGGATTATTTGCGAGCCACCCGTCGTCATTTTCCCGCGTTGGACCATCGCTGTCGGGGCGATGCTGTACCCGCGCAAGATTGAGAGAGCCCATGAGTGAAACCCTTGATTTGGCCCGGAGCCTCATTCTGGAGCCGGCAGATATTGGTGACCCGCAGCTGATGCAGGTCCTGGATCAATTGCGTCAACCTGATGTCGATTTGGCCGATGTCTATTTTCAATACAGCCATCTGGAATCCTGGGTGTTGGAAGACGGCATCATCAAGGAGGGCAATTTTAACATTGAACAGGGTGTGGGCCTGCGCGCTGTCAGTGGCGAGAAGACCGGCTTTGCCTATTCCGATGAGTTGGGCATGGCGCCCCTGCTGGAGGCGGCAGGGGCGGCGGCCAGTATTGCCCGGGCTGGACAGTCTCAGAGGGTGGCAATTCAGCGCGTCGCGTCACCACCGCTGCGCTATGCCAATCTGGACCCGCTGCCCAGTCTGAATGCCGAGGCCAAGATCGCCCTGCTGCGCCAGATCGACGAGGCCGCCCGTAAGGCCGATTCCCGGGTTGAGCAGGTGATTGCCAGTCTGGTGGCGGCCCAGGATATTGTGCTGATTCTGGATGGCGAGGGCCGGCTCAGCGCCGATGTCCGGCCGCTGGTGCGAATGAATGTGACGGTCATCGTTGAAAACAAGGGCCAGCGAGAGCAGGGCAGTTGTGGGGGCGGTGGCCGTTTTGCCCTGGATGTGCTGCAGCAGGAGGATCGCTGGCGCGGCTATGTGGCGCGGGCGGTAAAACAGGCCCTGGTCAACCTGGAGGCCATTCCGGCCCCGGCGGGCAGCATGACGGTGGTGCTCGGTCCCGGCTGGCCTGGCGTTCTGCTGCATGAGGCAGTGGGCCATGGTCTGGAGGGGGATTTCAACCGCAAGGGCAGTTCCGCCTTCAGTGGTCGCATTGGTGAACAGGTGGCCTCACCCCTCTGTACCGTGGTGGATAACGGCACCCTGGCCGATCGGCGCGGCTCCCTGACCCTGGACGACGAAGGCACCCCCAGTCAGCGCACGGTGCTGATCGAAAAAGGTGTGCTCAAGGGCTATCTGCAGGATCGCCACAACGCCCGTCTCATGGGCACGACCTCCACCGGCAATGGCCGGCGCGAATCCTATGCCCACCTGCCCATCCCGCGCATGACCAATACCTACATGGAGGCCGGGGAGGACGATCCCGCCGACATCATCGCTTCGGTCAAAAAGGGGCTCTATGCCGTTAACTTTGGCGGCGGTCAGGTGGACATTACCTCGGGCAAATTTGTCTTTTCCGCCAACGAGGCCTATCTGATCGAAAATGGCCGTATCGGTGCGCCGGTGAAGGGTGCCACCCTGATCGGCAATGGCCCTGATGCCTTGACCCGGGTCAGTCGGGTGGGGAATGATCTTGAGCTGGATCTGGGGGTTGGTGTCTGTGGCAAGGAGGGCCAGAGCGTGCCCGTGGGGGTGGGGCAACCGACTTTGCGCATTGAGGAGCTGACCGTAGGAGGAACCAGTCTATGAGTGAATCCATGGATATGCGCGGGCAACAGGGCCACATTCAGCAGGTGGTGGCCGATCTGCTGGCCGAGGCCAAAAAACAGGGGGCCAGCGCCGCCGAAGCCGGGGCCAGTCAAAGTGCCGGATTGGCGGTCAATGTGCGCCTGG
>JBNKLG010000123.1:0-4393 GCA_050292235.1 Sedimenticolaceae bacterium | reverse complement strand
GGCTTGAGCATATTGCCCGCATCCATGGCCCCCTCGGCCTTGCCGGCCCCCACCATGGTATGCAGCTCATCGATGAAGAGGATGATGTTGCCCTCCTGTTTGGCCACATCGTTGAGCACCGCTTTAAGGCGCTCCTCGAACTCGCCACGGAACTTGGCCCCGGCGATCAGGGCCGCCATATCCAGCGACAGCAGACGTTTGTTCTTCAGCCCCTCCGGCACCTCGCCATTGATGATGCGCTGGGCCAGCCCTTCGGCGATGGCGGTCTTGCCCACGCCGGGTTCGCCGATCAATACCGGATTATTCTTGGTACGGCGCTGTAACACCTGCACCGCGCGGCGAATCTCATCGTCACGACCGATGACCGGATCGAGCCGCCCCTGAGCCGCCTTTTCGGTCAGATCGATGCTGTACTTCTCCAGCGCCTGCCGCTGCTCCTCGGCCTGGGGATCATCCACCGACTGGCCGCCACGCAGCTCATCAATGGCTCGCTCCACTGCTGTGCGACTGGCCCCGCACTGGTTCAGAAGCTCACCCACAGTGCCTTTGTCACCGGTCGAAGCCAGGACAAAGAGCTCAGAGGAGATGTACTGATCCTTGCGCTGCTGTGCCAGCTTGTCGGTCTGATTCAGCAAGCGATTGAGATCATTGGAGATATGCAGATTGTCCGCTCCGCCCTGTACAGAGGCCAGACGATCCAGTGCCTCGCCCAGCCCAGAGCGCAGCCGGTTCACATTAGCCCCAGCCTTGGTCAGCAGCCCTCGGGCAGAACCGCCCTCCTGATCCAGCAACGCCAGCATCAAATGAGCAGGCTCAATGAACTGGTGATCGCGCCCCACCGCCAAACTCTGGGCATCGGCCAGAGCCAGCTGGAACTTGGTCGTCAAACGGTCCATTCTCATGATCGGAATCACTCCAAAAATCGGTAAGTTATCTCCAATTTGAGGCTGGACATGGTTTTTTTCAACCTAAATAACATTTCAGCGGTTAACCGAGGCATTCAGGTTGAACTGCCCTACTGCCATTTCCGGAGCTGCAAAGAAGGTCAGCCCCGGCCTCTCTCATCTGCCTGCACAGGCGCAAAGATCACCCGCAACCCGAAAGGTCGGGCAATCTTTTCCAGTGTTTCCAGCGTCGGATTGCCCGCTTTGTTTTCAATGTCGCTCAGGGTGCGCTGTGAGATTTTCAGCATTCGGGCGTACTCCGGTATGGTCTTGCCGACGACATGGCGCATGGCTCGCGTGGCCTCAGAGAGGCTGAGACTGCCTTCCGCAATGTCGTGGGCAAATGCAGCGCGCATTTCGGCAATCTGTTCGGGGGTGCGTTTACGCTTCACGCCACCATCTCCTTTATCTGAATGCCGCGAGACGGCTCTGCACGGTCTCGATTCGGCCTTTGAGTTGAGTCACCAGTTCCTGATCGACCCCATGGGCCAACAGGGTGACATCCAGATGATCAATGTGGCGGGCAAACCGGGCGACCCGTCTGGCCACCTCCTGATTATCCACGCCATCCAGCGCCAGCTCCGCAACGATTGCCGCCCACTCGGGCCTGCCCCCGGCGTCCTGTTTCGCCCAGCGGCATGAGCGAGCGATACCCTGGTCATCCAGGATCATGGGCGCAAAGTCGTAGAGTGGGGAGAGCCGTACGGCACCATTCCGTTTCAGCAAGGCGCTGTTGCGCGGATGGTTGTCGGTATTGCCCATCGCCACATTGAGTATGTCTCTCAGCAGAAACTCAATGATGTCTTCCTGGGGCGCATCGCTGTAGCGGTGAATGATGGCCAGCAACTCATCCAGTGTGGGATGGGCACCAAATTCGGCGATCCCGGCTGCGGAGCAAAGGCTTTCCAGCCCGTGGCGTAGCACCACACCACCTGTCACCTCACGGTCAAAACGGGGGATGAACAGGGTATTGGATTCATACAGCAGTGGCTCTCCCACCGTTAACCCCACTGCCTTGGCAACCGCGTAGTAGGGTTGCTCATTCCTGAGGACGCGCTTATCGGATTCCGCCTTGCCACGCGGAAATTTGACCAGCCAATGCCGTGCCACCCGTGCATCGGGCAATGCGCAATCAGCATGCCATCGGCCATGATTGTCCTCAACCAGCAGAAACTTTGGGGCATCGCCCTGCGCTCCACTCGAACCGGAGACGCTGGCACCCTGTTCGTGCGCGTATTCGATAAAGCTGTCGCCGCGCTGAACCACCTCCGCTCGTGCAAAACCGGGATGGGCCATAGGGGGCGGCTCAATCACCGCCTCTGTAATTCGCAGATGGCCAACGGGATTGCCCGCACCTTGCAGCAACAACGGCCAGTCTGCCGCAGGGCCGTCACTCAGTTGCAAGCGGTTCAGGATGTCACGGCGCGCAGCGCCAGCGGGCAACAGATCCAGCAGAAAGGCTGGCCAGTGTTCCATGCTGTGATGGGCGAAATCGACGGGAAAGCGCACAGAAACAGCCGCATCAGCACGCCCCAGGTAGTTTGCGGCGAACGTCAGGTCATACTCGAAGAGACCACCACCCCGATAACCGACACCCTCCCGCCCCGCCCAAGCCTCGAAGCTGGCGGCAGTTTGCCATCGCCCTTCCACAAAAACATCGATACTACATAACATGCCATTAAAATAGCACCATATTGTAGTTATGGACAATAAATATGCCATCTCAATGGCATTAAATGGCGACTCCCAAAGACCGTAAACAGCAGATCTCTCTGCCTTTCCAGAATATTCATCAACGACAGGATGCGATACCCTAACCATCAACGCTATCACCCGCAAAGGAAGCTCAATGGGCATCGCAACAACTCTGGGCAGACTCGGACTTTAGGTACTGGGGCTACCCCTGGCACTTGAGCCCGGTACTATCATGAGCTTCAGGATTTCGTCACAAACGGCGGGCTCAGTCCCGGTCAATCACCGGAGGAAAATACGCAATGCGTGAGATTGGCACCAGAAAACGCCGCCCTTTGGGCGCAGCCAGAGCGCCTACGCGCCAAGAGCGAGCCTGGGTCGAACGAATGGCTCGCCACCCCACACGCATTCCCAAGGGTGTGTTTCGCTATCGCTCCCATGAAGAAGCTAACCTGGACTGGGAGAAATGGCATGCTGAGCAAGTTCTGGAAATGGCTCGTCGGCAAAAGGGTTGAGTCACATCAAGGCTCAGCCGAGTATGCCCGCCCTGCCACCTGGGAGGACGTCAATCACGTCGTTCGACTGCTCTGCGAACACGAAGTCTCCTTAAGGACAAAGCTGACGCCGATCTATTGCGGCGAGTCATCGCTTCGCTGGATGATCCTGAAAACGGTGATTGAACGTCCAGAACCCTATTGCGCTGAACGATGACGAAATCAAGGTGCAGATCAAGTAGACTAACCCATTGATCGATAAAATTTTAATACACCATACTCACCACACAACTTGGAGTTGGCTTGCGCGCATGAACAGACGATAAACGGAACTCAATGAATCCCCGGACACCGCTGATGACTCAGCGATATCCGGGGAAGAGGCTATCAGGACCAAGCCGCAGCGATCACCGGCTGCAACTCATCCCGAACAGGGGTGGAGAGTTCCGTCTCACCCAAGGCAGGTGGCTCAAAGGCCGCCATGGCGGAGACCAGTTGATTGACCTGGTTGGCCATCAAGACAGAACCATCGCTCAACTCGATCTGCTCGACCTGATAGTTGCTGTTGGCATACCAATTATTGATGGTGATGCCTTCGTCGGTACCGATGAGCTGGATGTTGAGGTTGTTGCCGCTCTGACTGAACCACAACTCTTCTGCCTCAATGCCAGCGCCAAACACCAGCTGATCATTGCCACTATATTCCTGGATGATGTCGTGGCCATCGCCCAGGTTGAAGCGGTAGGTGTCATTGTCACGACCACCATAGAGGACATCGTTTTCAGTTCCACCAATGAGTTCATCGTTACCCGCTCCGCCATAGAGCTTGTCGTTACCTGATCCTCCATCAAGCGTGTCATTGCCTCCGCCTGCACTGAGGGTATCGTTACCGCCCAAGCCGGAAAGCTTGTCGTCATAGGTGCTAACGTCACTCAAAGTGTCATCACCTTCCGTTCCCTTTGTATCCAGACCGATGGGATGCAAGTCATCCTTGGTCCAGACCGTACCGTCGGCAAAGACCACGTTCTCTATCCAATAAGCACCAGCCGTATTGTTGTACCAATAGTTAAGACGCACGCTGTTGTCTGCATCAATCGTCAGCACCAAATGGGTACCTTCTCGACTTACTGTGACTGCCGATGGATCAATGCCGACACCAAACACCAGTTGATCATTGCCACTCTCATCCTGGATGATGTCGTGGCCATCGCCCAGGTTGAAGCGGTAGGTGTCATTGTCACGACCACCATAGAGGACATCGTT
>JBNKLG010000122.1:0-4862 GCA_050292235.1 Sedimenticolaceae bacterium | reverse complement strand
ATCCACCATGACAGCGTTTGCTGATGGTGGATGCGCTTCGCTTATCCACCCTACTGGATTAAAACAGCTCTTAGGGCCCTCAGTTCAGAGACTGATAATAATCCATCAGAATCTTGGCCACCTCAGGGCGAGAGAATTCCGGCGGCGGCGCAACGCCATTGCCCAGCATCTCACGAACCTTGGTGCCGGAGAGCAGTACGAAGTCCTCTTTGGTATGATCCGGCGCTTCGCACATCATCACCACCTTGTTCAGTTTCTTGGAGTAGGCAGTGTGGTCAGCCTTGAAGATCTCGATGGCCAGGGCTCCGGCAGGCACCTCTTCCTCGAAGATGGTCTGGGCGTCGAAGGCGCCGTAGTAGTCACCCACACCGGCGTGGTCACGACCGATGATGAAGTGGGTGGCACCCATGTTCTGGCGGAAGTAGGCGTGCAGCACGGCCTCACGCGGGCCGGCATAGAGCATGTCGAAACCGTAACCGGTGACCATGGCGCTGTTCGGTGGGAAGTAGAGTTCCACCATCTTGCGGATGGCCGCATCACGCACGGGGGCCGGGATATCGCCCTGCTTCAGCTTGCCCAGCAGCATGTGGATCACCAGGCCATCGCAGCCGAGACGATCCATGGCCATGTGGCACAGCTCTTCGTGAGCCAGATGCATGGGGTTACGGGTCTGGAAGGCAACGATCTTGCTCCAGCCACGCTCCTGGATCTCGTTGCGGATCTCCACGGCGGTGCGGAAGGTATCGGGGAAGTCATCCTGGAAGTAGGAGAAGTGCAGCACCTGAATGGGGCCGGAGACGGCGATACGACCCTGACCATTGAACGCCGCCACGCCGGGATGTTCGGCATCCTGAGTGCGATAGACCTTGTCGGTCATGGTGGCCATCTGCTCGTCGCTGACGGTCTCGATGGCTTCGACATCCATCACGGCCAGCACAGGGTTGCCGTCCATGTTGGGGTCACGCAGGGCGATGCGCTTGGCACCTTGGATGGCATCGACGTTGTCCAGCAGGCAGAGCACGGGCACGGGGAAGAAGCTGCCATCGGTCATCTGCATCTTTTCGGCACAGCCCATGGCATCGGCCACGTTCATGAAGCCTTTGAGGGGGGTGAAGTAGCCACCGCCCATCATCACCGCGTTACCGGCGGCCTGGGAGCTGATCACCACGGAGGGCAGAGACTCCGCCTCCTGCATCAAGGCGTGGTGCTTGTCCTGGTCGTAAACGAACAAGGGCTGGAGTTCATCGGAACCGACGGGTTTGATCATGTCGAGAAATCTCCTGGGAGTTAGGTTGGCATCGCGCCCAACTGGCGCAGATTTATCAAAATTGAAGCCTGAGCACAGTAGCACAGCCGGGAAAAGCTGGCTAAAGACAATATTTATACCTATAGAGAGTGGGCTTTTAGCGGTTGATCAGACCAGGACAGAAGCCACCTCGGCCCGGATGGCCTCCAGACTGGCCAGCGGATCGGGGGCCGCTGTAATGGGTCTGCCCACCACCAGATAACTGCTGCCTGCCTGGATCGCCTCGGCAGGGGTCAGGGTACGACGCTGATCATCGCCTGCCGAACCACCGGGACGCACGCCCGGCGTCACCAGCAGAAAGTCATTACCCAAGGCTCCTCGCAGCATCGAGGCCTCCTTGGGAGAACAAACCACGCCATCCAGTCCCGCATCAGCAGCCAGCGCAGCCAACCGCCGGACATTCTCCTGAGGCTCGCCCTGGAACCCAACCTCGGCGATATCCTCGCCCCCCAGGCTGGTCAGGATAGTCACACCGATCAGTAAAGGCGGCGTTGACACCGATGCCATCGCCTCCCTGGCTGCTGCCATCATGCGCTTACCACCCGAAGCGTGAACATTGACCATCCAGACGCCCAGATCCGCTGCCGCACGACAGGCCGCTGCCACGGTATTGGGAATGTCGTGGTATTTGAGATCAAGAAAGAGCTCGAACCCCCGCTTCTGCACCTCGGCCACCAACTCAGGACCGCAGCGGGTAAAGAGCTCCTTGCCAATTTTGACCCGGCAACTGCCCGGCTCAAGCCGGTCCAGCAGCGCCAGAGTCTGGGCGCGATCGGGGAAATCCAGGGCAACGATGATGCGTGATGCCGCGTTTTGGGGAGAAAGGGAGGTTAATTCAGACATTCAGACCTTATCGATGAGTAATTCCCGAGTCTTGCTCGATTCCAGACAATAGCTGCCGCTCATGGGTTTCATGCCGCCCCAGCCCTTACAACTGGGGCACTGCCAGTGCAGCTGATGGGCATCGAAACCGCATCGGCGACAACGGTACGGATATTCGGCATCCAGCATGCGCCGGATCACCGTCTGCATCAAAAGCAGCAAATCGCGATCTGTGGTGGCGGGACTGGCCAGCTGAAAATCGACCAACTGTTGCATCCCTTTGAGGCCAGGGTGGCGATCGAGAAAATTTTGAACCAGCGCCACAGCAGCCTGATCGCCCTGCCCCTCCCGTACCAGAGCAGAGAGTGCAGATAGGGCACGGGTATCGCCATGGCGCTCGGCGGCATCGCGTAACACCTGCTGCAAACGCTCCCGTTGACCCAGGGCCAGCATGGCATCGCTCAACGGCCTGACCACCTCGCCAAAAAAGAGAAAATCCTGCTCCCGTACCCGCTCGAAATGTTTGATCGCCTCATGCTGATCGCCCCGACGCTGAAACTCCTGCCCCAGCACGATGGAGGCCCTCACACATTGGGGGTGGATGGAGAGGGCCTGACGCAGGTGTTGCACCGTCGCCACCCCATCGGCAGCCATGAGAGCCATCTCGCACAGATAGTGCGCCCGCTCCACCCGCAAGGATGGCTCACCCAACTCTTCCAGACGCAGGGCCGTTTGCAGAGCCTTTTCCCACTCTCGGGTCGCCTGATAGATTTTGTGCAGATTGCGCAGAGCAGGCACCTGCAAAAGACGCTGCTCCAGCAACTCCTCAAACAGACCGATGGCGCGATCGAAGACCCCGGCCTTGAGATAATCACGTCCCAGCTCCAGCAGAGCCTGGGACCTCAGGTTTCCGTTCAGATTGGGACGGGCGATGAGACCCTGATGGATACGAATGGCCCGATCGGTCTCGCCCTGGCGACGAAAAAGGGTACCGAGGGCCAGATGGGTCTCCACCGTATCCTCATCCACTTCCAACAGCTCGACAAAGGCATCGATGGCCTTGTCCGGCTGCTCGTTGAGCAGAAAATCGAGCCCTTTGAAATAGGCCTTACCCGCCGCTGGCCCCGCCACCTTCTGTTGCCGACTGCGACGCCCGGAATACCAACCGGAGGCAGCAGCCAAGGGCAACAGCAGGAACAGCAGCTCTTGCATAAATTATTCCTTGGTCGCCTCTGGTTGCCCAGAAGCGGGCTCAGCCTGACGATTTTTGCGCTTAGCCGCACTCAATTCGCGGCGTAACCGCCAACGGGCCGGCATAGAGACCAGCGCCCCGAGAAAAGCACCCACCAGCAGCATACCCAACAACAGCAGTGCCAGCGGCATTGTATATTCACCAAAATAGTAGTTGAGCGTCACCGGCGCCTGATTGAGCATGGCAAAGGCCCCGCCCAGGATCACCATCACCAACAGCAGAAGAATACGGACAATGCCCATGAAATCTCCAATCGCAATACAACAAAAGTCCTAGATGGCGTTATCTTACCCGCTTGCCGGAATGATGACGATCAGGGATTGTTTCCGCTACGAACGGCCTGAGCGATAGAGTCGCCAGCCCAACACCCCCAGCCAGAGAAGCAAACAGGCCGCCGCCAGTCGCTGGGCGATACCCATAGGCAACAGATCCTGTCCCGCAAACACACTGGCTGCAACGCCTGTAGCCAATACCCAGGAGAGCAGTCGAGAGCCCGGCCCTATTGCCTCAGCAACCGCTTTGGGCAGGAGAGAGATGGCCAACACCGCAGTGACAAAAGCCATGGCAATGACACTGATATGGATGACAGCGGTCTTGCCGAGAGGAAAAATCCCCGCCAGCAAAAACAAGAGACCCGCAGCCCCCAGTAACACCCTGTAGGCAAAAGGCCCGCCCCACTCCACCATCCCGGCCGACAGCCCGAGAAAAGAGAGGCAGAGCCCGGAAAAAGCCAGCAGCATCAGTTCGCCATGGGGACCAAGAGCAAGCTCACTCATCAACTGATGGCGGGGGTCGTAACCAGGCTGAGCCAGATGCAGGCCCAACACCACCAGCAGAAAAATGACCACACCCGTCAGGATGGCCATGGCACTCCAGGTGGATATTCGGGATGGATTCATCGGCGATTGGGGTCTGTTGGTTGTAGCCATGCGGGGGCAGTTCTCATGGTGGATGCGCTTCGCTTATCCACCCTACTGAGCTGATGGGTTGAGCGTAGCGCATCCTGGCGTGATCGCATAGAGCCCCCTCGAAGGAGAGGCGCCGAGAGAATCGGCCAGAGGACTGGCCTCCTACAAATATGGCGAAAATTGTGCGTCTTTATGGGACGATCTGGTCAAAATGAAGAGCGTGTCGTCAGCAGAGACCTGCGCCTGCAATTTGGGACCCAGTTCAACCCGAACGCTGATTTTGGCTTCTGTTGCGCCCTTTTCTTCGGTGGGTTCCCCCTCGGACTTTTGCCCTTCCGCCATCGGAGACTGCTCCTGAATGGCATCGTCATAGAGATAGGAGCGGGCGAGGATCGACCTGCCTTCCGGATTATCGGGGTTGGCCTGTTCGAAGGCATCAGGGGTCAGGTTGCCGTTGTCGCGTTCGGCCTCCAGCTCGGCCAGACGCTCACGGGCAATACGCAGGTTACGGGCGTTCAGATCCTCGGCCAATCGCTCCCGAGAAGCGCAACAAGGCGGGCACCAGCAAAGTCCA
>JBNKLG010000121.1:0-5032 GCA_050292235.1 Sedimenticolaceae bacterium | reverse complement strand
ATCCATTCACTTAACTTCATGCGCGGGCGCACCTTTCTCAATAAATACATCATCCTGGATGAGGCTCAGAACCTCACCCCCAAGCAGATGAAAACCCTCATCACCCGCGCCGGCCCTGGCACCAAGATCGTCTGTCTGGGCAACCTGGCCCAAATCGACACCCCCTATTTGACGGAAACCACCTCGGGGCTGACCTATGTGGTGGATCTGTTCAAAAGCTGGGAGCACAGCGGCCACATCACCCTGATGCGCGGTGAGCGATCCCGTTTGGCTGACCATGCCAACGAGATCCTCTAACAGAGGTGAATGCCATTGGTTTGGTGCTCATCCATTTCTCCCCTCCACCCCCTGGCCCGCCGGCCGGGGGCTGACCACAGTCTTCATCCGGTATAAAAATACTCCAATGAACTGAATAACCTGCTGACAGCCTGCTAACCTTAAGGCAAATGCCAATCGCTTCTATCCTCTGGAAAAATCCTATGGTCAGTGACGAATACCAGTTACCTATCCCCCCCAAACAGATTTTCATTGGATACTTTGCCACCAATCTGGCCTTGCTTCGTCAATATACGACCGGTGATCCGCCACCCTGTCAAAATCACGAAGCCCGGCAACGACTGGGCCGACTCACCACTCGACAGGCCAATCTGGTTGCGCACCATAATCTCAAAGCGCTGAAAACACCGACACGTCGCTTGGCGGATCTCTGCCAGCTGTTGGCCGAACGCAATGAGTTTGGCCCTTCAGAACAAACCGATCTCCAACTGCATATCAGCGACCTGGAGCAGGCCTACCGCGACGACCAGGTTGCCTTTGCCCGCCAGCGCCGCCTGCGTGCCACACAATTTCTCTACCTGCTCACCCAACAGCCAACCCGGCTGCCCGATGGTCTTCATCAAGCGCTGGAACAACAGGGCTACGCCCTCAACATTTCCAAGAATCCTGACGACCTGATCAAAGACATCGCCAGCGTACGGCCGGATGCGGTCATTCTGGACATCGAACTGATGGAGAACCTGAATGAGGCACTGGTTTCACAGTTGAAAGCCTTACTGCATGAGCAACAGGGCGAACGTGCCATGCTCTTGCTGCTGGGCAGTGATAACAGGTTAGAACAGCATCGCCTGGCCGAAAAAGCAGGCGCCCAAGGCTATCAATGCCTACCCAGCAACGCCCAACATTTGGCGCAATGGATTCTCAGTCAGGTTGAAACCGCCAATCAAGGGGTACCGGTCATTGTCGTCGAGGCCAACCCCAATCAAGCCGACTCTCTCAGTCTACAATTACGGGGAGCGGGCATGCGGGTATACAGTTTCATCGATCCCGATTTGGTCGCTGCTTCTGCAAGGCACATCGACCCGGATCTGGTTTTCCTGGACCTGGACATGCCCAACCTGAAAGGCTGGGAATTGAGCCAGGAACTCAAACTTTTGCCCAATATGACGCTTACGCCCATTATTTATCTGGCCAACCCGCTCACCATCAACCAGCAAGTCGCCCTCCTGGATATCGACCGGGAGCGTCTCCTGGCAAAACCACCCCGCCCCTTCCATCTGGCCCACCTGGCCTACCACGAAGTGCAAAAGGTTCTGGCCATGCGCAAGCGTCCATTGCTGGAAACCCGTGGCGCTCGATTGAATCCCAATACCGGCCTGATCGAAAGGGATACCTTTCTCCGTTTGGTCAATAAGGCCCTCAATTCCAGCCGGATTAATGAATACATGGGATTGGTTACGCTCCATCTGGACACCAGCGCCATCCCTCCCAGCGATGAAGCGACAGCACAACTCTGGCTGAGCCGTCTTCTCAACCATTTGCTCCAGCATTTACAAGACGGCGATCTCCTGGGGCAACTGGAGCCCTACCGCTTCGGTCTTTTGCTCACCCGTCGTGATGAACAGGCCAGTGCTGTCGCAGCCGGTTTTATCGCCCTGTTACATACCCTGACAGAGGAGCATCCAGAAATTAAAATCAAAGTCGGCAGTACCAACCTGGATGAAGAGACCGCGGATGCCGCTCAATTAATCTTCCAGGCTCAGGTTGACTGCATGACCCAGCTTCGCCCTGACGGTTCCAGCAGTGGCACAGAGGAGGTGCTGGAACAGCTGCTGCGAAACTCTCTGCGTAAAGGAGAACGTGCCTTTTTGGGTGAGCGGTTGACATTAAGCTATCAGCCCTTACAAGGCACTGATCATTCCGCCTCATATGAATGGCAACAGGCCCATCTGTCGCTCCCCAATCAAGCCCGTCCCATACCGGTCAGACTGTTACTGGAACAGCTACAGGACCACGAGCTCAGCTGGCAATTCGATAACCATCTGCTACACCTTGCCATACAACGTTTAGCGGAACATCGTCAGGAGGTACCGCCAAAAGTCCTTTTGATCACCCTATCCGACAACCTGCTGCAACACCCTGAACGGGTTGAAATTCTACGCGAAGAGCTGCGTGCGCATCGCATGACGGGCACTGGTCTCATTCTCTCATTTGATACCACCCAGGCTATCACCGCCGGCGATCTGGCTGAGAAGACCATGCAGGCTTTCAAACCGCTGGGGGTTCGGGTCTGTTTCCGGCATTTCCATGGCACGCCAGCGCACCTTCTGGGCGTAGAGCGCCTGAAACCCATGTTGGTGGCCCCCTCTTCCAACCTGGTCATGAAAGCAGAACAACGTGCCATCGATCTCATTGCCTATAATCTGGCCAAACTCTCTGTGGGCATCTGTTTACTACCACAAGAGAATGAACAGCCCTTCCCCCAAAGCTGGCGTCGGATTGCCAAATTGGGAACGGATTGAAATCACTTCGGTCCAGGCAGGAACCAACACTTATTCGTTGGGCAAGCGATAGCGAACTTGGGCAACGCACTCCGCAGAATAGAGCGCATCGGGGTGCACCAACTTAAAACGAACCTCTGTGGGCTTCGACTGGAACAGGGCATGGACACCCGCCTCCCCAAGCAGCCCCAAAACAACGCCCCCCTCTTCCAGATCCAGTGAGAGCTTGAGTTGCGGCAAAATCTCCAACTGCACAGTCTCATCAGCCCCGTAATGCAGTTTGGCGGCATTCCAACTGGTCTGATCCAGCAGGGTTTTCAGGTCACCATTTTCCTGCTTTGCCCCAGGTGGCTTAGCCAGATAAAACCCAAAGACGTGCCGGGGGCGGATCGCCGGAACCATGACCTCCCAGCCATATTCCAGCGACTCCGCCGGGGTTTCCTGACGAAACCAGCGCCAGCTATCCAGATCCAGAACGGGAAAGAGGAATTCGGCCCGGCCAGAATAGACATAAGCCTCACAAAGAGGAGGGGATGCCGCTTCATCTGCCCAGGCCAGGGACAGCGGCATCAGTGCCGCCATCCAGAGCCACCAGCCCAGGAGAGACTTAGTCAACCGGGCTGGCCTTTTCATCCCAAAACAGGCCGGTAATGATTAGCGGCCCCAGCCCTGTTTTTCGACAGTTCCGCCAGCCTGTTGTAGCGCGGCGATGCGCTCTTCCAGTGGTGGATGGGTCATGAAAAACCTTTTCCAACCGGCATCGCGACCACCGGAAATACCAAAGGCTGCCATTTCACCCGGCATGGGGGGGGGCTCATGGGCCGCCCGCAAACGCTGCAGGGCTGAGATCATCTTCTGCCGACCGGCCAGATCCGAACCACCAGCGTCGGCACGAAACTCCCGCCGACGGGAGAACCAGGCCACAATCATGCTGGCCAGAACCGACAACAGAATCTGAGCGATAATGGAAGTGATGAAATAAGCTGGACCATGGCCCTCTTCGGTCTTGAAAATAACCCGATCCACCACATGGCCAACCACTCGGGAGAGGAAGACCACAAAGGTGTTCACCACCCCCTGAATCAGGGTCAGGGTCACCATATCCCCATTGGCCACATGACTGATTTCATGGCCCAGCACCGCTTCCACCTCATCCCGGTTCATCTGGTGCAGCAAACCGGTACTCACCGCCACCAGGGCACTGTTCCGATTCCAACCGGTCGCAAAGGCGTTGGGCTCACCCTCAAAAATACCCACCTCCGGCATGCCGATACCGGCATTGTCCGCCTGGCGGCGTACCGTCTCAACCAGCCAGTGTTCTTCGGCGTTAGCAGGTGACTCGATCACATAGACACCCATACTGCGCTTGGCCATCCATTTGGACAGAAACAGGGAAATAAAAGAACCGCCAAAGCCAATGATGGCCGACAAGACCAACAGTGCATTCAAATTTAGATCTACGCCATTGCTCTGTAAAACGCCGCTATAGCCAAGCAGATGAAATACTATGCTGATCAACACCATAATGGCGGCGTTGGTCGCTAAAAACATCAGGATTCTCATTGTGTATCAGGCTCCAAAATTGTGGGGTTAAAACCTAACCCATCATCTGGGGGTATTTTCGCGAAATGCAACCCGACCTTCAACACTCAGCTTGCTGATGAAATACCACCCGACTCTGCCACTTCAACAGCTGCAAACAGCCCTGCATTCGCTTGTCCAGACTCCACCCGGCCCGGGCTCAGGTCTTTCCAGCCCCTATCGGCCCGGCCGATTCATCCTCAACGGCTTCTCGAGTTTTGGCGGCAAATTCACAATACGACGCCTTCCTCTTGCCTGTCGCCCTAAGGTGACGTGATACAGAGTGTCGGCGTATTCAATCCGTATCGGACAGGCCATACTTCACCTTTGTAGGCACAAATGGCATAGGCAAGAGGAGAGAGCCTGATTTCTGTTTAAACGTAAAGGATTTATTTTGCAAACGGTCCCGCACGAACGATTCGTTGAACGATTTTGTTATGTGCAATTTCTTTGTTCACTTTCACCGAACCCCAAAACATACCCATTGCAGTCTCTAATATAAAATTCACGCATACCATACCATGTTGTTTCTAGCTCTTTTTCGATCTTTACTTTATCCTTTAAGTTACTATAGAGATCATCTATTCCTGAAACGTCAATATAAAATAATACAGATGCGCTCTTTGGGCTTCCTTGAAGTGCTTTTGTATCTTTTTCAAAGCGGTCGTGCTTTA
>JBNKLG010000120.1:0-5098 GCA_050292235.1 Sedimenticolaceae bacterium | reverse complement strand
GCTCTTTTGTCGTGCTGTTTTTTGCCCTTGGCCAGGCCGATGTCGATCTTGACCTTGCCTTTGCGCCAGTAGAGGGCGAGGGCGATGAGGGTGTAGCCCTTACGCTCGACAGCACCCAGCAGGCGGTCGATCTCCTGGCGGTGCAGCAGCAGTTTTCGTACCCGGGTGGGTTCGGGATTGATGTGGGTGGAGGCGGTTTGCAAAGGGGTGATCAGCAGGTTGGAGATATAGGCTTCGCCCGCTTTGATAAAGACGTAGCTGTCTACCAACTGGGCCTTTCCGGCGCGCAGGCTTTTGACCTCCCAGCCTTGCAGGGCGATACCGGCCTCGTAGTTGTCCTCGATGAAATAATCGTGACGGGCCTTTTTGTTGAGGGCGATGCTGTTGCTGTTCGCTTTTTGGTTTTTCTTTGTCATAACCGGGCATTGTACTTCAGAGCTGAACCGATGGGCGGGATTCCTCTTCTTGAGGCGAGGGGACGAATCCCGGACAATGCGGTAGATGCTGTAAAAGGGGGAGTGACAATCGATGCGACAATCCATCCATGGGCAATGGTCCTCTCATTTTGCGTTTATCCTGGCAGCCACCGGTTCGGCGGTCGGTCTGGGCAATATCTGGAAGTTCCCTTATATCGCTGGTGAAAACGGTGGCGGTGCCTTTGTTTTGGTCTATCTGGGCTGTGTCGTTCTGGTAGGGTTGCCAGTGATGATCTCAGAGGTCATGCTGGGCCGTCGTGGTCGGCAGAGCCCTATTAACGCCATGCGGACCCTGGCCCATGAGGAGGATCGCACCGGCCTCTGGTCTTTGGTGGGATGGGCTGGCGTGCTGGCGGGTGTACTGATTCTCTCCTATTACAGTGTGATAGCCGGATGGGCGCTGGACTATGTGGGAAAGGCGGTTTCAGGGGAGTTGGTTGAACTCAATGCTGAGACCTCCGGCCAGTTGTTTGGCGGTCTGCTGGCTGATCCGGTAAAGCTTTTCGCCTGGCATAGCCTCTTCATGGTGATGAATGCCTTTGTCATCTCTCGTGGTGTTCGTTCTGGATTGGAACGGGCGGTGCGCATCATGATGCCAGCCCTCTTTTTGCTGCTATTGGTATTGCTGGGCTATAGCATGACGACGGGTGCCTTCGGTCAGGGGTTGAGCTTTCTCTTTTATCCTGACTTCAGCAAGATCAGTACTGGCGGTGTGCTCACGGCCCTGGGGCACGCCTTTTTTACCCTCAGTCTGGGGATGGGGGCCATCATGATGTATGGTTCCTATCTGCCCTCCGATACCTCCATTGGCAAAACGGCTTTGACGGTGGCAGTGATGGATACCCTGGTGGCGCTGCTGGCTGGCATGGTGATTTTCCCCATTGTCTTTGCCAACGGATTGGAACCGGGCAAGGGCCCTGGGCTGGTCTTTCAGACCTTACCCATCGCTTTTAGTCAGATGCCTTTCGGCAGTCTGTTCGCTACGCTGTTTTTTGTGTTATTGGTGTTTGCTGCCTGGACCTCAGCCATTTCATTGATTGAGCCAGCGGTGGCCTGGCTGGTGGAGAACCATGATATGCAGCGGCGGCGGGCCTCTGTATTAGTGGCCGCCATCACCTGGTTCTTGGGATTGCTGACGGTATTGTCTTTCAATGACTGGGCCTTTAACTTTGAATTTTTGGGCAACAAGAAAAAAAACGGCGTCTTCGATATGCTGGATCTTTTGACCACCAACTTCATGTTGCCCATCGGTGGTCTGGCCATGTCGATCTTTGCTACCTGGCGTATGAGCAAGTCTTCGGCCAAAGAGGAGTTGGCTATGGAAAAGGAGTCCATGTTTCAGCTTTGGTATCTGGCTACCCGTTATCTGGCGCCGGTTGCTTTGGTGTTTGTATTTCTGAATGAATTGGGGTTGTTGGGTTGAATCGAGTCTATAAGACGGCGCTGGTGCCCTATACCAGTCGTCAGATGTTTGAACTGGTTAATGATGTGGATGCCTATCGGGAATTTTTGCCCTGGTGCTCTAATAGTCGTCTCCTATCCCGAGAAGATGATGAACTCTGTGGCGAGATCGAAATCAGCCGCATGGGCATGAGAAAGAGCTTCTCGACCTGTAACAAGCTGACGGAGTTCAGTCGCATTGAGATTGGCCTGCACCAAGGCCCTTTCAAACGATTGCAGGGTGCCTGGATATTTACGGCATTGAATGAACAGGCCTGCAAAGTAGAGTTGAATCTGGAATTTGAGTTTGCCGGGGCCTTGATCGATAAGGCTTTTGGTACATTGTTCAGTCAGGTGGTGGAATCCCTGGTGGATGCTTTCTGTAAAAGGGCGACAAAACTCTATGGCAAATGAGAAATTACAAGTTGAGGTGGTTTACGCGCTTTCTGATATTCAAACGGTCCTGGCTGTGCAGGGTGATGAGGGGATGACCCTGGAAGAGGCCGTGAACAAAAGCGGTATTCTGGATCGCCATGCCGATATCGACTGGGCCAAGGCCGACGTTGGTATCTTTGGAAAGGCAGCCAAGAAAAATGCCGCACTCCAGGATGGCGACCGGGTAGAGATCTACCGGCCCCTGATTGCTGATCCTAAGGAGATGCGCAAAAAACGCGCGGCGGACGGCAAACCGATGCGTCGGGGAGGTTGAGAGGGATACCCTGGCTCCAAAAGAAAAGTGAGTTCGGGCTTGCCCAAAGGGATATCGGCTGGTAACATGCTCTGATCGATTGCGGGGTGGAGCAGCCTGGTAGCTCGTCGGGCTCATAACCCGAAGGTCGTTGGTTCAAATCCAGCCCCCGCTACCATTTCGATGAACCCCGGCTTCGGGGTTTTTTTAATGCCTTGTTTCAGCGTTCTTACCAGGCTCGTTGGCAATAGGGTGTAAACGAATGGGCCTATGGCCCATTTTTTTTACTTATGGCTTTTGATGATATGGCCCTTGTAAATAACCGCCTTAATGGATCTCTGCAGCCGGTGGTGGAAGCTATGGGTTACGAATGGGTGGGTCTCGAATACATCAGTGGTCAGCGTGGCCCCGGTGTGTTGAGGATCTATATTGATAAGGAAACGGGTATCACCCTCGACGACTGTGGTGCTGTCAGCCACCAGCTGAGTGGTGTATTGGATCTGGAAGATCCGATTCATGAGAATTATCACCTGGAGATCTCCTCGCCGGGCTTGGATCGCCCCCTGTTTACTGTTGACCATTTTCGTCGTTTCAGCGGTCATGCAGCAGTGCTCAAGCTGCAGGGCAAGTGGCAGGGGCGACGCAAGCTGCAGGGTGTGCTGGGTGGCGTGGAAGATGATGAGGTGTTGTTGTCTTCGGATGGCGAGGCGTATCGGGTGCCTCTGTCCGTGATTCAAAGTGCCCGGCTGGTGCCGGAGATGTAAGGGTATTGGGTTTCAGTGAAGTGAGACTGACTGCATGAACAATAAAGAAATTCTTCTGGTTATTGATGCCGTTTCCAATGAGCGTGGCGTGGCTAAAGAGGTCATCTTTGACGCTATGGAGGCAGCCCTGGCTTCGGCAACCCGCAAAAAATCGGGGTTGGATGTCGATGTTCGCGTGGAAATCGACCGCAAAACCGGTAACTATGCCAGTTTTCGCCGCTGGGAGGTGATCGATGATGAGGCTCTCGATCCAGAGGTTGGCCTGGAATTTCCTGACAGTCAAATTCGCCTCAGTGATGCCCGCGAACAGCAGTCCGATATCCAGGTTGGTGATTTTCTTGAAGAGGCCACGGAGTCTGTTGAGTTTGGTCGCATCGCCGCCCAGGCTGCCAAGCAGGTTATCGTGCAGAAAGTGCGTGAGGCCGAACGGGCCAAGGTGGTCGACGCCTATCAGGATCATGTTGGCGAACTCATTACCGGTATCGTCAAACGGGTTGATAAAGGCAATGTCTTTCTTGACTTGGGTGGCAATGCCGAGGCTTTCATCGGTCGTGAACATCTGATCAACCGTGAATCGGTCCGCATTGGTGACCGCCTGCGTGGTTACCTCTATGAAGTGCGCTCGGAACTGCGGGGTCCACAGCTCTTCGTCAGCCGTACTCTGCCTGAGCTCATCATCGAGCTCTTTAAGCTGGAAGTGCCGGAAGTGGGTGAGGGACTGATTGAGATTGTCCAGGCGGCCCGTGATCCGGGTTCCCGCGCCAAGATCGCTGTCAAATCCAACGATCCCCGGCTGGATCCCGTAGGTGCCTGCGTCGGCATGCGCGGTTCTCGGGTTCAGGCGGTCTCCAATGAACTCAATGGCGAGCGGGTGGATATCATTCTTTGGAATGATAACCCTGCTCAGTTTGTCATCAATGCCATGTCACCAGCAGACGTGGTCTCCATCGTGGTGGATGAGGATTCCCACAGCATGGATATCGCGGTCAAAGAAGAAAATCTGTCCCAGGCCATCGGCAAAGGTGGACAGAATGTACGCCTTGCCAGCCAACTGACGGGCTGGGACCTCAACGTGATGAACGTCGATCAGGCGGAAGAGAAAAATCTGCAGGAGGTTCGCAATCTGATTCAGGGCTTCATGGATAAGCTGGATGTCGATGAAGAGATCGCCACCATTCTGGTGGAAGAGGGCTTCTCTACGGTGGATGAGGTGGCCTACGTGCCCCTGAATGAGTTCCTGCAGATCGAAGAGTTTGACGAAGAACTGGTGACTTCGCTACGGGATCGAGCCAAGGACGTCCTGCTGACCCAGGCCATTGCCAAAGAAGAGAACCGGGTTGAGCCTGCCGAAGATCTGCTGGCTTTGGAGGGTATGAATCGGGATTTGGCCTTCAAAATGGCGGCTATCGGTATTTGTACCCAGGAAGATCTGGCGGAACAGTCCATTGATGAACTCATGGTGCTGGATGATATGGACGAGGAGTGGGCTGGACAATTGATCATGGCGGCTCGGGCGCCCTGGTTCGAATAAATAATAGAGACCGGGTGAGACTGAATCCAAGGCAGCGTCCTGTTGGGAGACCAAGACATGAGTGATGTGACTGTAAAACAACTTGCTGAAGATGTGGGTATTCCGACGGAACGCCTGCTGACTCAGTTGGCCGAAGCTGGCCTGAAAAAGCAGACCGAGGATGCGCTGATCACCGAAGAAGAGAAATTGACCCTGTTAA
>JBNKLG010000119.1:0-5197 GCA_050292235.1 Sedimenticolaceae bacterium | reverse complement strand
GATGCTGGTGGCCAGCATGGCACCGTGCATACGGCGCAGGGGCGCATGATCCGCCGGAACTGCCACGACCACAGCACGGGCCATACCCTCCTCGCCAAGGATATTTTCGATAAACTCCTTTACCTCACGGCCACGTTCGCCAATCAACCCCACCACCACCACATCGGCGGTGGTGTAGCGTGTCATCATGCCAAGCAGCACACTTTTACCCACACCTGAACCGGCAAAAAGACCCAGCCGCTGGCCACGACCCACGGTCAATAGCGCGTTAATGGCCCGGATGCCCACATCCAGTGATTTGCGAATAGGATCGCGCTCCAGGGGGTTAATGGGACGACCCGTCAGAGGACGGCGGTGTCTGGTTTGAATGGGGCCTTTGCCATCCAAGGGCTCACCAGCACCATCGATAACGCGCCCCAGCAGCTCATCACCTACATGAGCCTCGCCCACCCTGCCGGTCGGCACCACCCGGGAATCCTGCTCCAAGCCCTGAAGATCTCCTGTCGGCATCAGGTAAAGGGTTTCTCCACCAAAGCCCACCACCTCCGCACCGATGGCCCCACCATGGGGACCGATAATCTCACATTGGGCACCGATGGCTGCGCGCAGGCCAACCGCCTCCAGGGTCAGGCCGACCATACGACTGAGACTGCCTTCTACCTGCAAAGAGGGCGGTTGCCGAAACCACGCCTGCTGTTGTGCCAGATTTTTGGCCCATCTCTTTTGATGCTGTACCAACCGGGGATTGCTCATGACCTCGAGTCTTCCTGCTCCCCCCCTGTCTTTTGACCCCGATCTGTCCCCATCAACGGCGCAATCAGCGCTGCCAGACGGGACTCGACGCTGGCATCCACCCGGGAACTATCGGTCACCACACGACAGCCACCTCGAGTGAGGGAGGGGTCCTCTTCGATACGCCAGTTGGTCTCATTCCCCGCATAGCTGTATGCCTCTTGCACCATTTTGGCATCATCAGGATGCAGATGCAGACTGACATGTCGGGAGTTAACTGGCAGGACGGCCAAGGCCTCGCGCACCACACCCACGATCTGCGATGGATCCAGCTGAATTTCACGACGAAACATCTGGCGCACCATGACAATGGCCAACTGAGTCAAGGCATCCTCGACCTCTTCGTCCAACTCTTGCAGAGGGTGCTCCAGGGCCTCAAACAACTGTTCAAACAGTGCCAGTTTGTCCTGAATCTCTTTGGCCCCGTTTCTCAATCCCTCTCGATAGCCCTGCTCCCTGCCCTCTGCCAGCCCCTCTGCACGAGCAACCTGACGCAATGCCTCCAGGTCACCAGCGGTTGGCATACGTACATTTTTCGGGGAGATATCCATGGGGCGTTTTTCCCCTCCCCCGCCCATACTGGGTGGGGTCCAGCGCGAAAAATCATCACTACGGATGATGGGGTCGTCGTCAGATGTATTCGTCCCCACCGGAACCTCCCAACGCCAACTCGCCCGCATCAGCCATGCGTTTGGCAATGGCCAGTATTTCCTTTTGCGCCCCTTCCACGTCGCTCAGTTTTGCTGGTGCCGCTGCCTCCAGGTCATCCTTCAGCATTTCGGCAGCACGCTTGGACATGTTGTTGAAGACCTTCTCTTTAAGATCGCTATCTGCGGCACGCAGGGCCAATAGCAACTGATCGGTAGAGACCTCGCGCAATAGCGTCTGAATGCCGCGATCGTCCACCTCGATGAGATTTTCAAACACAAACATATTGTCCTGCAGCTCCTGGGCAAGGTCTGGATCGTTCTCTCCCACGTCGTCCATGATCTTGGACTCAATGGAACCTTCCATATAGTTGAGGATGTTGGCCGCAGTCTTGACCCCACCCAGAATGGATTGCTGGACATTTTGGTTGCCACTGAACTGACGATCCAGAATGCCATCCAGCTCCTGCAAAGCAGCAGGCTGGATGCCTTCCAGAGTAGCCACGCGCATCAGAATATCGGAGCGCTGACGTTCGCTGAAGGTGGTGAGAACCGCAGCGGCCTGATCTCCTTCCAAAAAGGAGAGGACAATCGCTATGATTTGCGGATGTTCCAGGCGAATCAGCTCGGAAATAGCCCGGGCATCCATCCATTTCAGTTGTTCCAGACCTTTGGAGTTTTTACCCAGCAGAATGCGATCAATAACGCCCGAGGCCTTGTCCGTACCCAAGGCATTGGTCAGCACATTACGAATGTAATCGTCAGAATCAATGCCCAGACTGGTCTGCATGCGGATCATTTCGACGAAATTGCGCATGACTTCGTGCATTTGGGTGGTATCCACCCGGCTCAACCCGGCCATGGCCAGACCCAGATCCTGTACCTCTTTCGGGCCTAGGTGTTTGAGTACCTCAGCGGCATCTTTTTCACCCAATGCCAGCAAGAGAATAGCGGCACGTTCAATGCCGCTAATATGACCAATATTGGTTTTGTCAGCTGCCTCAGCCATTACTGCCTTCTGCGATCCACTGTTTCACCAATTGTGCCACGCGTTTGGGATCCTCTGAAATCAAATGACGCGCCGCATCCAATACCTCTTCATAACTCTCTTTACCGGTCAATTGCAACGGCTCATCGGGATTATTGATGAGTTGAGAACGCAAATCGCCACTGGCTCCAGCCATCATGCCGCCCCCCTCTCCAGCCATAGCGACGGCACCGGCACCAACACTTTGGGAGGCGGCCAACTGCATACTGGCTGTCATCTTCTGCAAAGTGGGCTTCAATACCAGCAAGATCAACAGCAACACCAAAAGGAATCCACCACCCAGCTTGGCATAATCCATCACCCAGGACTGTTCCCATAAGGGCACCTCAGGCAGAGGCTCAGGTTCAGGCGGAACGATGAAGGCACTGTTGATCACTTTCACACTGTCCCCTCTTTGCACATTGTAGCCAATAGCCTCGCGTACCAGTTGGGCAATGCGATCAATCTCTTCCGGCGTCCGCTCAATGCGCTTGACCTCACCCTCCTTGTCACCGGGCACGACACGATCATCGACCACCACGGCGACGGAAAGGCGACGCAAACGTCCTGACTTTTGCTGACTGTGGCTGATGGTGCGATCCACCTCATAATTGCGCAGGGTATTCTTGCTGCTGCTTCCAGCTGCCCCCCCCGAACTGCCACCGGCCGTACCACCGGCCTGTTCTGGCGCGCTACCCGCTGCTGGAGGTTGGTTGCTCAGGGCACCAGGTACTCCGCCAACGCTACCAGACGCGCTACCTTGTTCACTGTATTGTTCGCTACGTACCGCCTGAGAATCCGGATTGTATTGCTCAGCGGTCTGTTCCAAAGCCGTGAAATCGATATCAGCAGTCACCTCTGCCCGTATCCGATCCGCACCCAGCACCGGCGCCAGCAGTTGTTCAATCCGGTGTTTGTAATGCTGTTCCAGGGTTGAGGTATATTCAAACTGACGAGTGCTCATGGTCATGGCACGATCATCTTGTCGACCACTGAGCAAATTCCCCTTCTGATCGACCACCGTAACCCGGCTGGCCTCCAACTCCGGCACGCCAGAGGCCACGAGATTCACGATAGAATCCACCTGTCCCCGATCCAACACCCGACCGGGATAGAGTTTTACCACCACCGAGGCACTGACCACCTTGCGCGGCTGCACAAATACCGAACGCTTTGGGGTAGCCAGATGCACCCGCGCCGTTTGCACGCTGGCAATGGTGGCAATGGTTCTGGCCAGTTCCCCTTCCATCGCCTTTTGATACCGGGCAGCCTCAACCAGGCGACTGCTGCCAAAGCTGCGGTCCTGCTGCAAGAGCTCAAAACCCATCCCATCACCACGGGGCAATCCAACGGAGGCCAGTTTCATCTTGGCCTCCTGCAGTTTGGCGCTGGGCACCATGACCGAACCCGTGGCGCCATCAACTTTATACTCGATATTCCCCTGACGCAGCACTTCCAGCACCTGAGAGGCATCCTGTTGTTGCAGGCTACCGGTCAGCACCGAATAGGAGGGGTTCATCGACCAAAGCACCACTGCCACACCCAAGGCCACACTGGCTGCGATACCCAACATCATGCCCAGTTGGCGTACCACGGGATTGCGGGTCAATGAAGGCGAATTGGGAACACCGCCTACGGGTGGTTGATGGGTTGCGGTTGCCAGATCTGCCATGGTGTTCTCACTGAGTTCAGCGAAGGGTTGTCGATCTTACGGGCCGACAACAATGCCCCTATGCGTACGATTCAGCGAAAGTACTAAATCGGCATATTCATAATGGTTTTATAGGTCTCTACCAACTTGTTTCTCACTTGAACGCTGGCCTGAAATGCCAAACTGGCCTTTTGCTTGGCAATCATGACCTCGGCCAGACTGTAATTGCCCCGCCCCAGCTCAAAATCCTCGCCCATGGCTGCACTGCTGAGTTGAAGCTGATTGACCTTATCCAGAGACTCCGATAACAGGTGGGCAAAGCCATTGGTCTGTTCGGTTGCTACCGGGACTTCCTGACGTGCCTGGGCCGTCATGACCCGCATTTGGGCCAGCAATTGATCGACGTTATTCACTGCCATGACTGACTCCGATCGGCCTAAAGATCAAAGCCCGCATCACGCATACGGGCCATCTTGTAACGCAGGGTACGGGCACTGATCCCCAGGATCTCAGCGGTTTGTTTGCGGCTTCCGTTGTTCTCCTGCAGGGTTTTGAGAATGATTTGCGCCTCAACATCGCGCAAATCGTCATTGAGATCTCCGTCTGGCTTGCTGACCAACATCGCCCCTGACACACCCTCTTCCATTTCAAACATGAGCGCCTCTTCTTCGATCTGATCCCCCTCAGTCAGCACCAGGGCACGCTGCATCAGATTTTCCAGTTCACGCACGTTGCCAGGCCAGGCATAGGCCAACAGACGTTGTTCCACCGCCTCTGACAGCTGTAACTGACGCCCAACGCCAAAACGCTGCAACAGATGCCGGGCCAAAGGCAGGATGTCACCAGGGCGATCCCGCAACAGAGGCAGAGTGATGGGAAAGACGTTGAGGCGATAGAAGAGGTCTTCACGGAACCGACCCGCAGACACCTCCTCGCGCAACACCCGGTTACTGGTGGCCAGGACCCGCACGTCCAGGCGGATCAGTCGGCGACCACCCAGGCGTTCCACTTCACGCTCCTGTAACACACGCAACAGCTTGGCCTGAAGATCCAGGGTCAGCTCGGAAATTTCATCTAAGA
>JBNKLG010000118.1:0-5377 GCA_050292235.1 Sedimenticolaceae bacterium | reverse complement strand
GCCACTGCCATCGAGCTTGAAGCCGATATGGCGAGTGGCGGCGCAATTGGGAATGAGCGCTACGGGCAGTGAAGCGGCGTGGGTCGGAAAGTCATGGATTTTGACATCCAGGACGGTGGTCTGTCCCCCCAGACCCTGGGCACCAATCCCCAGGGCATTGGCCCGCTGATAGATCTCTAGGCGCAACTCTTCCAGTCGATTGCTTGGTCCTCGGGCCATGAGCTGGGGCATATCGATGGGTTCCATCAGGGCCTCTTTGGCCAGAACCATGGCCTTCTCGGCGTTGCCGCCGGCACCAATGCCCAGGATGCCGGGAGGACACCAGCCCGCTCCTAGTATGGGTAGGGTGTCCACCACCCAGTCGGCCAGGCTGGCAGCGGGATTAAGTACGGTGAAGCGGGCTTTGTTTTCCGATCCGCCACCCTTGGCTGCCAGATGTACCTCGACCTCGTGGCCAGCTACCAGTTCAACATGAACGATAGCTGGGGTATTGTTGCCTGTATTGCGGCGCTTGCCCAGGGGGTCGGTAACGATGGAGGCTCGCAGGGGGTTGTCTGGATGGGTATAGGCCCGGTTAACTCCGGCATTGACCAGGTCCGCCAAGCTCTGACCGGTTTCCCACCGTACTGACATACCGACTTTGATGAAAGCAACTACGGAGCCGGTGTCCTGACAAATAGGCCTCTGGCCTTCGGCGCAGAGACGTGAGTTGTAAAGGATCTGTGCCATGGCGTCTTTAGCCGCTGGCGATTGTTCGGTTTCATGGGCCGCTGCCAGGGCCCGGATGTAGTCCCGGGGGTGGTAATAGGAGATGAACTGCAAGGCGTCAGCAACGCTTTGGATAAAATCCTCTTGGCGAATCGGGGGCATGGGATCTCTCTGGTCAGGAAGAAGCGAGCTTATTATGGCCGATGAGTGGGTGAAATGACGGATTTGTCAGGACGATCTTGGGGGGAAAACAAATTTTAGATGACGAAACCTTTTTCACTTTGCATACTCTATAGGTTTTACTCCCTCGGTACCTTTTTCCAGTTCCAGATTAAACATGTCTTTTCTCAGACCCTTGCTTATCTTGGCCCTTGCTGCAGGCATCGGTTACTACATTATAGCTACCAAGCCCAAGCCCGAGCCGGTCTCGGTCAAGGAGAAGGCCTGGCCGGTCAGAACACAGGTGGCGGTGCCTGAGCGCCAATCGCCGACGCTGGCACTTTATGGTCGGGTGGAGTCTCTTTGGTCCAGCCAGCTGACCGCTGGGGTAGCCGCTGATGTGCGCCAAGTCAAGGTGATTGAGGGCAGTGTGGTGACTAAAGATGCTGTCTTGGTGTCTCTGGACGATCGGGATAGTCGTTTGCAATTGGCTCAACGCAAGGCGGATTTGGCCGAGCTTGAAGCCAAATTGCTGGCCAGTCGTACCGCCAACAAGGCCAATGAGGAGAATCTAAAGCGTGAGCGCCGACTCTTTGAGTTGGGTCAAGCCGAGGTGGGGCGCCTGGAAGATCTGGTGAAAAAACGTCTGGTATCGGATTCTTCCGTGGATAAGACACGCCAGGATGCTGAGCGCTTAGGGATTACCCTACGTGCCAGGGAGCAGCAGCTACAGACCCATGAGGCGGATTTGGCGGAGCTGGCGGCCAAGAAGCTCCGCCTGACCGCGCTCTATGACCAGGCCCAACTGGAATTAGATCGCACTCAGGTTCGGGCGCCTTTTAATGCTCGTATTGCCAAGGTGTTGGTTTCACCCGGTAAACGGGTTCGGGTTGGTGATCCTTTGGTGGAGCTTTACGATACGGATGCGATGGTGGTTCGGGCTCAATTGCCCAGTCGCTTTATCGCCGAGGTGAAAGAAGCCAGAAAACGGGGTGATGAGCTCTGGATCGCCGGTCGTGTCGATGGCCATCCCATCAAGGCTAAGCTCATGCAATTGGCCGGGGAGGCTACCTCGGCTACGGGTGGCATTGAAGCCCTGTTTGCCTTGGATTCGTCAGAGGGGCTGGAGCAGGGTCGCTTTGTGCGTATCGATCTGACTCTGCCGCCACAGGACAATGTGGTTGCGTTGCCGCCGGAGGCTATCTATGGGTCTGACCGGGTTTACCGTTTGACCATGGATGATCGTCTGGAACCAGTGACGGTGCAGCGCGTTGGTGAGCGCCATTATGATAAAAACAAAACTCTGGTCTTGGTGACATCGGGTGCGTTGAAGGCCGGCGATTTGGTGATCACGACGCAATTGCCCAATGCCATGCAGGGCTTGTTAGCCAATCCCAGTGGCGAGAAAGGCGAGCCGATGGTGCGCATTCGTGACCGTGCCAGTGAAGCCCCTGTTCAATGAATCAGCCGTTCAAGCATCAGAATGATTTTGTTGGTCTCTTTGCCCAGCACCCGGTAGCAGCCAACCTGTTGATGGTGATTATGCTGATGTCCGGGGCCTGGGCCCTGGCCAAGCTCAATGTGCAGTTTTTCCCCAATTTCGAAACCGAAATGGTTTCGGTCAGCACCGTCTGGTCTGGTGCCAGCTCAGAGGATGTGGAACGCTCCATCACCACACCCCTGGAGCAGTCCCTGCGGAATGTTGACGGTCTCGACAAGATGACCTCTACCTCTGCCCAAGGGATCAGTTCCATCACGCTGGAGTTTCCTGAGGGGACGGATATGGGCGAAGCCAGTGATCGGGTGGAAGAGCTGGTCAACTCGGTGCGCAATCTGCCTCAGGATGCCGAGGAGACCAAGGTGTCCCATATGGTGCGCTATGAGCCCATCGCCCGCATATTGATCTCTGGTGCCAAGGATATACGTGAGTTGCGTCCCTTGGTGCGGCGTATGGAGCGCGAGCTGCTGGATCGGGGTATCGCCAAGGTGAACATCACCGGTTTGCCTGAGGAGGAGATCGCCATCCAGTTGCCGATGGCCACTTTGCAAGATCTGGGTTTATCCCTGAAGCAAATTGCCAACACCATTTCGACCGAATCCCGCGATCTGCCTGCTGGCACCCTGGGTCGCGACGATGTGGGTCGCGAAATGCGTACTCTGAACCAGCGCCGTACCGAGCATGAGTTTGCCCTGATTCCTCTGCTGGCTGATGCCAAGGGACGTTTTCTGAAGCTGGGTGACGTGGCCCAGATTGAGCGCCGAGCCAGACCCAATCAGGTCAGCATGAGCTATCAGGGCAAGCCCGCTGTTGAACTGCAGCTGATGCGTTCTGCCACCGCCGATTCGTTGAAATCGGCCAAAATTATGGAAGCCTGGCTGGCCAGGACTCAGCCAACTTTGCCAGCTGGTGTGATGGTGACCGTTTATGACGAAGGCTGGCAGTTGATTCAGGATCGTATCAATCTGCTGTTGAAAAATGGATTGGGCGGACTGGTGCTGGTGGTGCTGATTTTATTCCTGTTCCTCAACGGGCGAGTGGCCTGGTGGGTGACTGTGGGTATTCCGGTTTCTTTCATGGCGACGCTGGCTGTTGTCTATTTGGCTGGCGGCAGCATCAATATGATTTCTCTGTTCGCTCTCATCATGGCGCTGGGGATTATTGTCGATGATGCCATCGTGGTGGGAGAGGATGCCCTGGCTCATTATCAAACGGGTGAGGCCTCCCTGGAGGCAGCAGAGGGTGGGGCAAGGCGCATGCTGGCACCCGTCATGTCCTCTTCGCTTACCACCATTGCAGCGTTCATTCCCCTGCTAGTGCTGAGTGGCTTTATTGGCAAGATCCTGTTTGATATCCCTCTGGTGGTGATTTGCGTCATTATCGCTTCGGTGATTGAGAGTTTTCTGGTGCTGCCAGGGCATCTTCGACATAGCTTCCATAAGATCCATCATCAACAGCCAAGCCCCTTTCGCCAGCGTTTGGATGATGGATTTAATCGTTTTCGGGATAACTTTTTTCGTCCCCTGGTCACCTCGGCGGTGCGTCAGCCAGCCACAACCATTGCGTTGGCGTTGGCCTCTTTTGTGTTGGCGTTTTCTTTGCTCAAAGGAGGGCGGCTGGGTTTTACCTTTTTCCCCAGTGTGGAGGGGAATGTGGTGGTGGCCAGTGCGACCTTTGTTGCTGGTACGCCCCCGCAGCGGGTAGCGGCTTATATCGCTGAGGTGGAGAGGGGGCTTTACGCGACGGAAAAAGAGCTGGGTGGTGGCCTGATCAAGGTGGCCAGTGTGTCCAACGGTCTGGGCTTTTTTTCTAACGCTCGCTCTGGGCAGAAGGGTGAGCAGTTTGCTTCAGTGGTGGTTGAGTTGGTGCCTTCGGATCAGCGCAATATCCGTAACGAGGCCTTTCTCAAACTCTGGGGTGAGCATTTTGATCGCCCTCCTGGGCTGGAGAATCTGACCCTGACTTCTCGCAAGGGTGGACACCCTGCCCGGGATTTCGAGGTCAAACTGGTGGGTGATGATCCAGACAAGCTCAAGGCCGCATCCCTGGCTTTGACGGAAACCCTCGGTAGCATTGCTGGGCTGCATGGGTTAGAAGACGATATGCCCTATGGTCGTCAGCAGCTTATTTTTAATGTCAATGCCTTTGGTCAGGCCTTGGGACTGTCTGTAGAGGAGGTCAGTCGGCAGCTACGGGGTGCCCTGGATGGCCAGTTGGCGCAGATTTTTACCGAAGGTGAGGATGAGGTCGAGGTGCGGGTGATGTTGCCCGACTCGGAACGTCATCGCCTGACGGCGTTAGAAGAATTCAATCTGTTTCTGCCCAATGGGGAGAGTACCCAGCTCTCTTCGGTGCTGGATCTCAAAGAACGTCGTGGATTCAAGGCCCTGCGTCACAACGAGGGCAAGCTGGCTATTACCTTGTTTGGGGATGTGGATCGCAGTGTGAATAATGCCAATGCGATTCGTGGCCAATTGCGGAAGGGCGTCTTACCCAGGATAGCGGAAAAATACGGTGTCTCCTGGTCGTTCTCGGGCCGTGCCGAGGAGCAAAGAGATACCATGCAGGACATGAAACGGGGGGCACTCTTTGCCTTGGCTATGATTTATATCGTTCTTGCCTGGGTGTTCGGTTCTTACGGTTGGCCACTGGTGGTGATGGCGGTGATCCCTTTTGGCCTGGTGGGCGCCATTGTCGGTCACTGGGTGATGGGGATTGAGTTGACCATTCTGTCCATGTTCGGCCTTTTTGGGCTTTCAGGCATTGTGGTGAATGACTCCATCATTTTGGTGGTGTTCTACAAAGAGTTGCGGGAAAAAGGCCTGGCGGTCAAAGAGGCGGTGATCGAAGCTGCCTGCCAGCGTTTGCGGGCCGTACTGCTGACGTCGCTGACCACCATTGCGGGCTTGATGCCGCTGTTGTTCGAAACCTCCTTGCAGGCGCAATTTTTGATTCCCATGGCGACCGCCATTGCCTTTGGTCTGGCATTTGCCACTTTCCTGGTGCTGTTTA
>JBNKLG010000117.1:0-5402 GCA_050292235.1 Sedimenticolaceae bacterium | reverse complement strand
AGGGAATCTCCATGGCGCGCATCACATGGGAGGGTTCCAGGGAACCGGAGGTGCAGGCGGAGCCGCTGCTGGCGGCGATGCCTGCCTTGTTGAGCAACAGCAGGATGGCCTCACCTTCAATGTATTCAAAGGCGATGTTGCAGGTATTGGGCAGGCGGTTGTTGGGATCGCCGGTCACAAAGCAGTGGGAGATCTGCTCCAGCAGCCCTTGTTCTAACCGATCGCGCATGGCCCTGACCTGGGTTTTTTCGATAGCCATGGCCTCCATGGCCATCTCGCAGGCCTTGCCCAGGGCGACGATAGAGGCACTGTTCTCGGTACCAGCGCGGCGACCGCGCTCTTGATGACCACCGCGCAACAGAGGCCGGAAGCGCAGTCCCCGCCGCACATAGAGCACACCGACACCCTTGGGGGCGTGGAGCTTGTGGCCCGAGAGGGAGAGCATGTCGATGTTGGTCTCTTTCAGATTGATGGGCAGCTTGCCCACCGCCTGTACCGCATCGGTATGGAACATGACACCGGCAGAGCGGGCCATCTCCGCCATCTCTTCCACCGGAAAGAGAGTACCGGTCTCATTATTGGCCCACATAACAGAGACGATGGCAACCTTGTCGGAGAGCAGGCTGTAATACTCCCGCATATCCAGGCGCCCCTTCTTGTCCACCTTGAGGTAGTGCACCGTATAACCATCCTTTTCCAGATACTCGCAGAGGCTGAGTACGGCAGGATGCTCCACCACGGTGGTGATGATCTCTTTGCGATCGGGCTGGGCCTTGAGGGCGGAAAGAATGGCGGTGGAGTCAGACTCCGTCCCACAGGAGGTGAAGATGATCTCCGAATCATGCTCCGCCCCCAGCAGGGCCTGCACCTGCTGCCGCGCCGTCTTCAGCGCCCGGCCCACTTTGTCGCCGAACTGGTGCATCGATGAGGGATTGCCAAACTGCTCAGTGAAAAAGGGCAGCATGGCCTCCACCACTTCGGGGGAGACCATGGTGGTCGCGTTGTTATCGAGATAGATGCCCTCAGTCATCCTCAGCCTCCAAAGCTCACACGGCGGGCCAACTCCTCCGCTGGCAGTACCTGGATAAACTCACCGAGCCCCTCGGCCAGATGCTGCTGGATGCCCCCCAGGGTGGTGGCCGCCATCTGGCAACCGGCACAGGCACCGATCATCTTGACGTAGATATACTTGCCATCCACCTCGACCAGCTCCACATCACCCCGATCCCGCTGCAGGTTGGGTCGAATCTCTTCCAGCAACTCCTCGATACGACGAATGCGCTGAAGATTATTGAGACCTGACTGGGGCTTCTTGATCTCCCCGGCCACCGCATTGGGATCGAAGGTTTCGCCTTTCTCGGCCAGCACTTTGATCAGAATCTCTTCGATCCCCTCATGACAGGCAGAGCAGCCACCACCGGCCTTGGTGTAGTTGGTCACCTCCTCCACCGTGCGCAGATTGTTGGCGCGCACCGTATCCTCGATCATGACCGCATCCACGGCAAAACATTTGCAAATGAGGGCACCCTCTTCGTGGTCGTCGCTCCACGCCTCGCCCCGGTAGTTGGCCACCGCAGCCTGGAGTGCCTCGCGACCCATGACGGAGCAGTGCATTTTCTCTGGTGGCAGGCCATCCAGGTAATCGGCGATGTCCTGGTTACTGACCTTAAGCGCCTCATCAATGTGCATCCCCTTGATGATCTCGGTCAGGGCCGAGCTGGAGGCGATGGCGGAACCACAACCGAAGGTCTGAAAGCCGGCCTCCAGGATGGTATCGGTCTCCGGATCGACCTTGAGGGTCAGACGCAGGGCATCACCACAGGAGAGAGAGCCCACATCACCGATGCCATTGGCATTCTCCACCGCCCCGGCATTACGCGGTGCGAAGAAGTGCTCTTTGACCTTTTCTGAATAGTCCCACATGAAAATTGCTCCCGATCAAGCTGTAAAGGATTTGCCGCAGCCACAACTGGCGCTGGCGTTAGGGTTTTCAAATTTGAAGCCGCTGCCTTCCATGCTGTCGGCAAAATCTACGGTCACCCCCTTCAGCATGGGGGCGCTGTAGGGATCGACCAAAAGGGTCAGACCATCCGACTCGACCTGAATATCGTCTTCCTTTGCTGCTTCTTCCAGGGACATGGCGTACTGCAACCCGGAACAACCGCCACCGGTCACAGCAATACGAAGCCCGGCAACGGGGGTATCTGAACCCTTGATAAAACGACCGATGGCCTTTTTGGCGCTGTCTGTGAGTGTCAACATGGCGAGTCCCCTTTGGGTAGATGTGAATGAATGGAAAATCTAACCCTATCGAGCAAAGGCTGTGCCAGCTCCTAAGAAAATCAATAAGATACTGTTTTGATTTGATATAGATCAATTGCAGCCAGGGGCGATTGTCGCAAAAATGACAAGATCATGCCAGCAACTTGGTCGTAGAATGAACAATAAAGGGGCGGATCAGACTTGGGTCTCCAGAGGCCTCAGGCCTCTAACAACGCACGCATCATCTTTTTCAGTAACTTTGCGACCTCTTGTCTGTCCATGCCCGGGTTAAGCAGGGTACGAATGGACAAGCCACTGAACAGGGCCATCATCACCTCTGCGGTGGTCTCATTTTTAAAGGCGGTCGTCAAACCACGCTCGAGACGGGCACGGTTGTGCAGCTCCTGGAACCGTTTTTTGAGTGATGCATCATTGGCCCGGACAATCTGGGCAACCTTCTCATTGCGTCCGGTTTCCGCCCAAACCTCCATCCACAAGGCCGCATCCTGGGGCCGGGTTTTGCGCTGCACCCCTTGATCCACCGAATCGATCAGGGTGGTAAAGACATCCGAGGCCCGCTCATATCCCCCCACCAGTTCATTGATGGCATCCATCTCCCGCTCAACGATGGCGGCAATGATCGCCTCTTTATTCTCAAAAAAATGGTAGATATGGCCGGGGCTCATGCCAGACTCTTCGGAAATACGGGAGATACTGGCACCGTGAAAACCATCCCGTCGAAAACACTCGGCAGCAGCCTCCAGCACCTGTTGCCGACGTTGATCCGATCGGCAGGGTTTCTCCTCACAGGGGGGTTCGTCTGTCATGGAATTTTGGCCTGAATCCTTAAAAATCTGGCCCATACGACCTCAATTAATATTTTCATTACCACAATGAAACCGGACTTGACTCGGGCCATATCAGGGGATAGATTGAACGATCATTCTAGAATAATTATTCTAGAAATCAAGTTCATTGCTCACGGAAGCCCGGCACAGGACATTTCATGACTGACCAATACAGACTGCGATCTGCCGCTACTGCAGTGGCAGCCGCTTTACTCTTAAATGCCTGCGGCGACCCGTCTCAGGGATCTCATCAGGCTGGAAACCAGCCTCCGGCCAGCGTTGGCATCCAGACCCTGGCTGCCCAATCCGTCACTTACACCACGGAACTGGCCGGGCGCACCACCCCCCTACTGATTGCCGAGGTACGGCCCCAGGTCAGCGGGCTGGTTCAGTCCCGCCAGTTTCGTGAGGGTAGCGAGGTGACATCCGGTCAGGTGCTCTATCAAATCGACCCCGCCACCTATCAGGCCAGCCACGACAGCGCCCGGGCCACCCTCTCCCGTGACCAGGCAGCCATGGCCATCGCCGAACTCAAGCTGAAGCGCTATGCAGGGCTTCACGCGACCAAGGCCCTGAGTCAGGAGGATTATGACGAGGCCATGGCCAATCTCAACCAGGCCAAAGCGGTGGTTGCCATGGATGCAGCCGCCCTGAAAGCCGCTCAAATTGACCTGGACCGCACCCGGGTCACCGCCCCCATCTCCGGCCACATCGGCCGCTCCTCGGTCACCCAGGGTGCCCTGGTCACCGCCAGCCAGGCCAATGCCCTGGCCACCATTCAGCAACTGGATCCCATCTACGTGGACCTCAGCCAGTCCAGCGCCAAGCTCATGCAGCTGCAACGGGCACTGAGCCAGGGCAAGCTGAAGCGCCCTGCGGCAGATACGGCCGAGGTCAAACTCCTGCTGGAAGACGGTACCCCTTATGCCCATGCCGGAAAACTGCAGTTTTCCGAGGTCACCGTGGATGAAACCACTGGCACTGTGACACTGCGCGCCGTCTTCCCCAACCCCGACCAGGAGTTGCTGCCCGGCATGTTTGTACGCGCCATCATCTCTGAAGGGGTGCGAGAGCAGGCCCTGCTGGCACCACAGCGTGCAGTGAGCCGTGATGCCAAAGGCAATCCCAGCGCCATGGTTCTGAGCGCCGACAACAAAGTCGAGCTGCGGCCACTCAAACTGGGTCGGAATATTGGTAACGACTGGGTGGTCGAAGAGGGGCTGAAGGCCGGTGATCGTCTGATCATTGACGGCCTGCAGAAGATCCGCCCCGGCGCCAGCGCTCAGCCTGCTCCTCCAGCGGGTGCGGGCAGCGCGAGCCCAGAAAAGCACTGAGCCAGAGGAAAACCAGATCATGGCTCGATTTTTCATAGACCGTCCCGTCTTCGCCTGGGTTATCGCTATTTTCATCATGCTGGCCGGGGTGCTGGCCATCCTGACCCTGCCTGTGGCCCAATACCCGTCCATTGCGCCGCCCCAGATCAGCATCACCGCCACCTACCCGGGTGCCTCGGCCAAGGCGGTGGAAGATACCGTCACCCAGGTCATCGAACAGCAGATGAAGGGTCTGGACGGCCTGCGCTATATGTCTTCCACCAGTGACTCCAGCGGCACCGCCACCCTGACCCTGACCTTTGAAAACGGCACCAATCCGGATGTGGCCCAGGTGCAGGTACAGAACAAACTCCAGCTTGCCAGCCCCTCACTACCCACTGAAGTGCAGCAGCAGGGCATGAGGGTGGCCAAGTCGGCCCGCAACTTCCTGATGGTGGTGGCACTGGTATCCGAGGATGGCAGTCTCTCCGCCGGCGACCTCGGCGACTATCTGGCCAGTCGTCTCCAGGACCCCATCAGCCGGGTCCAGGGTGTCGGGGAAGTCTCTCTGTTTGGTTCCCAGTACGCCCTGCGTATCTGGCTGGATCCGAACAAGCTGCGGGAGTACCAACTGACCCCTGCTGACGTCTCCAGCGCCATCCAGGCCCAGAATGCCCAGGTCTCTGCCGGGCAGCTGGGGAATATCCCGGCGCTGGATGGCCAGCAGCTCAATGTCACCGTCACGGTGCAGAGTCGCCTACAAGACCCAGAAGCATTCCGTGACATCCTGCTGGTCACTGCCAAAGACGGCGCCAAGGTACGCCTGGCCGACGTGGCCCGAATTGAATTGGGCAGTGAACGCTACGACACGGCCGCCCGTCACAATGGCCGGCCGGCTGCCGGCATGGCCATTCGCCTCGCCAGCGGGGCCAACGCCCTGGAAACCGCCGATGCCGTACAGCGCAAGGTCAAGGAGCTG
>JBNKLG010000116.1:0-5675 GCA_050292235.1 Sedimenticolaceae bacterium | reverse complement strand
GTAACCGTCGCCTGCTATGGCGCATGTGGATCGCGCTACCAGAATAAATTTCAACCTCAGAAACGGCCACCGTAGCTGACTGGCTACGGTGGCGCAATCCCATGGATTTCAAGACCCAGCCCCACTCTTCCACGCTATCAGTATCACTAATGCATTCCGTGCATAGCGCATTTCTGCAGTTAATACCTATTGCAAATGCAGAAAACCAAAGATATGCGTGGGAACGAGGAAAGCACTGCACTAGATCCTGAATTGGCCGACCATGGTACGCAGCTCTTCACTCAGTTTACTCAGCTCATGGCTCGATGCAGCAGTCTGCTCCGCGCCAGTAGCCGTTTGCTGAGAGACCGACTGGATATTGACGACGCTCCGGTTAATCTCGTCGGCGGTGGCTGACTGCTCTTCCGAAGCACTGGCAATTTGGGTATTCATATCGAGAATCGTGCTTACGGCAGAGGTAATCCCCTCCAGAGACTGGCCCGCTTCAGAAGCCATTTCCATGGTATCGTCAGCACGTTTCTGGCTGTTGCCCATTGCACCAACAGCCTTCTCAGCACCGGCTTGCAGGGTGTCGATCAGACCTTCGATCTCCTTGGTGGACTCCTGAGTGCGTTGTGCCAGGGTACGCACCTCATCGGCGACCACCGCAAAGCCCCTCCCCTGTTCGCCAGCGCGGGCAGCCTCGATCGCAGCGTTCAAGGCCAAAAGATTGGTTTGTTCCGCGATGCTCTTGATGACGTCGAGCACGGTACCGATGTTCTGGCTATCATCCTTGAGTTTTTCGATGACGGCCGCGGAATTTTGCACCTCCTGGGCCAGTTCGCTGATGGCCGAAATGGTCTTTTTCACCACCTGATTGCCATCATCAGCTTCGCGGTTGGCCATATTGGCTGCACCACTTGCCTGTTCGGCACTGTTGGCCACCTCACGCACCGTAGCCGTCATCTCATTCATGGCGGTGGCCACCTGTTCGGTCTCACAGCTCTGTTTCTGGATGCCGGAAGAGGTCTGTTCGGTAACCACTGACAGCTCTTCGGCGGCGGTAGCCACCTGATCGGTTGCACTGGCGATGCGACCGATCAGACTTTGCAGTTTTTCCACAAATTGGTTGAAGTTTGCGCCCAGCTGGCCGACATCATCGGTACTGTTGACAGGGACCCGTTTGGTCAGATCACCCTCACCCTCGGCAATGTCGCGCAGCATGGCGTTGGTCTGCCGAATCGGCCTCACGATACCCCGGGTGACCAGAGCACTGAGGGTCAAACCGACGAATGCGGCAATCAGTGTCAGGATCATCATCGCCACTTCTGTGCTGGTCAGCACCTCGTTGACTCGTTCGCCTTGCTGGGTGAGTGACTCGAATACGCTTTCCTGCAAGGCCACTGCATTTTTCGTGATAAGCGGGCCCTTGGCATCGAGAATCTCCTTCATCGCACCATTGCGGGCAGTGATGGCATCAACGACACCGGAAAAGGCCTTACGATACTCTGCACCCGCAGCTTCCACCTCTTCGACCCATTGGCGCCGTTGGGGATTGTCCAGTTGCGTCAGCAAAGTGGCGATGCCCTGATCCATCCTGGCAAATTCCTCTTCCACCCGTTGTTTGGCCGCATCCGTATTTTCGGTCAGATAGCGGAAGACATAGAGGCGCGCCAGCAACAGACGCTTTTGCACTTCACCGGCCAGATAGGCCGCCTCCGGATCGCCATCCTTATGGGCACTGTTCATAACTTTCGAGAGGGTTTTTTCGATAAAAGGTCCCTTGACATCTAGGGTTCCATGAACAAGCTCGTTGCGACGCTGCATGTTCTTCACCACCACTTCGTGAAAGGCTCTGGCGTACTCCCCGTTGAGCGAATCCAAGGCCTCTATCAGCTTCACCCTTTCCGGATGTTTAATCTCGGCTTTCGCCTTGGTGATAAGCTCCTTCATCTCCTTTTCATAGTCATCAAAGTGGCTGATATCGTCTTTCTTAGAGGTCTTGATGTAATCCTTCACCATCAGGCGTATGCGGTAAATCGTCTGCATAATCCGAGTGGCGGTGCCGCTGTCCGGAGCCAAGTCCTGGGTGATGGTAGTGACCTCCTTTTCTATTTGGAGGAGGTTGTTGTAGCTATAGCCACCAATGAGGAGCATCATCGCCAACATGATCGCGGGAGACAGCATGGCCTTGAGGCTGATGCTCAGATTGCGGAAAGCACCTACGATAATATTCATGTTCTTGCCCTGCCTGAGTCTTGAGGGGTGACCAAAATCACAACCATACCGATTGGTAAATACTAAATTATTACTTCTATCTGAAAAAAGAAAAGAGGCTTCCCCAAGAAAGCCGCTGCCTCGTAAAAAATCTTGGGACATCCCAGCCCCCAACACCGACTCGCCTACGCAGCAATTCATAAGGCCACATTGTCCTTTGCCTACAAATTTCTTACATATTCCTTGCGTAGCCCTGACCAAAGGCGACTGTTTCATCACTAGAGTAACTACTGAAACATCAGCCAACGCCACCCAAAGGAGAACTCTAGCCATGAATATCCCCACCTTTACCAAGACTTGGGTCCGGTCTTTGACCACGGGGCTCTGCCTGTTTTTTGCTTTGACGACCCAAGCCGAGCCTGTTCGTCTCAACCTGGAGATGGGCCAGGATCTACTGCCCGCCAAGACCAGCCACAAGAGCTACATCCGTATTGGGCTTGAGGGCCTGAAGCTACCCAGCAGAAAGACCCGCCCACCAATCAATGTCGCCCTGGTACTGGATCGTTCCGGCTCCATGAGCGGGGAGAAGCTTCAGCAGGCCAAATCTGCCGCCATCATGGCCCTCGACTATTTACAGCCGGAAGACACCCTATCGGTCGTCGCCTATGACTCAGAAGTGGAGGTCCTGGTTCCGGCCACCAGCCTTAGACGTAAGATCAGTATTGTATCGGCCATCGAGGGCATTGAAGCAGGCGGCAGCACGGCGCTTTTTGCCGGAGTCAGCAAAGGCGCCGCTGAACTGCGGAAGTTTATTGAAGACAACCGGGTCAATCGCATCATCCTGCTATCGGACGGTATGGCCAATGTAGGGCCGAGCAAACCCAGTGAGCTGGGGCGACTGGGCCGTAAGCTGGGTGGTGAAGGCATTGCCGTCACCACCATCGGTTTGGGACTGGGTTATAACGAGGATCTCATGGTGCGTCTGGCAGGCACCAGCGATGGCAACCATGTCTTCGTTGAATCCCCCTCTGAGTTGGCGACTGTCTTTCGCAATGAATTTGGCGAACTGGTCTCTGTCATCGCCCAGGATGTGATCATCAGCATCCACTGCCATAATGGCGTGCGTCCCATCCGAGTACTGGGCCGGGATGCCGAGATCCGTGGCAGTCGGGTAGAAGCGCGCCTGAACCAACTCTATGCCGAACAGGAAAAGTATCTGCTGCTGGAGGTGGAAACCCCTTCAGGCCAGATAGGTAACACCCTGGATGTCGCCAGCGTCGAAGTCAGCTACAACGATCTGACCAGCAAACGCAAAGAACGCAACAAACTCTCCGGTCAGGCCCAGGCGCGTTACGCAGAATCCATCGCTGAGGCCAGGAAATCCATCAACAAAAAGGTGTTGGTCTCTGCCACCGAACAGATTGGTGCCGAAATGGACGATAAGGCACTGGAACTCAAAGAAAAAGGTGATGTCGCTGGCGCCAGCGCTGTCTTCCGGCGCAAGGCCGAATACCTTGAGGAAAATGCGACTGCACTGGACTCAGAAAAGCTCAAAAAGCAAAGTAAAAGCAGCCGTGAGGCAGAACAGGCTGTCGCTGCCCCGGCTGCCTCCTCTTCCTGGAACAAGACCCGCAAATCCCTACGCGCCGACCAGTACTCCATCAAAAAACAGCAGTCTTATAAATAGGGCCAACCTGGGGCACAATGTGGACGTGCCCCAACCATTTTTCAACATGCCTTCCCGACTTCCCCTTTTGCTGCTGATCCTGGTTCTGGCCCCATTGGGGATCATCAGCTGGTTTGGCCTGCAAATGGCTGAGGAGGAGGCGCATCAAACCCGGTTGCGATTTGAACAACTCTTACACCAGCGACTGGAAGAGGTTGCCCGTCCTCTGGCCGAGAAGGTGGAAGAGCGCCAACGCCAACTGCTGGCGGTCACAGCAGGGTTCAACACTCTACCCCTATCCGAACTACGTGCTTTGAGCTGGGCCCATCCCGAAGTCGAGCAGTTTTTTCTGTTCGGTCCCCAAAGCAAGCTCCTTTTCCCTGATCCCCAGAGCGAGTTGAGTCAGCGGGAATCCGCCTTCATCGAGCGAACCCGGCAGATCTGGCACTCTCCCCTGCCCTTCCTTCAGCCTGGGCCAGAGCGGGAAATCGTGGCCAATGCCAACAGATTGTCCTCTTTATCATCATCGATCTCGGTGATTCAGCAGGGCTGGTATAGCTGGCACTGGACAGATGGGCTGAGCCTGCTGTTTTGGCAGCAACTACCCAATGGTGCCATTGCCGGAGCGGAGCTGGATCGACTGACTCTGTTATCAGATTTGATCGCGTTCCTACCCGATAGCGACAACGATAAGGGCAGTCGCATCCGCCTCCTGGACAGCCGCCACCAGATTCTCTACCAATGGGGCTCTTTCGAACCGGCAACTGGGGCCAGGGCAATCGCCGAATTACCGCTCCAGCCCCCGCTGGAGAGCTGGCGTCTGGCCTATTTTGCCCCGCCCGAAGCCATCCCTTCCGGCGAAGCCCGGCGTTCTCAGATCATATTCGGACTGGTAGGCATTGCCGGATTGATTCTGGTCAGCCTGATCTATCTCTATCGTGAGCTGACCCGCACCATGCGCGAGGCGAGCCAGCGGGTGAACTTCGTCAACCAGGTCTCCCACGAACTCAAGACGCCTCTGACCAACATCCGTCTCTATGCCGAACTGCTCCAACAGGAGCTGGAGCCTGAGGACAACAGCCATAGCCGGCTACAGGTCATCGTCGATGAAACCCAACGCCTCTCCCGGCTGATCGGCAACATACTGGGATTTGCCCGTGGCCAGCGCAAGACTCTGCGTCTGCATCCGATCCGAAGCCAGCTCGACCAGACCCTGAAAGAGACACTCAGCCCCTTCTTACCCCTACTTAAACAGCAAGGGTTTGAGATTGAGACCCAGCTCGACGCCCCGACGCCCTTTACATTTGACCCGGATGCGGTGGCACAGATCATCGGCAACCTGCTCAACAATGTCGAGAAATATGCCATCGATGGCGGCTATCTGCGGATCACCAGCCAACAGCAAGCAGGCATGAGTATTGTGGAGATCTGTGACCGGGGACCAGGCATCCCCCCACGTATGAGAAAACGCATCTTCAAACCCTTTTTCCGCATTCGCAACGACCTGACCGAAGGTGTCAGCGGCACCGGTATCGGGCTCTCCATCTCCCGTGATCTGGCACGCCTGCACGGTGGCGACCTGAGCCTGGAATCCAGCGATCAAGGTGCCTGTTTCCGACTGTGTCTACCCGGAGTTTCTCTATGAAGGTCCTCATCGCTGAAGATGACCGTCTGACCCGAGAGGGTTTGATCGAAATCCTGGCCAGGGAAGGCTACCTGCCCGTTCCTGCATCCAACGGGGAAGAGGCGCTACAGCTCTATCAGCAGGAGCAGCCCGACTTTGTCTGCCTCGACATCATGATGCCGGGTCTGA
>JBNKLG010000115.1:0-6302 GCA_050292235.1 Sedimenticolaceae bacterium | reverse complement strand
AATCAGGTTGTCCAGCTTAACGCCGTCATGCAGAACCGTATCCTCCAATGCCCCCCGGTCAACGGTGGTATTGGCGCCAATCTCCACATCGTCCCCGACAATCACCCGACCCAATTGAGGCACCTTGACCCAACGCCCCTGGTCATTGGCAAAGCCAAAGCCATCCGCCCCGATCACCGCACCGGGATGTATCCGCACCCGCTCTCCCAACACGACGCCAGAACCCAGGGTGACCCGCGCCTCAAGACGCGAATCATCACCAATGCGGCAATGAGGTCCAATGACAGAGCCGGGGCCAATAGAGACCCCCTCCCCCAGCACCACACCTTCGGAGATCACTGCCGTGGGACCAATCCAGGTTGAAGCGGGACAGATCACATCCCCGGCCACCACGGCACTGGGATGGACACCACCAGTGACCCGGGGCTCAGGAAACAACAGACTGGCCGCCCGGGCATAGACCAGATAGGGATTCTCAGCCAGCATCACCGGCACCGGACAATCCGCCCGCCACTCCGGGCGCAGGATCACGGCCGCAGCCTGAGTGGATGCCAGATGTTTTTTATAGCGTTTGTTGGCCAGAAAGCTCAGCCCCTGCCCCGAGGCGTCTTCCAGGGGAGCCACCTGCTCGACCAGGGGATCGCTGTCCCCGGACCAGGAACAGCCCAGGCGTTCAGCCAGTTCAGAGAGGCGGAAAGCAGGCAACCCGAACCCGCCTAATCGCTCAGCGCCTGCAATACCTGATCGGTAATATCGACGCGATCGCTGGCGTACACAATGTCGGTGACCACCAAATCGAATTGGTGCTGTTTGGCGTATTCGCGCACAGTCTCCCCGATCTTCTTGCGTAACTGGTTGAACTCCTCGTTGCGGCGCAGGTTGAAGTCTTCCCGGAAGGCATCGCGCTCGTTCTTCAACTTACGCCCGCGAATCAGGATATCGCGCTCCAAACGTTGACGCTCATCGCGACTGAGGGAGTCTTTACTGTCTTTGAGGGTCTGTTCAAGTTCCTTGAGTTGCTTCTGCTTAATCAGCATGCCCGCCTCACGTTCCTTGAACTCTGCCTGCAGCCGATCACGGGCCGCAGCATACTGTGGCGATTTCTCGAAGGCCCTGGTGGCATCTACATAACCGATCTTCAGCCCTTCAGCCGCCAGGCCAGAGGCAAAGATCAGAAAAAGCAGCCCCATCGCAAAACGTTGCATCAGCCTGCCCCAAACCAGAAATTAAAACGCTGAGCCCAAAGTAAACTGAAACTCCTGCTTTTGGTCTCCCGATTTCGACACGATGGGCTCAGCATAACTCAGCCCCAACGGCCCGACCGGGGAGACCCAGACCATGCCCACACCCGCCGACACCCGCATGCCATTGCTATCCACGCTGTCGATATCCTTAAAGACATTCCCGGCATCGATAAAGGTACTGAAACGGAGATTCTGGGTTTCGGTTTCAAAGGGTGGCGGGATATAAAGTTCAACACTACCCAAAGTACGCACATTACCGCCAACGGGATCACCGGCATCACAGTCGCTCGAGGTGTAGGAGTGTGCCGGGGTACAGGTACCGCGGGGACCCAGGGTATTGTCCTCGAATCCGCGCAGACTCTTGGGTCCGCCTGCAAAGAAGTTCTCGTAGAAGGGCAGGGTTGTGGTGCTGTCATAGCCATCCCCATAGCCCAAATCAACACGCATCCCCAGGGTCAGACCATCTTCGATCAGTGGGAAATACTGGGAATGGCGATAGTTGATCTTGAAGTAGGTCAAATCACTCCCGGGCAAAGACAGCTCCCCGGACAAGCGCTGTTTGCCACCGCTGGTCGGGAACAGACTGTGATTCGTGGAGTTACGGCTCCAGTTCAACGACAACTTGAAGTTCAGGTACTCGTCACCGTTGTCATTGATGAATCCGGTAATCTCATTGGGCACCGTATCGCTGAGCTTGAACTTGGTCTGTTCAATGTCAAAACCCAGCCCGATGCGATCCGTCTCATTGACCGGAATACCAAAGTTCACCCCGCCCGTGATGGTGTCGGTCACATAATCCGCGCTATTGGCCGAATCGTAATCCGTGGACCGGTAGGAGAAGTTAAAGCCCCGGCTGATACCATCCACGGTGTAATAGGGGTTCACATAGTTAACGCTATAGACCGTATTGATGTCACTGGTATTAAAGGCGACACCCACCTGCTTGCCGGTACCCAGAAAGTTTTTCTGATTGAAGCTGGTGCTGAAGCTCAGCCCCCCCGACTGGGAATAGCCCAGACCGGCCATCAGAGAGTTGGAAGAGGTCTCCTTGACCGAGGTTTCGAGATCCACCTGATCGGTGGAGCCGGGCACCGGCTTGGTGGTGATGCTCACATCCTCAAAGTAACCCAGGCGTTCCAGGCGATCCTTGGAGAGCTTGATCTTCTTCGAGGAGTACCAGGAGGACTCCATCTGCCGGAATTCCCGCCGCAACACCTCGTCACGGGTGCGGGAGTTGCCCTTCATGCTGATACGGCGCACATAAACCCGCTTGCCGGGATCGACAAAAAAGGTCAGGGCCACGGTCTTGTTGGCGTTATCGATATCCGGAATGCTATTGACGTTGGCAAAGGCGTAGCCGCTATCACCCAACAACTCGGAGATACGTTTGGCACTCTCCATGACCTCTTTGCGCGAGAAGACCTCACCGCGGCTGATCTCGATCAGCGGAAAGAGCGCTTCCGCCTCGACCACCAGATGCCCCGCCAGTTTCAGGTCACTGATGGTGAAGACGTCACCCTCGGTGATATTGACGGTCAGATAGATGTCTTTCTTATCCGGTGAGATGGTGACCTGGGTGGAATCGATGCGGAAATTGATGTAACCGCGATCCAGGTAAAAAGACTTGAGCTTTTCCAGGTCGCCGGAGAATTTCTCGCGGGAATACTGGTCATCGTCGGTAAAGCTGGAGAGCCAGTTGCTGGTATCCAGCTTCATCTGGCTACGCAGCTTGTCATCATCGAAGGCCTGATTGCCGACGATATTGATCTGTTTGATCCGGGCGGAGGAGCCCTCATGAATCTGGATATCCACCGCTACGCGGTTACGCTCCAGCGGCGTCACCGTGGTATCCAGGGTCATGCCGTACTTGCCCAGACTGAAATACTGGCGCTGAATCTCACGTTCGATCCGGTCCAGCACAGACTTGCTGAATACCCGACCCTCGGCCAGACCGGAATCCTTCAACGCCTGCAACAACGCCTTGTCTTCGATGCTCTTGTTGCCATCAACAGAAATCTTGGCAATGGCAGGGCGCTCCTGCACAAAGACCACCAGGACATTGCCCTCGCGCTCCAGACTCACATCCTTAAAGAAACCGGTGTTATAGAGGGCACGAATGATCTCGCCGGTCTGCTCGCTTTGAATGGTTTCGCCCACCTGCACCGGCAGATAGTTGAAAACGGTGCCGGCAGAAATGCGTTGCAGCCCCTCTACACGGATATCGGCCACCCGGAAGGTGTCCGCAGAGGCCAACGAAGTCGCCAGAAGCAAAAGCGGTAATAGCAGTGTTGCAAGTCGAGTCGATAAAGACATGTCGTTACCTTGGTCAGCGTGTCGGTTCCCCGATACGAATGGCCATCTTAAAAGCCAAGCGGAGGGTAATTATACAGAGAGACGGCTCCGGCGGAAACAGGGATTTTAAAGGTTTTTTATTTTAAAAATCAACCGGTTACAACCGGCTTTTTTATAATAAATCACGCTAAATAACAGCTGCAAGTGATTAATTTATAAAGCGAACTATATCCACATAAAAGACCAAAACCATGAGACTCAACAATAATCCCAGTCCGACATATTGGGCACGTGCCAGCGCTGTTTCAGACAAAGGTTCACCCTTGATCGCCTCACCCGCCAAATAGACCAGGTGGCCGCCATCCAGGATGGGGATCGGCAAAAGATTCAGCACGGCCAGATTGATGCTGATCAGCGCCAGAAACTTGAGAAAGGGCGTTAAACCAAAAGAGATCGTCTTGCCCGCAATCTGGGCAATCATGAGGGGGCCACTCATGTTATGCACCGAGGCCTGACGGTTCAGCAGCTTTTTCATCACCTTCAGCGTCAGCAGCGACATGTCGGCGGTTTCGTTCCATGCCCGGCCGAAAGCTGTCAGCGGATCGTAACTCACCCAGACCCGCTGCTCCTTGAAAAAGGCAACGTCCACCTCTACCCCGACCTGGCCAATCAGCTTCCCGTCCTCCGTCTTACTGCCCAACTGAACCTCCAGATCCAGTGGCTGCCCATCGCGCAACAGGTGCAGACGCATGGGCGCATCGGGCTTTTTGTGGATCAGGGCAATCCAGTCGCCCCAGGCAGTGGCAGGTTGACCATCGGCCTCCAATATCCGATCTCCCGATTTCAGCCCCGCCTTTTCTGCCGGGCCACCCGCCACCGTTTTGCCAACCACCGAAGGCCAGCTCAGACGCTTAAGACCCAGCTTGTCGATCACATCACCCGGCTCCTTCAACAGAGCACCCAACGCCTGACCCGACAAACGCAATGGCACCTGGGCACCCTGCTCTGTTTTGACCTGAACCACCAGATCGCGGTCATCCACCACCCCTTGCAGCAGGGCATAAAGGGTCTGCTCCCAACTGACGACAGGCTCTCCGCCCACCTGCAGAATTTCATCCCCCTTGGAAAATCCGGCCTGGGCTGCCGGAGTATCGGCCACCACCTCACCGACGACGGGGCGCATATTGTATTCACCCCAGGTGAAGACAAACCAAAGCAGCAGGATCGCCAGCAGGGCATTGGACAAAGGCCCCGCCACCACCACCAGGGCACGGGCCCATATCGGCTTGTGGCTAAAGGCCAGATGGGCCTCGGCAGCATCTACCGTGTTATCCCCCTCCCCCAGCATCTTGACGTAACCGCCCAGGGGAATGGAGGCCAGAACATACTCGACCCCATCCTTGCCCTGGTATTTCCAGATGGGCTTGCCGAAACCCACGGAAAAGCGCAGCACCTTGATACCCACGCGACGGGCAACCCAGAAATGACCGTACTCGTGCACCGTCACCAGGATGCTGATGGTCAAAATAAACGCCAGGGGATAAAGAATAAACGCCACGAAACAACCTCAACTCATCAAATCAGCGCGGGCAAAGTCCCGCACCTCGGTATCCAATGCCAACATCTCTTCCAGGGTTTGAGCGGAGGCAGCCGCAAAATGTTCCATCGCCCTGCTGATCAGATCCGGAATCCCCATGAAGGCCAATTTGCGAGCCAGGAAAGCCGCCACCGCCACCTCGTTGGCCGCATTCAGCACCAGTGGGCTGCTGCCGCCACGGCGAATGGCCTCAAAGGCCAGACCCAGACAGGGGAAGCGATTCAGATCCGGGGCTTCGAAATCCAACCGAGCCAACTGCACCAGATCCAGGGCAGAGACGCCAGAGGCCATCCGATCCGGCCAGGCCATGGCATGGGCAATGGGCGTCCGCATATCCGGGTTACCCAGCTGAGCCAGCACCGAGCTGTCCTCATATTCGACCATCGAATGAATGATGCTCTGGGGATGCACCACCACCTCCACCTGATCCGGGCTGACATCGAACAGACGGCAGGCCTCGATCACCTCCAGCCCTTTGTTCATCATGCTGGCCGAATCCACCGAAATCTTCTGCCCCATCTCCCAGTTGGGATGGGCGCAGGCCTGCTCCGGCGTCACCATATCCAGTTGCTCCCGTGTCCACTGGCGGAAAGGGCCACCGGAGGCGGTGAGCAGAATGCGGCGCACCCCCAGCTCCGCCAAGCCACCCGGACGATCCGGCAAACACTGAAAGATGGCATTGTGTTCACTATCGATGGGCAGAATCTCAGCGCCGCTGGCTCTGGCCCGCGCCATGAAGAGATCACCGGACATCACCAGCACCTCCTTGTTGGCCAGCAGCAGACGCTTGCCCGCAGCCACTGCTGCCAGGGCAGGCAGCAACCCAGCCGCGCCAACGATGGCTGCCATCACCAGGGGAGCCCCGGGGTCGGCAGCCACCGCAGACAGCCCCTCCACCCCCGTTAACAGCGCCACGCCCAAGGGCGCCAGCTCAGCCGCCAGACCGGGCGCCAGATCCCCATCCGCCACCACCGCATAGCGGGGCCGGAACCGCTCGCACTGAGCCTTTAACAGCGCCAGATTACGATGGGCCGTCAACGCAAAGACGTGATAACGGTCAGGATGCAGCGCCACCACTTCCAGGGTACTGCGTCCGATAGAGCCGGTAGCGCCGAGAATGGTCAGACCCTGGGTCATAACAACACCCCAGCAGATACCATCTCTCCACT
>JBNKLG010000114.1:0-6591 GCA_050292235.1 Sedimenticolaceae bacterium | reverse complement strand
TTTTAGGTATTCATTCGGGAAATGTTCAATCAGCTTTAAACCATATAAAGACCTTTCGTTCCTACCGCACTTTTGGTGTTGTGACTATTTGTGGGAGTGAAAGAATCGCCCCAGAAGTACGGGAGAGTTTAATTAATGCCAGAGATGAATGTGGCCCTTGGGTTTCTTCATGATGGCCTTTTCTTCAGCAGAAAGCGGGGATTCATCATCAGGGTCGGTCACCGCTGTGATGGAGCGTAATTGCAGATCCACCATGCGTTGCATGAACAGGAAAGAGGCCATAATCATGCCGATAGCCACAGCGGTGATCAGATCCACAAAGACGGTGATGGAAAAGACCGTCAACATGATGAGAATCCCCGCCTTGGGGGCGGTTTTCAGGCGTTTCAGGTAATCCCAGTCGATGATGTCGGTGCCCACCTTGACCAGAATGCCAGCCAGCAAGGCCTGGGGAATATACTTGGCAATCACCCCCGCACCCAAAACGATAGCCAGCAGTACCAGGGCATGCAGCGCACCGGAAAGCGGTGTCAGACCACCAGCACGGACATTAACCACAGTACGCATGGTGGCACCGGCACCAGGCAGGCCACCAAACACCCCAGCGATGGTATTACCGATACCCTGCCCCACCAGTTCCCGGTCCGGATCATGGTGAGTTCGGGTAATGTTATCCGCCACCAGCGAGGTCAACAGGGAATCAATGCTACCCAGGGCCGCCAGCATCAAGGCAGATTTCACCATGCCCACCAACAAAGCTACATCGAATTGTGGCCAAATCGGCATGGGAATACCGCTGGGAATATCACCCAGCACCTGCACCCCTCCCATCGAATAGAGGGTTTTGCCATCCACCACCCGGCTGAGGATCTCCTCCCCCTGCAACCAATAAAAGCCGAGGGTGCCCAGGATCAGGGCTACCAGGGGCGCTGGTAAGATGCGATTGATGCGGGCTGGCATCAAATAGACGATGGCCAGGGCAAAAACAGCCAGAGTCATAGCCGGATAAACCGGTTGGGACAACATCTCCGGCATCACCTGGAGCGATTGCATCGGTCCCGGCAAAGCCGGATAGCCCAACAGAGGTGGCAGCTGCAGTAGGATAATGATCACGCCGATACCACTCATGAACCCCGAGATCACCGGATGGGGAATCAAACTGATGTATTTGCCCAGCTTCAGCAGACCAAAACCAACCTGAAATAGCCCGCCCAAAATCACTACAGTAAAAGCCAGTGCAGCCCCACGTGCCGGATCATCCGGATAGAGCGCAGCATACTGGGTAAATACCGCCGCCATCACTACCGTCATCGGACCGGTCGGCCCCGACACCTGAGCTGGCGTGCCCCCAAAGAGCGCCGCAAAGAGACCAACAAACACCGCCCCATAGATCCCTGCAATAGGGCCAGCGCCAGAGGAAACCCCCATCGCCAGAGCCAATGGCAGCGCAACTACGCCTGCGGTCAGCCCACCATAGAGGTCGCCCCGCAGATTATTGAAATGCAGTCCGTGGATGAGTTTCAAGTTGGGTCTCTCAACAGAATGAAATTTATCAACCAGACTATCAGAAAATGGCTTTTCCCTTTTGATCCAAAGGGGATAACACCAAGAATCTCAAGCGTTGGCTGAGCAAAGCCGGCACCCTTCGGCTCCGCTCAGGGTTAACGGCTGTGAGACTTAGTGCCCACCACCCTTCAACGCCGCCACCATCCCCTCAATCGACTCCTTGGCATCGCCGAACACCAGTGAGGTGTTGTCCTGATAGAACAGTAGGTTATCGACACCGGAATAGCCGGGGCGCATGGAGCGTTTGAGGAAATAGACCTGACGGGCCTTGGCGGCTTCCAGGATCGGCATGCCGTAGATAGGGCTGGAGGAGTCGGACTTGGCCGCCGGGTTTACGACATCGTTGGCACCGACCACCAGGGTGACATCGGCGGAGGGGAATTCGGGATTGATCTCATCCATCTCCAGCACATTGTCGTAGGGGATGTCGGCCTCGGCCAGCAGGACGTTCATGTGGCCCGGCATGCGTCCGGCGACGGGATGGATGGCGAACTTGACTTCGACACCCCGCGCTTGCAGCAGCTCCATCATCTCTTTGAGGGAGTGCTGGGCCTGAGCCACGGCCATGCCGTAGCCGGGTACGATGATGACCTTGTTGGCGTCTTCCATCCAGTAGACCACGTCCTCGACCGCAGCGGATTTGACCCCCTTCTGCGCCGCCTGTCCGGCTGCGCTGGCCTCGCCGCCGCCATCGGTGCCAAAGCCGCCGAAGATGACGTTGATGATGCTGCGATTCATCGCCTTACACATGATGTACGACAGGATGGCCCCGGAGAAGCCGACCAAAGCACCGACGATGATCAGCAGGTTGTTGTGCAGGGTGAAGCCGGTGGCCGCCGCCGCCCAACCCGAGTAGGAGTTGAGCATGGAGATGATCACCGGCATATCGGCACCGCCGATGGGGATGATGAGGGTGACGCCGATGGTGAAGGCGAGCAGGGTCATGAGCACCAGAGAAGCCATGCTCTCGGTCATAGCGAAGTGAATACCCAAAACGACAATGGCTATGCCGAATACGGCATTGAGCTGATGCTGACCTTTGAACTTCACCGGAGCGCTGCTCACCAGCCCTTGCAGCTTACCAAAGGCGATGACGGAGCCGGTAAAGGTGATGGCACCGATGATGATGCCCACCGACAGCTCAGCCATGAGCAGGCTGTTCAAAGCACCGGCAGCGGCCTTATTGAGATAGGTGCCCATGGCCACCAGCACCGCTGCCAGGCCAACAAAGGAGTGGAGTGCCGCCACCAATTGGGGCATATCAGTCATCTGCACCCGCGCTGCCAGTACAGCGCCAATGGCACCACCTGCGACCACACCGGCAATGATCCAGCCGTAGGACTGCACCTCGCTCCCCATGAGGGTGGCGACGATGGCGATGACCATACCGGTCATCCCCAGATAGTTACCGCGCCGGGCGGTGGAGGGATGGGTCAGCCCCTTGAGAGCGAAGATAAAAAAGACGGAGGAGACGAGATAGGCCAGCGCCTGTGTATTGGCTGAAAGTTCCACAGAATCGCCCCTTACTTAGCTTTCTTTTTGAACATGGCGAGCATGCGATTGGTGACCAAAAAGCCGCCAAAGACATTGATCGAGGCCAGCAGCACGGCGAAAAATCCCATGATCTCTGCCGCCGTACCGGCCGATTCCAGCCCGGTGACCAACAGCGCGCCCACCAGAACGATGCCGGAGATGGCGTTGGTCAGGGCCACCAGAGGGGTGTGCAGCGAGGGGGTGACCCCCCAGATGACGTAGTAGCCGATGAAACAGGCCAGGACAAAAACATATAAGGCAACCAAGGTATCTGGCATGGCAAACTCCAATCAGGATTCGGTGGCGGGCCGCATCAGAGCAGCCTGGGTGATTTCGTCGGCATCCAGATCCTTGAGCTGCCAATCGCCCGTCTCGCTCTTCTCCAGCATGATATCGAGCAGGTTTTTCAGATTGCCGGCGTAGAACTGGCTGGCATCGGTCGCCACCATGGCGGGATAGTTGGTGTGGCCCACCAGGGTCACGCCGTGCTTCTGCACCACCTTGTCAGCCTCGGTCAGGGGGCAGTTGCCACCGTTGGCCGCTGCCAGATCGACGATCACCGAACCCTCGCGCATCCGCTCGACCACCGCTTCGGGGATCAGGGTCGGGGCGGGCCGGCAGGGAATCAGCGCGGTGGTGATGATGATATGGGCCTTGGCCAGCTCATCAGCCAACAACTGCTGTTGCTTCGCCTTGGCCTCATCGGAGAGCTCTTTGGCATAACCGCCCTCACCAGAACCGGATTCACCCAGATCCAACACGATGGCCTTGGCCCCCAGGGATTCGATCTGCTCCTGAGTCTCCGGGCGTACATCATAGGCGTAGACATCAGCCCCCAGACGGCGGGCAGTGGCGATGGCCTGCAAGCCCGCCACACCGGCCCCCAGCACCACCAGCCGGGCCGGTTTGGCCGAACCAGCCGAGGTCATCATCAGCGGCATGAAGCGGCCATAGTGCGCCGCGGCCTCAATCACCGCCCGGTAACCGGCGATATTGCTCTGGGATGAAAGGGCATCCATGGATTGCGCCCGCGAGATGCGGGGGATCTTCTCCATGGCGATGGCCCGGATCTGTTTCGCCAGCAGGGCCTCGATCACCTCATCCTGGGTGCAGGGCTCCAGATGGGACAGCAGCACGGCCCCGGCAGCCATCTTTTTCACTTCGGTCACAGAGGGCTTGCGGACCTTGCACACCAGATCCGCCGACCAGGCCGCCTTGGCGGTTCCCAGCTCGGCCCCCTGCTCAGCGTAGTCTGCATCGGGAAAACCGGCGACCTGGCCAGCGCCCTTCTCCACCACGACCTCAAGCCCCTTGTCGGTGAGCTTTTTGATGATCGCCGGGGTCAGGGCGACACGTTGTTCGCCAGAAATACTCTCTTTGGGAATGCCAATTTTCATGCTGTCTTAATTGAATTTGGAGTTGGCTGAAAAACCCACCGATCATAACGGGTTGCGGAGAAGTTTTCACCCCGGAATTATGCCACATCCCTGGAAGCCCGCCTCCGCCACCCCCCGTGAACCAGGGCCACCAAGCCACTGCACAGGCTGATACCACCCAGATCCGCCGCCAAATCGATGAAATCAAAGGTACGGGTAGCAAAAAAGAGCTGGCTGATCTCTTCCAGCAACACAAAGAGAAAGACGCCGATGGCACCGTAAAAGATGGGCAACCCTTTGGGCTGCCAGGCGCGAAATCCCGTGGCCGGAATCACCAGCAGGGTCAAGGTGCCAAAAAGGAAGAAATGCCCGATCTTGTCACCATAGGGGGTACGACGAACCCAATCAAAAAACAGATTGCTGCCACCAGAATCCGCCTGATAGATGATCCAGAGAATGAAAGAGAAAAACCCCAGAGCCAGTGCCCAAAACAATTTCCGCATCAGTTAACCACCTGACAACAAACCGAAGCACGCTATCACATTTTGCCCACAACACAGTCACAAGGACTCTAACCGGCTCTGGTAATCCCCTTTACGTGAGCTATGCCAAACCAAACCTGAAATCCAGATAAAAACAGCTGGCCAATTCATCATTGGCCATTCTGTGGTGTACCTCAGGAGAATGGAGATAGAGACGACCAAGAGTGAAACAAGGGAAACAGGTTTCATTAAACTATTGTTAGCGCAGGAAAGAGATGCCACACATAAAACCACCATTGGAAGAAAATAGGTTAAGAGCCCATAATCTTGATATAGTGTAATGACATATGGGGCCACGAGACCATAGAATACATAGACGAACAGCATCGAGTTAAAAGTTATCTCTTTATGGATTAAAAGATAGAGTAACAATATGAGTAGAGATGTTGCCAGGGCCAAAAGAAACCATTTATAGCCTTTTCCAATATTGCAGCCATTACCTTTCGATAGGGCGATGCTTAACGTAATATAGGGCACGCAGTCTATTAGCGAGAAGAAAACCATATTATTCGACAACCATAGGGGTGCCCTATATATCGTCATTTGGAATGCGGCTTCTGTAATGAGGATTATTAATAGGGTGACTATCAGTAGTCCTCTCATGTGTAGTGAATCAGACTTAACTGTTGGGCAATTCATATTATGCCAAGTGCTCTAAGGCTGGCTTTGCCTAGCTCGATACGTTTAGCAGCATCGGTCGTGTCCCGCATATCAAGATTCAACGCGAAGGCATACACATGTCCGCTCTTCATCACCCAGCCAACCCACCAGCCTACTCCAGAATTCGGAAAATTCTCCCAACCGGACTTACCATAAAGTGTCCAGTCATCCTGATGTTCCAGCTCGACAGACCCCCGCACCGCTTCTTGTTGTGTTTGTGGAAATGGCAACGCTCCCTGAGCCAGGCGGGCGAGAAACTCCGTTTGTTCCACGGAGCTGATTTTCAAAGGGCCAACTAGCCAAAAGCGATCAACAACTGCCCCTATTTCTCCATTTCCATAGCGCATCTTCACCATGGAATCTCGCATGCGCTCAAGTCCGATTCGCCTGGCGAGTTCCTGGTAGATGGCAACGTTAGACATGGCAATAGCCTCACGTAAGCTCATGTCCTTTTCCCATGCCTTTACCGGTTGAGGTTTCCCGCCGTATGGAAGAATTTCATCGATACTCTTCACAGCGCCGACGGACAACCCAATAAGGGTATGTGCAATCTTAAATGTGGAGGCTGGGACTAACTGCGTGTAGGCCCGTTCACGATTGTGCCCGGTCAACCTATGTTGTGTTACGTCATAAAGAACAAATGTGCCCGTAACGCCTGAATCGCGAAACAGCTGATCCACTTCTGGGCTGTCTTGCCAATCAAGAGCAAACGCATTGATCGAATGTATGAAGATGAGGACGACCCCCACAAATCTTATGAAATTCATTATCAGCACCTTACTTTTAATATGATAACTGAATAAAAGCCAAGGGACACAGCAGCTCCTGTTCCTATGGGCCTTGATGCAGATTGCCCGGCTTATAGCGGGATCCCATTTTCCCTCCTTTCTTCCTCTAACCGGTTTCAGCCCTAT
>JBNKLG010000113.1:0-6694 GCA_050292235.1 Sedimenticolaceae bacterium | reverse complement strand
GGCAATGCGCTGGGCGGCTATTACGCCCGACAGATGGGACTGCCGGTGGCGCGTATTCTCATCGCCTCCAACCGCAACAACATCCTCACCGATCTGATTCGCACTGGTCGCTATGATATGCGCGACCGCCAGCTCATCAACACCAGTTCACCGGCGATGGATATCCTCAAATCCTCCAATATCGAGCGCATCCTCTGGGATCTGTTCGGCACCGAACGCACCCGCCAGCTCATGGCTCAACTGGATGAGGCGCAGCACTACCAGCTCAGTCCCGAGGAGCTGGCCCAGCTGCAACAGATCTTCGCCGCCGACTTCTGTGACGACGAGCAGGGCAAGCGCTACATCCGCCAAGCCTTCGACGCTGGTTATCTGATGGATCCGCACACCGCCACCTGCTTTAAGGCCCACGAAAGCTGTCGCGATCAGGCGTTGCCCACCATCGCCTATGCCACGGCGGAGTGGACCAAGTTCTCGCCCACCATCGCCGAAGCCCTGGGCGGCGTGCCCGGCCAATCCGATCAGGCCGCGCTGGCCAGCATCGCCGAACGGGCGGGCTGTGACATCCCGGCCCCGATCGCCGCGCTGTTCGAGCGTCCCATCCATCAAACCAGTCTGATTGAGAAGACCGGGATCGAACAGGAGATCCTCGGCTTTCTCTCCAGCTAAAGGAGCCACCCATGGCCGTTGGCAGCCTGCTTGCCCTGCTGGACGACATTGCCACCGTTCTGGACGACATCTCCGCCATGACCCAGGTGGCGGCAAAAAAGACCGCCGGGCTGCTGAGCGATGACTTGGCGGTTAACGCCCAGCAGGTATCCGGGGTACGGGCAGAGCGGGAACTCCCGGTGGTCTGGGCCGTGGCCAAGGGTTCATTGATCAACAAAGCCATTCTGGTACCTTTGGCGCTGATCATCACTCTTATCTTCCCGCCACTGATGCTGTTGTTGCTGATGCTGGGCGGCCTCTATCTCAGCCTGGAAGGAATCGAAAACCTCATCCACTACTTCTGGCACAAGGAAAAACACCCCCAGGATGAGGCTGAGACGCGACTGCAACAGCGGGAAAACGTTGATCTGGTAGCCCTGGAAAAACAGAAGATCCGCGGTGCCATTCGCACCGACTTCGTGCTCTCTGCCGAGATCATCGTCATCGCCCTCAGCACCGTGCAGAATGCCGATTTCATCATCCAGGTTGCGGTCATTATTGGCATCGCCATCCTCATGACTGCCGGGGTCTACGGCGTGGTTGCGGCCATCGTCAAGCTGGACGACCTGGGCCTCTATCTGATGCAGGCCCAAGGGGAAAACGGCCCAACCAAATTGAAGCGCAGTCTGGGCCGAGGACTTCTTTCGTTTGCCCCCAGGCTGATGAAATCCCTCACCCTGATCGGCACCATCGCCATGTTCCTGGTCGGTGGCGGCATCCTCGCCCACAACATCGGACCGTTGCACCATTGGCTGGAAGCCGTTCATCACTCGCTCGTTCAGACAGGCGGATTATTCTCCTGGCTCGCCTTAGTCTGGACGCCTCTGGCTAACGGCATACTGGGCATCCTGGCAGGACTCCTTGTCCTGCCCTTGGTCAAGGGTGCCCAGCATTTAATGGCACTGACGAAGGATTGACCCGCACATAGCAAACCCCTCCATTTGCGCTACCTTTATGGGATGGAGGGATGCCCATGAGCGCAAAAGCAAAAAAAGGTCTGATCCTGGTTCCTGTCGATTTTTCTCCGCACGCCGAAACCGCCTTGCTCAAAGCCTGTGAGTTGGCAGACTGCTCCGACATGTCGATTCTGGTGCTGCACGTGGTACACGACCCCGGCGACATGCCTAGCTACTACTCACGCATCGCCAAAAAGAAGCAGTTGGTACGCGTTGAAGATATTGCTGCCGAGATGTTCGATGAGTTTCTCTCGGCAGTGAAAAAGAAGTATCCGGACAACAAAACCCTCAAAAAGATCAAGATGATGCTGGTCAAGGGAATCCCAGTCACTCGAATCCTACAGGTGGTAGACGAGGTAAAGGCCGATCTGGTGGTCATGAGTAGCCTGGGTCGAACGGGTCTTAAATATGTCTTTCTTGGTTCCAAAGCCGAGCAGGTGGTTCGTCAGTGTCCGGTTAGCGTCATGATTGTCAAATCAGAACAACAATAAGCGAGTAGCCCATATGCAAAGACATCTCCTCTCCCGAATTCTCAAATCCAACCCAAATGCCTTGTCACTTTTTCTGCTCACCGCCCTATCGACCCTGGTCATAGCACCCATTTACGCCTCTGATCACGCTGCCACCACAGAGGGCATGGCCTGGGGTTCGATGGCCATGCAGATGTTTGGCGGCCTGGCCCTGTTCCTTTTTGGCATGGAACAGATGGCAGATGCCTTAAAGGCAGTCGCTGGCGAGCGCATGAAATCGATTCTGGCTCGCCTGACTGCCAATCGCTTTGCCGGCGTAGCCACTGGCGCCTTTGTCACCGCCATCATTCAATCCTCGTCAGTGACGACAGTTCTAGTGGTGGGTTTTATCACCGCAGGCCTGATGTCGTTTTCGCAATCCATTGGCATCATCATGGGCGCCAATATCGGCACCACCATCACCGCCCAGATCGTGGCTTTCAAGGTGACCAAAGCCGCCATGCTTATGATCGGTGTCGGTTTTGGCATGCTCTTCATGTCGAAAAAAGACAAGATACGCCACTATGGCGCGATGCTGATGGGGCTGGGGCTGGTCTTTTTCGGCATGAGCATCATGAGCGATGCCATGAAGCCCTTGCGAACCTTCCAGCCTTTCCTGGATTTCATGATCCACATGGAAAATCCATTGATTGGCATCCTGGTCGCAGCCGCCTTTACCGGCCTCATCCAGTCCTCATCAGCCACCACCGGTATCGTAATTGTGATGGCAGGACAGGGTCTCATCACGCTGCCTGCGGGAATTGCCCTAGCGTTTGGCGCTAATATCGGTACCTGTGTCACTGCCCTGCTGGCTTCTATCGGAAAACCCAGGGAAGCGCTACGGGCTGCCTTGGTTCATATCATCTTTAATGTCGGCGGGGTATTGCTATGGGTGATGCTCATCCCCTATCTGGCCGATTTTGTCATGTGGTTTTCGCCCACCCACCCCGAGTTGTCTGGCCTCGATAAACTGAGTGCGGAAACCCCACGCCAGATTGCCAATGCCCATACCATTTTCAATATTGCCAACACGGCAATCTTTATCTGGTTCACAACGCAGCTGGCCCAGCTGGTAGAGAAACTGGTACCGGATCGGGCACTGGCAGAAGAGGGCATGATTACCCGCTCTAAATATCTGGATGAAGAACTGCTCTCCACTCCCTCTTTGGCCCTGGATCGGGTACGACTGGAAGCCCTGCACATGGGTGAGCGCGTCGATACCATGTTGCAGCAGATCCTGCCCGCCATTCTGACCGGAGATAAGAGCACTCTCTCTTCTATCCACAAGGCCGACGATGAGGTGGATTACCTCTATGAGCAAATCGTGGATTACATGGGCAAAATCAGCAAATTCAGCCTGACTGACGAACAGACTGCCGAATTTTTGAAACTGATGGAGGCCATCTCCGATCTGGAGAACATCGGTGATACCGTCGAGACCAATCTGGTGGTATTGGGCAATCAGCGTATTGAAGCGAACATCTCCATCAGCGAGCCCACCAAAGAGGTGATCTCCGGCTTCCACAAGGTCATTACTCGCTCAGTCAATGCCGCGGTACAGGCCGTTTCGCAGAACAACAAAGAGGTCGCCCGGACGGTGATTGACATGAAGGATGAGATCTCCGATCTGGCAGACTCTGCAGCCCTGCACCAGGCACAGCGACTGGTGGCCGATGAGCCGAACCGCATCCCGGCCTACACCATTGAGATGGACATCATTGAAAAGCAAAAGCGCATCTACTACTTTGCCAAACGCATGGCCAAAACCGTACTGCATGAGGCCAAAGAATAGGCACGATTGACACACCAAGGGCAGAAGGATCCTGCCCTACCCCTCATCCCGTCGGATCTCTACGCCCGCCTCGGTCCAGTCCACCAACAATGCCCCGGTCTCGGTATTGTCCAGCAACCACTCCGTCAAAGCAGGAATCACCAGACGCTCAATGGCTCTCTGCAGGGGTCTGGCGCCATATTTCGGGCTGAATCCTACTTTGGCGACATCTCCGACCAGTGCAGGTGTAAACCGAAGCACTACCTGCCGCTGGGCTATGCCGGGACGTTGTTGCAACAGTTGCAGCTCCCGCTCGGCGATCTGTTGGATGGTATCCCGATCAAGGCTGTTGAACACCAGTACCCGGTCGATGCGATTGTAAAACTCGGGACGGAAAAAGGCCTTGATATCGCTGATGGCGATCTGATCGGCCCTGTTGTCCGCAAAGCCAATGGTATTGCTTGAGGAGACCCCCAGGTTGGTGGTCATGATGATGATGGTATTGCGAAAGTCGGCAGTGCGTCCGAGTCGATCGGTCAGCAACCCCTCATCCAGCATCGACAGAAGAGCATCGAAGATGCTGTCGTGGGCCTTCTCTATCTCATCCAGCAGAATCACGGAGAAGGGCTTGTTACGCACATGCTGGATCAATTTTCCCGCTGTAGCCCCATCGGGACCGAGATCATAGCCGATGAGGCGGCCGATATGGGCCGGGTGCTGAAACTCGCTCATGTCGATGCGCATCAGCGGATTCTGGGTCTGACCGTTGGCGAAGAAATAGTCGGCCAGTGCCTTGGCCGCCGCAGTCTTGCCCACACCGGTAGGTCCGGCAAACAGCAGGGTGGCAATGGGTTTAGCAGGGTCGTTAATACCCGCCTTAAAGGTCTGGATCACGCTGACAAGTTCTTCCAGAGCTCGATCCTGGCCTTTGAGCCGCTGCTGAAAATGGTTCAACAGGTCCAATTTCGACAGGGGTTTGGCGTCATCCAGCAGTATGGGAGGCAGACCGGTATATTGGATGAACTGTTGCAACACAAAGGTCGCGTCGATCTGCTGCCGCTTATCGTGGTGGGCCTGGCGAATCAGTCGACTGAAGAACTGGACCTGCTTGCCGGGATTGCGCTGATACTTGATATAGCGGTTAACCAGTTGAATCCCCAAATCCAAAGCATCGGCACTGGCATCGATGCCATAGTTATTGGCCGCATAGGCGCGGTAGCGCTTCATCACCGCCATTGTGGTCGGGAGATCCTGTTCCTGCACGTTCAGGGTCTCAAAGTGGTGCACGAAGGCGGGCAGCATCCCTTTGGCCGCCTCCAGCGCCTTCGGCGTCATCTCCCCGATAAGCCGCAGCTGCCCCTTGGCCAGATAAGTGCCGAGATAGGAGGCCACCGAATCCTCTGCCCCACTGCCACCCGCTTTGAGGGCATCGATGGTATCCGTCAGCACCAGCACACCATTGACCTGCTGCAACGCCTGCACCATCTGGTCGCAAATCGCCTGCCACTCGCCCAGATATTTGGCTTTGCCAATGAGCCGCTGCGGTGTCGTGCGCCAGAAAGTCAGCGGTACCCCTTCGTTCTGTTCCTTAGAGAGACGCACCACACCCCGTAGCGCCTCATAAACGATGGTGCTTTTGCCCACGCCGGGCTCGCCGACCAGCAAGAGGTTGTCTGTTGTCTCCAACAGCAACTGAGTCACCCGCTGGACCATTTCACCCCGTTCCCAGGCCGCCCTGGGCCAGCGACCAACGCGCTTTTTCATCCCAACACTGGCGGGATAGGGTTCGGTGGTCGTCTGCAAAATCTCCGGGGTCTCCCGCTGTCTCCGTTGCCTGCTCTTTCTGTTCTCCTGGTCGTTGATGCTGACCATCTCCAGCGTAGGTTCTGCCGACATCAGATATTGCAATGCCTGCTCCGGTGGCTTGTCCTCAAGAAAATCGCGGGTAAAGTGGTGAATCAGGGTACGCAACTGCTTATTGTCGTAATAGAAGAAACGCTGGCCCAAATAGGGAAGAAAACACTCGGAGTGGCCTGCCTGTGCGTTCGCGTCACTGTGGACCGCAGCAACCCGAATCGAGGTTGTCCGGGTCAGCGGAAAGGCACGGCCCGTCTCCTCATCGCGATAGGCCAGTTGCAGAGGAACGCTGTGAAAGCTGAGCTGGGGCTTGACCATCTCCGGCTCATCCACCCAGTAGTCACGCAGCTCCTTCTGCAGCCACTCGCTGGCCGCTTTTTTGATACCGCTGACACTGGCGTCGACGAAAAAACGCTCTTCTCCAAGCAGTTGTCCGAGAAGATGCGTTTCATCCAGAGGCCAGATCAGAAGGGGGAAATGGAGTCTTGCCATGATTTGGGTTCGGAGCCGTCCTTGCAGCAGTTTCGCACAACGTTATGGATGTTCGAATAGTTTTCTTTGCCTTGCCAGGGGTTGAAATAGCAAATCTTAGAGAGAATTCGGAAAACCAAATGCTATTAATCCGGCAACAATGAAGATCGTATGTTTTTGGCCATAAAAAACCGCAACATACTATTTTATTAATATTTTTACCAATCACCGGGTACTCGACCGTGGGATTATGGTGTTCCGTCACGCCATTGCCTGTGGACGCTACAAGGTGACGAAGACGTAGCGTTCAAAACGCCGGGGCGTATCAAAATACCGGTAGCTGCTTAACTTACTAAAAAGTCAAAAACCTACAGGACATTGACTGAGGCGTATTTAACATTTCTCTCGCGAAAGAAGGCCATCAG
>JBNKLG010000112.1:0-6702 GCA_050292235.1 Sedimenticolaceae bacterium | reverse complement strand
CTGATGGCCTTCTTTCGCGAGAGAAATGTTAAATACGCCTCAGTCAATGTCCTGTAGGTTTTTGACTTCTTAGTAAGATCGATTCAACAGAGACATCAACGTTCCGACATAGGTCAATGCAATTTGGTTCAGCTCAGCAGTACTGAGATGAGACAAGAGTTTTTCCAACTCTCCAGCGGAAGTATGAGAGCGGATATTAATCAGATGCTGGTGACGTCGATGAAAACCCATTAGCCCTGAAACGCTCAATCCGGAGCGTAAGAACCTCTGCCATCGATGGTAGATCAGAACGCGATCGACAAAATTCTTCCGCACGCCCTTATCCTTTAAGCGCCCCTCTTCCTCGACGGGCAGCCAGGGAAAAGATGACATGAGGATGCGGATGAACATACCCTGCCCTGTTTGCATCGGCTCCCCACCCCCATGGGGATAAACGTTGACCCCCCGCATCCCGCAGCTGGGAGAGTTCGTCTTACAGAGATAGCCGGACAGGCCGCTTAATTGACCCACCCGAAACCGGGCATAAGCCTCCAGAGAGTGGGTTACCTCATGACAGGGATCATCGACCCCGAGGAGGCAAGGCCGTTCAGGATTGCCCACCAATTGAATTGGCAGCCGGGGCACCCCCAAGCCAATGGCCACTTCAGGACAACTGGGAACAAAATCAAACCGCTCAGCCAAAGGGCCGAGAATCCAGGCATTGGCTTTGTGACCACCATCGTAGCGCACGGTCTCGCCCAGCAGGCAGGCGCTGACACCGACCTGGGGTCTTTTCGTATTGTTCGTCATCGCGCCTGACAAACCAGTCTCCATCTCTAAGCAGTTGTAGGATACTATTAACGTAGCTACCTAAACTTCATTTCAACCCATTGAAGCTGACTCAATGTCAACCCAGCGCCTTCCATCCAGGCAAACCCAGCCATCACTCAGGAAACCAAAATGACCATCAGTGACGCCATTGAGACCTTTGCGGGCAGAAAAATCGAAGAATTCGATCCAGAGAAAGGCATTCAAACCATTTCCAGCGCCATCCGGCTCTCTGTTGACTGGGACGCTGCCGATAAAGGCACCACCCTTTCCAGTCTGTTCGGGAAACTGCTCGCCGACCCCCAATCGACCCAGATCGAGGCTCTGGTCATCGGCTCCTGGGAAGAGCCCCATGATCCCGGCATCCAGACTTTCATCGATGCCCTGATTGACAATGCCAACCGTTTGCCTTCTCTTACCGCGCTCTTTGTCGGCGAAATGACTTATGAAGATTGTGAGATATCCTGGATCATCCAGGGTGATTACAGTGCCTTATGGGGCTGCTTCCCACACTTGGAACGCTTTCAGGTGCGCGGTGGAACCGGACTGAGCCTGGGGGAAATTCGCCAGGACTCTCTCAAAGAACTGGTGATCGAAACCGGCGGGCTGGCCTCTTCCATCATCCATGCGGTCATTGCAGCCAGCCTACCCAATCTGGAAAAGCTGGAGCTGTGGCTGGGCACCGATGAATACGGCTGGGATGGCGATCCCCTGGTATTGGTACCGCTACTGGAATCCACCCATTTCCCGAAACTCAAGGTATTGGGTCTGCGGGACAGTGAAGTGGCCGACGAGATTGCTGCCATGGTGGTGGAATCGCCTCTCATGGAGCAGCTGGATGAGCTGGACCTTTCCCTGGGCACCCTGGGCGACGACGGGGCTCGCGCCCTGGTCGAATCGCCTCTGGTCAAGCGGCTCAAACGCCTGAATCTCTCCCATCACTACATCAGCGATGCGGTGGCTGGCGAATTGAAGCAACTGGGTATCGAGATCGACCTGAGCGATCCGCAAGAAGAGGATGAAGACGACGACGAGACCTACCGCTACGTTGCGGTCAGTGAATGATGCCTGGCTGCTGATCGGCAATCCGGAAAACCGTCGCCTGCGCCTCTTCCGTCAGGCCCTCGCTCGACGGGATGCGGATAACGTCTCAGTGCTCTCCTATGAGCGCTTGCTGGAGAACAGCGCGTTGCTGGAGCAGCGGTTCAGTACCGCGCTCTCCACCATAGACGCCGACAGGATCAGCATCCGCATCGACTCCCCCGGAGAGAACGCCGCTGTCGAGCAGGGGTTGATCCGCCTGGGTTATGAGGTCGCGCCCCAGGCGCCACTCCAATGCGCAACCGAGTTGGGCGAGATTGCCGATCTTCGCTACTGGTACCGGGGTTTTTGCCAACTGCTGGCGCAACTGAAAGCCGCCGTCTCCAGCGCCGACAGAGAGGGCCGGCGGATCCGGTTCATGAACCAGCCTGACGATATCGCCCTGATGTTCGACAAACAGAAAACCCAGGCGCAACTGTTGCGACAGGGCGTTCCCGTGATCCCGGCCCTGCCCGCCTTCACCCACCACCGACAGCTGCGCCACTACATGCTGGACCAGCACTGTTACCGGGTATTCGTCAAACCCCGCTACGGCTCATCGGCTTCGGGCGTCATCGCCTATGAGATCCATCCCGACGGTAAGCGGGAATCCGCTTCGACGGCCATCGAACTGGTGCATCAGAACGGCGAAACCCGGTTGTTCAACTCCCTCAAACCCCGTCGATATCACTGTCCCGATGAGATCAGCCAATTGATGAAGCCCCTCTTTTGCCAGGATGTTCATATCGAACGCTGGTTGCCCAAGTCCCGTATCGGCAGACGGAGTTACGACCTGCGGGTCATGGCCATCGGCGGTTGCCCGGCCCAGAGTGTGGTGCGCAAAAGCAAGACCCCGTTGACCAACCTGCACCTGGGCAATGCACGTGGCAATCTGCAAGAGTTGGGCTGGGACCAAACCCGGATCGAACGACTGGAGGCCTGCGTGACTGCAACCGCAGCGGCCTTCCCCGATACGCACCATATGGGCATCGATCTCTTGCTGCCGCGTTCGAGTCAACAACCTCGGGTCATCGAGGTCAATGCCTTCGGTGACCTGTTGCCCGACATTCTCTATCAGGGCCAGGATACCTACGGCCTGGAGATCGATCGCTGGCGCCAGAGGGCGCAGCCATGATCGACATGAACCAGATCGTCGGCCAGAGCGACCTCCTGCTCATCACCCTGGATACCCTGCGGTTTGATGTGGCGCAACGGGCCTGGCAGGCGGGCCATCTGCCCAACATCAGTCGTTATCTCCCCCGAGGCTGGGAGAGACGCCATGCACCGGGCAGCTTTACCTATGCCGCCCATCAGGCGATCTTCGCCGGATTCCTCCCCACCCCGGAGAATCAGCCGAAGCAGTCCCGTCTCTTTGCCCTGGATTTCCACGGCAGTGAGACCACCGGCCCGGAGACCTGCCAACTTGACGAGGCCAATATCGTGGCAGGGCTGCGGGCCAAAGGCTATAGATCCCTCTGTATCGGCGGCGTGGGCTTCTTCAACCAGCAGACGCCCCTCGGGCGGGTACTGCCGGGGTTATTCGATGAAAGCTACTGGGATGAGAGCCTGGGGGTCACCGATCCCCGCTCCAGCGAAAACCAGGTATCACTGGCTCTGGATCTGCTACAGCGAAACCCGCTGCCACAACGGCTGTTCCTCTTCCTCAATATCTCGGCCATCCATCAGCCCAACTGCCACTACCTGCCCGGCGCCGACAAAGACAATCTGCAGACCCATGCCGCAGCCCTGCGCTATGTCGATGGCTGCCTGGGCCGACTCTTTGCCGCCCTGGAAAAACGCGGCCCCTGCTTTGCCATCCTCTGTTCCGATCACGGCACGGCCTATGGAGAGAACGGCTATGAGGGCCATCGGCTCGCCCACGAGGTGGTCTGGAGCGTACCCTACGGCCAGTTTCAGCTGGGAGAACCGGTTTGATCTCCCTTACTGAACAACTCAAAGGGCCGCTCTATCAGGCCTACTCCTACTCCTATCCCCACAAATCGGCCTATCGTGCCTTTTCCCATCCCCTTGACCTCAAACCCCTGTGGCAAGAAGAGAACCGGGATGCCCTCTTTCTCTACCTCCATGTGCCCTTTTGCGAGATGCGCTGCGGGTTCTGCAACCTCTTCGCCCTGTCGAAACCAGACACCACCCTGGTCGAGGGCTATCTGAGCGCACTGCAACGCCAGGCTGAGGCCATGGACGAGATCCTGGACCAGCGCCGTTTTGCCCGTGCCGCCATCGGCGGCGGCACCCCGACTTTTCTCAGCACCGGCCACCTGGAACAACTGCTGCGCCTGGCCACCGAGACCCTGGGTCTGGACACCACCACCCCATTGGGCATCGAGGTCTCTCCGGCCACCCTGAGCCCTGACAAGCTGGCCCTGCTGGAGCAGTTTTCGGTCGACCGGATCAGCATCGGCGTACAGAGCTTTCAGACCGACGAGTTGCAGGCACTGGCCAGAAGGCAGCCAGCCCAGAAGCTGCATCAGACGCTGAACCTCATCAGCAACAGTCAGATTCCCAACCTCAACATCGACCTCATCTACGGCATCCCCGGACAAAGTGCCACAAATTGGCTGACCAGCCTGAAACAGGCGCTCGACTACGCCCCCCAGGAGCTCTATCTCTATCCTCTCTACATCCGCAGCAACAGTGGCCTGGGGAAAAACCAGCCGATCCCTGCCCGGGCCAACGCCAATCTCATCCTGAACGACGAGATGCTGTCACTCTATCGCCTGGGTCGGGATTTCCTTGGCGAGCAGGGCTACCAGCAGCTCTCCATGCGCCTATTCCGTCGCTCGTCTGCCACTTCCAGCGCCCTGCCCGAATACAGTTGCCAGGAGGATGGCATGGTGGGACTGGGCCCCGGCGCCCGCTCCTATACCCGCTCGCTGCACTACTCCTCGCACTATGCCAGCCACCATCGGGATGTCAGGACGCTGATCGAGGAGTTCAGTCGACAGGGGCGTGACGATTTCTGCCGTGCCCATCACGGTTTCCAGCTCAGTACGAGGGAACAACAGCACCGCCATCTGCTGCAATCCCTGTTTCTGCTGGAAGGGCTGGACAGAGCGGATTTTTTTCGCCGCTTCCAACAGAGCCCCATCGAATGTTTTCCCCAGCTACAGGAGCTGCTGGATGCCAGCCTGGCCGAGGAGACACCCGAACGCATCCGCCTCAATGCCGCCGGCATCGAACGGGCCGATCTGCTGGCCCCCTGGCTGGCCTCCCCCGAGGTTCGGCAGCGCATGCAGGCGCACACCCAAGGAACGGAATGAGGCTTCGCCTGTTCTACCTTGGCTCCCTCAGAGGCTGTAACTACCACTGCGGCTATTGCCCCTTTGCGCACCTTCAGAACAGTGCCAATCAGGTGCGGCAGGATGCCAGCGACCTCGACACCTTCTGTACCTGGGTGGCGCAGTACAGCGACAATTTAGAGATCCTTTTCACCCCCAGAGGTGAGGCCCTGATCTGGCCCCATTATCAAGCAGCACTGCCATCGCTATCCCACCTGCCCCACCTCCGGCGGCTGGTCATCCAGACCAACCTCAGCAGCTCACTGGAGTGGCTATCTATTTGTAACCCCGGAACCCTGGCACTCTGGTGCACCTATCACCCGGAAGAGGCCGATCAGGATGCCTTCCTGAACAAGCTGGCGCAGTTGACGCAGATGCAGATCCTCTTCAGTGTCGGCATGGTGGGCAAGAGAGAGGCCTTTGCCCAGATCGAGCAATTTCGCCGGCGGCTGCCACAGCAAACCTATCTCTGGATCAACGCCTTTAAAGAGACGCCCAACTATTACAGCGATGAAGAGATCGCCTGGCTGACAGCCATCGACCCACTGTTTCCCGACAACCTCAAAGATCTGCAAAGTGCCGGCAAGGCGTGCCGGGGCGGTGACAGCGCCTTTGCCATCGAGGGTGACGGTACCCTCTACCGCTGTCATCTCATCCAACAGCCACTGGGCAACCTTTACCAACAGCCATTGACCACCCTGGCCCGACAACGCCCCTGCGACAGAGCCAGCTGCGACTGTTACATTGGCAACATCAACCTCAACGGCCTGGAGATGGCGCGCCATTACGGCGATCATATCCTGGCCCGAATCCCCTTAAATGCCCAACAGGAACCCCTATGGAGATCAAAGCCTCAGCCGACAATCTGAAACGGGTGGTCACCCAGGCCACTGCCGGACTGGTGGAGCGAGAGATCCTCGTCGATCTCATCATCCTGGCCGCCGTGGCCCAGGAGCACCTGCTGATCATCGGCCCACCCGGCACCGCCAAGAGCGCAGCGGTACGCCGGGTGGCCGCGGCCCTGGGCGGCGAATACTTTGAGTACCTGCTGGGGCGCTTTACCGAACCGAGCGAACTCTTTGGCCCGGTGGATCTGCGCAAGCTGCAAGAGGGCGTCATCGAGACCGCCACCGAGGGGATGCTGCCGGAGGCGGAAGTCGCCTTTCTCGACGAGGTCTTCCTGGGGTCGACCGCCATTCTCAATACCCTGCTGACCCTGCTCAACGAGCGCAAATTCAAGCGGGGACATACCAGACTGGATTGTCCATTACGGGTCTGCGTCGGCGCTTCCAACCAACTGCCGGAAGAGGAGACCCTGCACGCCTTTGCCGATCGTTTTCTGGTACATGTCTTCGTCGAGCCGGTGCCGGATTTTGCCCTGGAAGAGCTGCTGCAACAGGGGCGCAAGACCCTCTGGCCGACCCCGGAAGCCCTCACCGAAAACGGTCTGCAATCCCTCGACCAACTGACCCGACACGCCATCTCCCTGGACAGCTCGCCCATCCAGGAGCGGCTG
>JBNKLG010000111.1:0-6738 GCA_050292235.1 Sedimenticolaceae bacterium | reverse complement strand
ATGAGCTGCGACAGGCCATGGAGGCAGAAGAGGGACGGCGCCAGCAGGAGCGGCTTAGTGTGTATGGTAATGCTTTGGATCGGGTGTTGCGCCAGAATTGGGAGCGGCCTCCAGATACTGGCGTGGGACTCAAGTGCAAGGTGCGTGTACGATTGGCAGCAGATGGCAGTGTCCTCTCTGCCGAGGTGGTGGGTGGCAGCGGCAATGGCCCCTTTGACCGCTCTGCCGAGGCGGCGGTATGGAAATCCGATCCCCTGCCGCCACCGCCGCCAGATTTGCAGGGTCAGGATTTGAATATTACTTTTTGCCCGGATTGTTAGGTGCTATGAAAAGAATATTGGGCTTTCTGTTGTTGTGTTGGTTGGGGTCGCCTCTGCTGGCGGCTGGCCTGGATATCACCGTTTCAGGCGGTAGAGAGGATGCTATCCCCATTGCGGTGGTGCCCTTTGGCTGGACCGGTGGGGGGGAAGAGCCCCTCTATAATATCGGTCAGATCATCGCTGCAGATCTGCAGCGCAGTGGCCGCTTTCGCCCTTTACCAGAGAACGACCTGGTGGCCCGCCCCACCCGGGGACAGCAAATCAACTTTAGCGACTGGCGCAGGCTAGGCGTGAACTATTTGGTGGTGGGCATGGTCCGCCCCGGGCCTGGTGGCTATGAGGTTCGGTTTGAGCTCTTTGATGGAGTCAAACAGACAGTGACCTTGCAGAGTCGTTGTAGTCACAAGACCCTACGCTCTAAGGCTCATCAGATTGCCGATATCATTTATGAAAAGTTAACCGGCCAACCTGGTGCCTTCAATACCAAAGTGGCTTACATCACCGAGGAGGTTCGGGGTGATCGGCGTGAGATTGCCTTACAAATTGCCGACGCCGATGGCTATGAGCCCCACACCATCGTAGCCTCCAGCGAGCCTCTGATGTCACCCGCCTGGTCGCCGGATGGGCGCAAGATCGCCTATGTCTCCTTTGAGCGTGGCCAGCCCTCCATCTATGTCCAGGATCTGGCAACAGGCCAGCGCATTAAGGTGGCCAGCTATCCGGGGATCAATGGTGCGCCCGCCTGGTCCCCCAATGGACGCTATCTCTCCATGACCCTGTCGAAGGATGGCAATCCGGATATCTATATTTATGAACTGGGCAGTGGCAGCCTGCGCCAGCTGACCCATCATTATGCCATCGATACCGAATCTGCCTGGTCGCCGGATGGCCAGTCACTGGTCTTTACCTCCGACCGGGGCGGCAAGCAGCAGGTCTATATGACCTCAATGAACGGTGGCGAACCCCGGCGGATCACCTATAAAGGCGATTCCAATGCACGGGCCTCTTTCGCCCCCGATGGTAAGGCACTGGTGGTGGAGACCCAGACCGGTCGCGGTTATGCCATCGGTGTGGTGAATCTGGCTAATGGCGATCTACAGGTTTTGACGGATGGCGCCTACGATGAATCCCCCAGTTTTGCGCCCAACGGCAGCATGATAATTTATGCAACCAAGGCCAATGGAAAGGGTGAGTTGGCAGCGGTGTCTGCGGATGGCCGCTATAAGCAGCGTTTGCTACTCAAATCCGGTGAGGTGCGTGAGCCTGACTGGTCACCTAAAGTAAGATGAAATCTAAACCCAAACGAGGACAGGGCTGATGAAACAGTTTTTTCGATTGATGCCGGTAGCGGTGCTTGCTGTATTGCTGAGTGGCTGTGGCTCCTGGAGCAAAAAGCCTGGTGAGCCTGGTGGCGAGGGCGGTGCCCAGACCAGTGGTTACTCAGGCAATGGTGCTGATGGTGGTCGTTACGGCAGCGGCTATGGCAATGGTGATCCGCTGTCTCAGCGCGTGATCTACTTTGAGTATGACAGCAGTGAAATTCGGGCCGAGTTCAAACCCGTTGTGCGTGCTCATGCCGAAAAGCTCCGTGCTTCTGGTGGTCGCATCACCTTGGAAGGTCATAGTGACGAACGCGGCTCCCGTGAGTACAACATCGCTCTGGGTGAGCGTCGTGCCCAATCGGTTCGCCAGTTGATGATGTCTGCCGGCCTCTCTGGCAGCCAGATCCGCACCATCAGTTATGGTGAAGAGCGCCCAGTGGTACGGGGTGCGGATGGCCAATCCATGGCCCAAAACCGTCGTGTTGAGTTGAACTACTGATGTGGATGATAAAGCGGCTTCTGGTGCCTGCTCTGGGTCTGGCCCTGAGCGGTAATGCCTGGGCCTTGTTCGGTAATGACGACCTCTCTCGCCGTCTGGAAGCCCTGGAGCACAAAGTGGAGAGTGGCTTGGGTTCTGACTTGGTGCGTCAGGTCGAAGATCTGCGTCATGAGGTGCAGCAACTGCGTGGTGAGATGGAGGTGATGCAGCATCGTATTCAAAACCTGCAGGGTGCAGCCTCTACTGCACCACCACCAGTCTCTCAACCAACCAATAATACCAGCCGTTTTGTCACCACGGATCGCACCCAACTTCCAGGTCGTGTCCAATCAGGCATGCCACCGGCAATACCGACAGAGAATACTGTTGAGCGCTCTTCACCACCTGAGGACTCGGCCCGCCTGGAGTCAGAGTACCAAAATGCTTTTGATCTGCTGAAGGCGGGCCGCTATCCTCAGGCGCAAAAGGCCTTTCAGGCTTTTCTTGATGCCTATCCCAGTAGCAGCTATGCGGGAAATGCGCAGTATTGGCTGGGGGAATCCTACTACGTGCAGAATCAGTATGCTCCAGCACTGGGAGAGTTTGGCCGGGTGATCCAAAATCATCCGAAAAGTGCCAAGGTGCCGGATGCGATGTTGAAGGTAGGCTACATCCAATATGACAGAAAGGCCTATGACAAATCCCGGAAAATACTGGAGGATTTGGTCTCCCAATATCCCCAGAGTACCCCAGCTATTCTGGCACGCAAGCAATTGGATCGCATGAGCAAAAGCGGTCATTGAGCAGCACGATTTCACTGCGCCTGAGTGAGATTTTCTATTCGCTCCAGGGAGAAGCGCGTACCCAAGGGATGCCCACGGTTTTCATCCGTCTTAGCGGCTGTCCGCTACGTTGCCGCTATTGCGATACCACCTATGCCTTTAGGGATGGTGAATCCCTATCTCTGGATGCCATTTTGGCCAGGGTGGCCGAGTTCGATTGTCGTTTGGTCACCGTGACCGGTGGAGAACCTCTGGCCCAACCCGCCTGTCAGCCCCTTTTAACCGCCCTGGCCGATGCCGGTTATGAGGTATCGCTGGAGACCAGCGGTGCTCTGGATATCAGCCGGGTGGATGCTCGTGTCTCCCGGGTGGTGGATGTCAAAACGCCAGGCTCTGGCGAAATGGAGAAAAATCTTTGGGATAATCTCTCCCTGTTGGAGGTCAAGGATCAGGTGAAATTCGTGATTACCGATCGATCCGATTACGATTGGTCCAAACAGATCCTGGCACGCTGGCATCTGGCAAAGCGCTGTGAGGTCATCTTCTCGCCCTCCCAGCAACAACTGGCTGCTCAGGAGCTGGCTGGCTGGGTGCTGGCCGATCATCTGCCTGTACGTTTTCAGGTACAGCTACATAAAGTGCTTTGGGGCGAAGAGAGGGCACGTTGATGAGCGATAACCAACGAAAGGCCGTGGTTCTGCTGTCTGGTGGATTGGACTCCACCACCTGTCTGGCCATAGCCAGGGCACGGGGTTTTGCCTGCTATGCGTTGAGCTTTCGCTATGGTCAACGCCACAGCGTGGAACTGGAGGCCGCTGCCAGACAGGCGCTGCTGTGGGGTGTGAAAGGACATCGGGTTGTCGATATCGATCTTTCTGCCATTGGTGGATCTGCGCTAACGGATTCGAGCATTGCCGTGCCGGAACAGCCTGGTACAGAGGTCATTCCTGTCACCTATGTGCCTGCCCGTAACAGCATCTTTCTCAGCATTGCCCTGGGATATGCCGAGGTTTCCGGTGCCCAGCATATCTTTATTGGCGCCAATGCGGTCGATTATTCCGGATATCCAGACTGTCGCCCGGCGTTCATCAAGGCCTTTGAAAACCTGGCCAATTTGGGTACCAGGGCCGGTATCGAGGGAAATCCCTTTCGGATTCATACCCCTTTGTTGTCCCTGACCAAGGCGGAGATCGTGCGTCAGGGCACAGACCTGGGTGTGGATTACAGTCAAACCATCTCCTGCTATCAAGCGGATGCCGGGGGCAGGGCCTGCGGGCGCTGTGATTCCTGCCGTTTTCGTGCCCAGGGATTTGCCGATGCCGGGTTACCTGATCCCACGCACTATCAATGAGGTTTTGCGGTTTTCTCAGGATTCGGTACAATACGCGGCTTGCTTGGGTCGTTAGCTCAGCCGGTAGAGCATCCGACTTTTAATCGGACGGTCGTGCGTTCGAATCGCACACGACCCACCATATTAAAAGGCCTACACCTCTTGAGGTGTAGGCCTTTTTTATTGGCTCTTTTCTGATTTCATCAGCTCCATGGGTTTGGAGATGGCGTAGCCTTGCGCATAATCCACGTTGAGGCTTTTTAAAATCACTCGGATTTCGTCATTCTCAACATATTCGGCGATGGTCTTCTTGCCCATGATTTTGCCGATCTCGTTAATGGAGCGGACCATGGCCAGATCGATAGGGTCCTTGTCGATGTTGCGCACAAACTGTCCGTCGATCTTCAGATAATCGACGGGAAAGTTCTTTAGGTAGGCAAAGGAGGAGAGGCCGGAGCCAAAATCATCAAGTGAGAAATGAAAACCTTTGGCCCGCAGGGTTTCAATAAATCCGGTTGCGGCACTGAGCTTGGATATGGCGGCGGTCTCTGTGATTTCAAAACAGAATTTTTGGGTCGGGAGTCCGGTCTGCTCAAAGGCATTGAGAATGGTGTCCAGCAGTTCACGACTGCCGAGTGATTGACCGGAAAGATTGATGGAGCACATTGCCAGTGTCTCAATCCGTTCGGGATGTTCGCTAAACCATTCGACGAGTTTATGGATGACCCAGCAATCCACCTTTGGCGCTAGCAGATAGTTTTCGGCTGCGGGTAGGAATCCATCCGGTGCGATGAGATGGTTTTTTTCGTCACGTAAGCGAAGCAGCACCTCGAAGTGCTCTCCTTGTCCCTCCGCAGCAAACAGAGGGACAATGGGTTGATAAAACAGAACAAAATGATCATTCTCCAGGGCCTGGCTGATGCGACTGACCCACTGTGGCTCGTCTAGACGTCTGGTCAATTCATGATCGTTGGGTGTGGCGATATGAAGTCGGTTTCCACCATCATCCTTGGCAACATAGCAGGCGGTTTCTGCCAGATTCAGCAATTGACTGAAGTCTGTGACCTCGTCTCCAAAAGGGGCTAGACCAATGCTGATATTGACGTCAATACAATTGTCTTCCCAACAAAAACGGTAAGCCCGGAAGCGGGTGAGAATCTCTTCAGCAATGTCTTTCCCCTCTGCTGCGGAGCGATGACGCAGAAGCAGGCTGAAGCGATTGCCAGACATGCGACCGGCCAGGTCCGTGCTGCGCTGCGTTGAGGTGATAATCTGGCTGATTTGGCGCAGGCATTCATCACCGGCGACAAGGCCAAAGTGGTTATTGATCAGATGAAAATGATCGATGTCAATGATGCAAAGCACATGATGATCGTTCGGGGCCATTTTCTGCAATTCGGTGTCCATCCGTGTTTTGATGGCCTGGCGATTGAGTAGCCCAGTGAGAAAATCACGCTGATAATGCAGGTTCAGCTCCTCGGTCAGTTGGCGTGCATGGTTCTCGCTGGTGGAGAGGCGGCGGTGGTTTTCCTGAACAGTCTCATACTGCTCCAGACCTTCATTGAGGACATCTGCCAAAGTTTCTGAACTACAGGGCTTGTTGATGAAGCGGTATACCTGGCCGGAATTAACCGCGTTCACAGCGGTTTTTTGATCGGCATCCCCTGTCAGCATGATGCGGACGGTATCGGGAAGACTGTCTTTTAACAGTGTCAGCAGTTGCAGGCCATCCATACCGGGCATGCGCATATCGGAGACGACAACGGCATAGGGGCCGTTTTTTCGGATCAGACCAAAAGCCTCCTGAGCACTTTCAGCGGTGTCGATCTCAAACTGTCGATGCAGATTGCGCTTAAAGCCTTGCAGGATGGCAGCCTCATCGTCAACAACCAGGATTTTATGGGACATGGTGTGATCTTTTCTCCAGTTCGATGAAGGGATGAATCCTCAAGGATTGATGCTGTCGGTCATCAGCATTCGGATAGGGATGGCACATGGCGGTGAAATGGATCAGCCTCTCCCGTGGATAATCAAAAGACGTCCCGTAGGGGAAATGTGCATTCCGTTACCTCTGCTGGTGCTGGCAAGGGTGCCTAGTCAATCAGGGGGCACTCTTAGAATATAGCTGATCAATAAAGAAAAACAGCGGGGAATCATGGCTGGGGTGTGTGGTGGGAAGGGAAAGGGAAAATTGGCGACAAAAGAGTGGTGAGTTGTCTTACTTAATTCGGTGATAACCGGGTTAAGGTGGCAAGGATGCCTATCCTGGGGTGATCCAGATAGTAAATATCATTGCGTTTGAGCAGGCTGATATTCCGGATCGGGTATTGGCGTTTTCCTTCGCGCCAGACCAGATCCAGCTTGAGTATGGCAAACCAGTTGCGGCTGAGGCTGAAGGTGCCGCTGAGTACCGGTGGTGATGCGCTGGAGGTGGCTTCAGGAAATTGCAGCCGGATTGGCTCGCCCTCGATTTTATCTGGCAAGGCCTGGCGCCAGGCCAGGTGCA
>JBNKLG010000110.1:0-6772 GCA_050292235.1 Sedimenticolaceae bacterium | reverse complement strand
TTTACCGATCGGTGTTGCAGTGCAGATGCGTGGAATGGCACGGTCTGATAAATTGGCGCGCAGGTGGGCGGCCATGTCGATGCCGTAGGACAGCGGCTTCCAGTAGATGCTGTTCCCCTTGATCGGGCTGCAGGGGATGTAGATATAGTGGAGTTCGGCCCCGGCGCCGCGCAGGAGACTGAACAGGCGCACCAACTCCGGGCCTTTGTCGTTGCAATCGTTTAGGAAAGGTGTCTGCACGTAGACGGCGATGCCGTTTTTGACCAGGTCGGTGATGATCTGCAGGCTCTGGGGGGAGATCTCATCCGGATGGATGAAATGGGTGGCCACCTCCATGCGTTTGCCGCGCTGCTGGAGGGCGAGGTTTTTGCGTTTCAGGTAGCTGAGCAGTTCGCCATCATCCGCGAGGAAGAGGTGGGGGTAGTAGGCGATGGAGCGCGTGGCCAGGCGCAGGGTCTGCACATGGTCGATCTCCATGAGGCCGTCGATGGCGGCGGCCATGTTTTTGCGATTCATGAAGGGGTCGCCGCCGGTGATGACGATCTCTTTGATGGTTGGAGAATTGGCCACATGGGCCACCGCTCTTTTGACATCCGCGACGGTGGGATTGGTTTCGTTGCGCGACTCTTTGTGTTTGCGGAAGCAGAAGCGGCAGTAAACCGGGCAGCTCATGTTGAGTAGAAAGATGACCCGGTTCTGGTACATCTGCTCAAGCAGCCCCTGGTGAAACTGGCCGATCCAGGTGTTGGTGTGGCCGGCGTCATCCAGTTCCTGGATGAAGGGCAGGTATTGGTAAGCGACATCTCTGGAGATGCGCATCTGGCGGATGGTGTGCATGCTGAGGCGCACCGGGTAGGTGTCGATCACCCGTTGCATGTCGGCCCGCTCCGTTTCCGGGAGCTTGAGGTTGGCGACCTTCTCCAATTGCTCGACGGTTTTGACGGTAATGAACCGGTTTCCGGGTAGGGCGACCTCCAGGACCGCCATGAGTAGCAGGTGGGGCAGGGTCACGCCATTGATGGTGATCGGGGCGAAGGGACGGCCGTCGCCCTTAGTGGAACCGTCAGCGCTGCCCAGTAGAGAGAGGAGTTCTCGGAAAAAGCAGTCGGGATTGTTGCCGTATCCGCAGGCGGTGAGTAGCCTGGATGCTTTTGCAGGGCCGTCACCGCTTTGGACCAGGTTGACGATTTTTTGGCCCACAAGCGTCGTTACGCAAAAGTGGTCCAGAAAATCGGTCAGCGCAAAGTTCAGATCGGCGAGCGGCAACGATTGTACATCATCCGAATGTGCATGGACCATTTCTATTATCGGTTCATTCTGAGGCATGCCCACACTCCCCTTAACCGCTGAACGGCAATTAGCGGTTGACAATGGTTTTGTAATCTGAGATAATTAACTATAATAGTAAATCATTTGCTATTTTAGTGAAATACTAATTCATCCCCGGACACAATGTCAAAAGGAAAATACTATTTTTCGAAGTCTTTGGAAAAAGGGCTGAAAATACTGGCCCTTTTCAATCGGGATAACCCGGTTATGACCCAGAGCGAGATCGCCAAGACGCTAGATCTAAATATGACCTCCACCTACCGCTACATCAACACCCTGGTGGAGATGGGCTATCTGGAAAAAGACACCAAGACCAAAGAGATCAGACCCGCGATTCATTGCCTTTTGTTTTGCGCCAATCTAATGCGTGCTACGGATCACCTGCGGCTGATCAGGGAGGTGGTGGACAGACTCCACAGCGAGAACAACATCTCCATCGATGTGGCTTTCGCCGTGGACGACACCCTGGTGCGGATCTACTATCGCGGAGCGGAGGAGACCCTGACCTACGCGCTACCGGATTTTTCCAAGAACAGCCTGCACAATACGGCCCTGGGCAAGGCTTGGCTCTCCAGTCTGCCTGCGCAGGTGCTGGCTGAAAAAATCGCAAAGATGGTGTTGACACCAAAGGCGGTTAAAACCATCATGGATAAAGACGTTCTCGTCGCTGATATCCAGAAGGCCAAGGCAAGGGGCTACGCGATGTCCCAGGAGGAGTATCTGCCCGGCCTGATAACCATCAGCGCCCCTTTGTTCGACCCGCAATCGGGCATCGGCGTTGGTGCGGTCTGCTTTGATTTTTCGATTCTGGAGCACAGTGCAAGCGATGTGGAGGAGAAGTATGCGGAGATGATCCAGGATACCGCAAGGAGACTATCGCAACTGCTGCCACCCGAAAAGAATCGAAGGGAGTAGGCCCCTTTTTAATTAGAGACTGCCGCCCGAGAAATAGCGGGAGGCTGATCATCTGCAATATATTCGCCCGGTTCCTATCCTGAAACCCTTTCAACTAGGGCTGGTTGCGCATGAAATCTGACCAATGGAAGCCGTGGGCTCTACTGGCACCATCATTGAGTGCCGTTTTTTTCCTGCTTGTCATACCGGTGTGCTTCATCATCGTTTACAGCTTCTGGCTGCGGGCCCCCAGCGGAGCTGATATACCGGCATTTCAATTGGGCAACTACGCCAAGTTCTTCGAAGATTTTTTCTATCCCAAAATTCTTATCAGAACCATCCGCATATCCTTTGAAACCGTTTTTCTCTGTTTGGTCATGGGCTATATCCCGGCCTACTATTTCTACCGCAGTGAAAGCCGTTTCAAACAGGTTTTTCTCCTTCTGATCATGCTGCCATTCTGGGTGAGTTTTATCATCCGCACCATGAGCTGGATCAACATCATGGGCGACAGTGGACTGATCAATCACTTCCTTTTGAAGATCGGGCTGATCCAGGCCCCCATCTCCATGCTCTACAACGAGTTCACCGTTCTCATGGGGCTGCTCATGTATCTGCTGCCCTTTATGGTGCTCAACATCTACGTCAGCCTGGAGGGCATCGACAAGAGCCTGCTTGAAGCGGCGCGCTGCTTAGGTTGCACCGAGTGGCAGGCCTTTCGGGAGGTAACCTTGCCCTTGAGCCTCCCCGGCGTCAGCGCCGGCTGCCTGTTGGTCTTCGTGCTCACCGCCGGCACCTATCTGCCCCCCATGATCCTGGGCGGACCGGGCAATGACATGATCGCCAATCTCATTTTCAAGCGCGTCATCGGCACCCTCGACTGGCCCTTCGGGTCGGCTATCAGCGTCATTCTGCTTTCTCTCCTGTTTGTCATCGTCTGGACCTACAATCGCTATCTTGGCATCAATCAGATCTTCAAAAGCTTCCAGGGGAATTGAGCCATGAAGAATTTTTCTCCGGGGTGGACGCTTATACGCCTGTACACTTTCCTGGTTTACGTCTTTCTGTTCGCCCCCATCGTTGTGGTCATCGTGCTGGCCTTCAACCCAAAGCAGTTCGGCATCTTCCCCATGGAGGGCATCAGTCTGAGATGGTTCATCAAGCTGGCCCAAAATGAATCCATTATCGAGGCCTTCAAAAACTCGCTGGTTCTGGGCTCCCTAACTGCGGTGTTTTCCACCGCCATCGGGATCCTTGCAGCCCTGGCCTTCATCCGCTTTGAGTTTCACGGCAAAAACACCCTCAATACTTTACTGCTCTCTCCCATCATGATTCCGGAAGTGGTCCTCGGTGTCGCTCTACTGCTCTTTCTCCGCTGGCTGCAGCAGCCCAAGAGCTTTGTCCTGCTGCTCATCGGCCACGTGGTCTTGACGCTGCCCTATGTGCTTCTCATCGTCCAGGCACGCCTGGTGGGCATCAAAAAGGAGTACGAGGAAGCCGCCAAAACCCTGGGGGCCAATGCCTTTCAGACCTTCCGGGATGTGACCCTGCCCCTCCTGCTGCCCGCCATCCTGGCCGGCGCCCTGTTCGCCTTCACCATCTCCTTTGATGATATCACCGCCACCCTTTTCTGGGCCACCGCCCAGAATCAGACCGTTCCGGTGAAGATCTTCAGTATGCTGCGCAATTCCATCAGCCCGGAGATCAATGCTCTGGGAGCCGTGATGATCGTGCTCACCATCGCCACGCCTCTGCTGGCAGGCTACCTGTCGCGGAAGTTTTCACAGATGAAGACATAACCTGACAACCATCAGCCGAAAGGGGATCCCATGGCCATCGTCACCCAAAAAAAACTGGACCGAGTCTATGCAGCGTATCGTGAGGGTAAGCTCAGCCGGCGTCACTTTATCAAATACCTGGGGCTTGCCGGAGCCTCCATCGGGCTGATCGGCTCGCCCTTTGGCGGCGCCGTCAGGGACGCCTGGGCGGGAAAATCAATCCGTTTTGACGGCTGGGGGGGCTCGGTGTCAGAAGCATTCCGCGCCAACGCCTTCAAGCCCTTCACCGAGGCCACCGGGATCGAGGTGATTGATGGAGAGTTCGGGGACATGAACTCTTATCTGACCCGCGTCAAGGCCTCCTATCCGCCGGGTGGGGAGTTCAACATCGCCCACCTCAGCGCCGTTTTCGACTATGCCCGCTACGCAGAGTTGGGCTTTGCATCCGTGCTGGACGAAACCAAGATCCCCAACCTTAAGAATGTCATGACCTCCATGATCAAACCCCTGCGCGAGATCACCAAAGGGACCTTATCGGCCGTGCCCTATGACCTCGGTCAGACAGGTATCGCTTACAACACCAAGCAGATCAGCAAAGAGAAGGCCGAGAAACTCGGTGCCTCCCTGTTGTGGGACAAAAGCCTGAAGGGCAAGCTGGGCAGTTGGGAAGGCGACTTTCGCACCAACATGTGGTACGCGGCCCTGCACACCGGCCAGAGCCCCAATGAGATGACCGACCTCAAGGCGATCTGGGCCGCGTTGCGCGAACAGCGCGACCTGATGAAGAAGTACTGGGCCTCGGGTGCCGAACTGATGAGCTTACTGGCCAACGATGAAATCTACGCTACCGTAGCCTGGTCTGGACGCGTTGCAGCGCTGCAGCAGGAGGGCCACCCCATCGGCTACCTCTCCCCAAAGGGCACCTACTCGTGGATGGAGTATCTCTTCGTCTTAAAGGGCACCGACCTGGACGTCGCCCAGAAGCTGCTCAATTTCATGCTCGAACCGGCCGCCGCCATCGCCGTGGCCGAGGGCCAGAACTATCCCCCCAGTCTGGATCCGACCAAGGTGGCCCTGACCGACAAGATAAAAAAGATGCCGGCCTTTGACCCCACTGGTAAGCTTGACGGCTATCTCTTCGCCAATCCGGCGTATTGGAACGCCCACCAGGTTGAGTGGACGGAGAAATGGGACCGCATTAAGGCTGGCAGCTAGTGTCCAACCAGAAGGCGCATCTTGTTCCCGATTTTGGCGTTGGCCGTCGGATTCGAATCCTCAACATATTCACGAAATGCCTTTGGTTCGAATCTGACGGCCGCCTTGAACTCGGGCACAATCTGCACCTTCTGGACAGACACTTGGTGGAGAACCATACTCGGGCTGATCACTACGCCGTTGTTACGCAAGGGGTGTAGCGGCCGTCCGACTCCAGATCACAGCAGCGCAAAACCGGGAGACAGGGAACAGTGGCAAGCGGCAAAAAGCAGCCCATAGTGCAGTTCAAGGGGATATTGAAACGTTACGGCAAGGTGACGGCCGTCGAAAAGATGGACTTCGAGATCGAGGAGGGCAGTCTGGTGACCCTGTTGGGGCCTTCCGGTTGCGGCAAGACCACCTTGCTGCGCATGGTGGCCGGACTGGAGGAGCCCACCGAGGGCGATATCTTCATCAAGGGGGAGCGTATCAACGATACTCCCATCCACAAGCGCAACCTGGGGATGATCTTCCAAAACTACGCCCTGTTTCCCCATAAAACCATCTTTGACAACGTGGCCTTTGGCCTGAAATACCGCAAGGTATCCCAGGAGGAGATCAGCGAGAAGGTGATGCGGGCGCTGGAGATGGTGCGCCTGCCCGGGGTAGAAAAACGCATGCCCAGCCAACTTTCCGGCGGACAGCAGCAGCGTATCGCCATGGCGCGCGCCATCGTCATCGAGCCCGACGTTCTGCTCATGGATGAGCCCCTGTCAGCCCTGGATGAGAACTTGCGCGAGGAGATGCGCCGCGAGGTGGACAATCTCCAACAGATGCTAGGGGTCACCACCATCTTTGTCACCCACGACCAGCGCGAAGCCCTCAGCATGAGTGACAAGATCCTCGTCATGAAGGATGGCCGCAAGCAGCAGGAGGGCGGCCCCGAGGCGGTCTATAATGAGCCGGCCAATCACTTTGTGGCCGATTTTCTGGGGCACTCCAATTTTATCGCGGGCGATGTTGTGGACGTCGACACCGACACCGTCCAGGTCAGAATAGAGACTGGGGACGTGCTCTTCGCTGAAAACAAAGGCGGCTTCGCCAAAGGCGACGCGGTGGAGATGATCGTGCGCGCCCAGCGCTTCGATGCATTTCCAAAAGAGGAGTTCGAGGCTGTCGAGGGCATGAACCACTTCGGGGGACGCATCAAGGATCGCAGCTACATGGGCGGCGAAGTCAGCTATTTTATCGAACTGGGCGGCAGCCGTGAGATCCACATCATCAGCATGATGCGTACCCGACTCTACGAGATCGGCGAGATGGTGAGCGTTCAGGTGGCACCCCACCATTGTCATCTGATCGCCAGGGAGTGATCCACTAAGCCGTTTATGGACAAACACTACCTAGTGCCTGTCCATAAACGGCGCCTCTCTCCCGATTTCGGCGTTGGGTAATGAATTCAAATCCTCGAAATAGCAACAATATTCCCCCGGTTTGAATCCATCGCCCGCCTTGAACTCAGGCGAGATTCACCATTTCTGGACAGACACTAGCTAAGAAAAAAACTGAAAGCGGAT
>JBNKLG010000109.1:0-6848 GCA_050292235.1 Sedimenticolaceae bacterium | reverse complement strand
AGAGCTCTCCCGACCGGGAGGGTGCCATGGCCAAATTACGTAACTGCTGAAGGCTGCTGAGAAAGCGGTGCTGATGGGCCAGCAGATAACGCAGATCCGTTTCCTGAAACGACTGAAAAAAGAGGCTGCCCTGCTCATCCACCAGATAGGTGTCGATGCAGCCATCATGGACATGGAAATATTGTTGCAATTGTCCCGGTTCGCACTTGGCACAAATCGCCAGCAAGGGCGAGTCGGGAAAAACCTGGGGATCGGGCACAATTTGACTGAAGTCCGGCTTGGGATCAGCCAAGGCATCCAGTACCTCATCGTAGGTCGCCAGATCCTGCCAACCGTAGCGCTTCTCTTTGGCCTGAATGATGTAAAAGCGATTGCCCAAAGGCAGGATGTAGCGACTCTCAGGACCAGGGCCATCGGGGCCAAAAATATGACCGATAAAATTGATGAGATCGGTGACGCGACGGGCAATGGCCTGGCCATAATGCTCATCCGGGCAAAAAACATCCACTCTGGGGGGACGCTGACCGGGAGCAACGGCAACCGTCATCTGCAAAAACTTGGCCAGACACTCCAGCAGGCCATTGCTGCCCTGATACTGATGGCAAAGCACCTCGCCCCAGCTGGTGGCGATCAATTGATCAATGGCCTGCACCAGACAGATATGCCTGGCACTGTAACTCAGCGGATCGTAATGGTCACTGACCAGTCGATTCCCGCTACCTCTGGTGAGGTGGCCCAGATCCAGCTCCACATTGACGAACAGACTGCACCGGTTCAGCCTCGGCTGATACCCCAGGGCAAGGATGGGGGCCTTGAACACGGATTTGTCGGGAAACTGCTTACCCAGCACCTGGCGCAGACTGGGTAGTGTGGCTGAGCCCAGCCTGTTTTGTACCGAAATCAAACGGCTCTCTTTGGTCAGAACACCATTGAGATGCGCCCAGGCCATGAGTTCCAGCAGCCGCTGTGCCTGCTTTAACGGCTTTTTGTCCTGGTGAACGGCATTCACTTCACCCACGAACAGTTGCCAACCGTTATCCACCCGTTTCAAGGTCAGCAGGGACTCGCTGAGATCACTGGAGATGTTGGGATTGATGCTATCGATTTTACCGGGACGCCGATCCAATGCAGCATAGAGCTTGCGACCCAGTAAATTCAGCTCCACCTCATCGATTTTCGCGCTTTTTGCATATTGGCTGGCAAAATCCACCAGCATACGGTAACTGCGCTGCAGTTCGCCCACCAGCTTGTCTCGCTCCTCCATCACCTCGCGGGTTTTCCATTGATGATGCTGGTCCAGTTGACTTAACACCGCCATATCCCATCCCCAATCCGTGACGAGGCGCAGCAGTTGTTTGGATTGCCAGCGCTGTTGCCGTTTGATCGGGCGACTCAGGGGGTGTCCCACCTTGAAGTAAAAACAGCGCCGCGCCAGTTCCAGACGGTTTGTCTCATCCCGTGACTCCAGATACTTGGCCACCCTGCGGTACATGAGCTGGTAAGAATCCAGGATCTCCACCTCCTGCGTTCCCCGGTGAACGGCCTCTTTGATCTCGTTGCAAAGCCAGCGAATGGCAGGAAACTCCTGGGAGTAAGCTTCGACCAGCAGGATCTTGAGCACCGCTTTATAGGGGTCATTAATGCCCTTGTAGAGCTGCCAGTGGGCCGTGCCAAAAAACTCGTCCGGAGGCAGGTGGGACAGGTTGCCAAAATCAAGAAAATCCTGGGGGTGGATCAAGTGGCGTTTCATCAGGTGTTCAGTCAGACTGGCATAGTCGCCTGACTCTTCCACCGCCACGGGTACCAGCCACCAAAGCGGGTAGGCACCGGCCAGATAAACGGCAGTGCGATAAAACTCCTCCAACAGCAGGATATGCTGGGTGCTGCCGCTACTCTCTTTGGATAGGGCCTGGGTCTCGCCAGCACGGAAGCGATCGAGATTCATGGAAAAAAAATGGATCTCCAGGCCATAGTCGGCGGCATAGGCCTCCAGTTTCTGTAGCTTGGCGTTGAATTGATCCAATGCTGCCGCCCCCAAAGCCGGGTCATAGCAGACCCAAAAATCGAGATCGCTGTGGTGACTATAGGCCAGGGTGCCGCCACTACCCATGACATAGAGACCGCGAATGTCGTAGCGGGGTGTGGCTCGCTTTTGATAACTGAATCCGTGAAAACGGCCGCGGGCAATGCGCGCCAGATCACGATCGACATCAAAGCCATAGACACCCGATGGGGTCTCTGCACTGACATACCCCGGTAACATGGGATGGTTGATGTGTAACAGCAGGGGAATGAGGCCTAGCAGGTCGCGCTGGGATTCGGTGAGATCGTCCAAAATCAGCTGTAACCGGCCCTGATGCAGTGTCAAAAACCGCTGAAGCAGTTGCTGGATCTCACTGCGGGTGGCGTTTTGTGTCAGCTGAATGGGATGGCTCACGCTGTTGTGTACTCGCTGGCGCGGCGGGCATCCCCCTTGACCCGCTCTACCGGGTAGCGCTGTTCGTTGAGGCTGGTCTTGCGATGGGCAGCGTCAATCAGGTCTACGTTGAGCTGTTGGGCGCAGCGAATGGTAAAGATGAGAATATCCGCCAATTCCAGCGCCACCGCCTCGCGCTTTTCCGGCTGATCAGCCAGATAGCTCTGAGCTTGATCCAGCCACTGGAAATGTTCCACCAGTTCCGCAGCCTCGGCAATCAGTGCCATGGAGAGGTTTTTGGGCGAATGAAACTGCTCCCAATCCCGGGCCTGGGCAAAAGCCAGTAAGCGAGCCTCCAGCTCCGCCAGGCTATCGCGACTCATCCGGCAACCCTTGTTGGGCCAAACTCTCCCGGGCACGGGCGATAGCGGCACGAACCTGTTTGGGCGCAGTGCCACCAATGTGGTCACGGGCATTGATTGAACCTTCCAGGGTCAACACCTGATAAACATCGGCATCGATGCGCTCTGACAAAACCTGAAGTTGCTCCAGAGAGAGGTTGGAGAGATCGCAGCGCTGCTCAATGGCCTGGGCTACGGCCTTGCCCACCACCTCGTGGGCATCACGAAAAGCCAGTCCCTTGCGTACCAGATAGTCGGCCAGATCTGTCGCCGTGGCATAGCCCTGCAGTGCAGCGGCCCGCATCTGATCCCGGTTGGGCTGGATCATGGGGATGAGATCAGCGAAGACACGCAAACAACCGCGTAGAGTGTCAGCAGTGTCGAACAGAGGTTCCTTGTCCTCCTGATTATCTTTGTTGTAGGCCAGAGGCTGGGACTTCATCAGGGTCAGCATGCCCATCAGATGGCCAAAGACCCGGGCACTCTTGCCTCGTACCAGTTCCGGCACATCCGGGTTTTTCTTCTGCGGCATGATGGAAGAGCCGGTGCAGAAGGCATCGGCCAGTTCCACAAAGCCAAACTGGGCGGCGGACCAGAGGATCAGCTCTTCGGACATACGCGACAGGTGCATCATGAGGATGCTGGCGGCGGAACAGAATTCGATGGCGAAATCCCGATCCGACACCGCATCCAGAGAGTTCTCTGCCGGGCGATCAAAGCCCAGACGCATGGCGGTAAAGTGACGGTCGATGGGGAAGCTGGTACCCGCCAGGGCAGCGGCACCCAGTGGCATGACATTGAGACGGCGACGGCAATCGGCAAAGCGATCTGAATCCCGGCTCAGCATCTCAAACCAGGCCATGAGGTGGTGGCCGAAGGTCACCGGCTGGGCGGTTTGCAGATGGGTAAAACCGGGCATGATGGTGCTGGCTTCGGCCTCGGCCAGATCCAACAGGGCGGCCTGAAAGCGCTGGATCAAACGCCGAATTTCATCGATCTCGGCCCGCATCCACAGGCGCACGTCCGTGGCCACCTGATCATTACGCGAACGCCCGGTGTGCAGGCGCTTCCCCGCCTCTCCAATGGTCTCGGTCAGAGCGGCTTCGATGTTCATGTGCACGTCTTCACGCGAGACTGACCACGGGAACTCACCGGCCTCGATCTGGGACTGAATCTGACGCAAACCGACGGCAATGGCCTCGAAATCGCTTTCACTGAGGATGCCTTGCCGTTGCAGCATCTCGGCATGGGCCAGGGAACCCTGGATATCCCAGGCGGCTAAACGCTGGTCAAAGGTGACGGAGGCGGTAAAGGCCTCGACAAAGGCATCGGTGGGCTCCTGGAAGCGGCCCGACCAGAGTTTGCTGGCGCTCATGAAGATCTTACCTGTTCAAGTTGGGTTGGCTTTGCGATACTGGGGATAGTGTACCGGGTCACGCTCCGAATTCTAGGAAGAATAAACCATGTATGCCCCCGTCGTAGCTGTGGCGAATCCCCATGGAAACTAAAAACCCCCATCAGGAATCCTTTTTGCCCGACTTCTGTTCGGTCCAGGTCCTCTTATTCCTGGTGCTGAGTGTTGAACTGGCCATACTGGCCATGACCCTGGTATCCAATGGATTGGTCGGCGATTTCTGGTTGCAGTTGGGCCTCCTCTCCTTTTACAGCCAGTGGCTGCTCCTGAGCATGGTTGCGCTACTCTGCGCCCTGCGCAACAGCTATCGCCATCGTCTGGGGGTGCTGGGCCAAAGCCTCATGGTGCTGATTTTTGCCACCCTGCTCAGCCTGCTGCTCAGCATGGCCATATTGGAAACCATACCCATTACCCAGAATCATCTGGGATTTATGTTGCGCAATTCGGCGGTGGTCATCATCTTTACCGGCCTGCTGTTGCGCCACCTCTATGCCCATTATCAGCAACGCCAACAGGCTGCCCTGGCCGCCCGGGCCCAATTCCAGGCCCTGCAAGCACGCATCCGTCCCCATTTCCTGTTCAACAGCATGAACACCCTGGCCAGTCTTGCCCGTAGCCAGCCGACCCGAGTGGAAGACACCGTATTGAATCTGGCCGAGCTGTTCCGCGCCGCCCTGGCCAAGGAGGATCAGCTCTCCTCCCTGGGAGAGGAGATCGCTCTGGCACGCCAGTATCTGGAGATCGAGGCCCTGCGTCTGGCAGAACGCCTGGAGGTGGACTGGACCCTGGAAGAGAACCTCCCCCTCTCTATGCCCCTCCCCCACCTGACCTTGCAACCGCTGCTGGAAAACGCTGTCTACCACGGCATCGAACCCCTCACACAGGGAGGCAAACTTCAGATCAAAGGCTGGCGCCAAAAGGACAGGCTCTTCCTGGAGCTGAACAACCCCTTACCGGTACAGCCATCAGGCAAGGGCAAAGGCTTTGGCATCGCCATGGAGAATGTTCGGGCCCGTCTCCAGAGCCTGTTTGGAGATCAGGCACTTTTAGAATTAGAACGCACCGATGACCTATGTCGGGTACGATTGGAACTACCATGTACCTCTTGATTGCCGATGACGAACCCCTGGCCCGTGAGCGTTTACGCCAACTGGTGGAAGAGATCGGCGCGCCCTGGCAAATTGCCGGTGAGGTTGCCGATGGGCCCGGCGTCATCAAGCGTTGCGCTCAGGGTGACATTGACTTGGTACTGTTGGATATCCGCATGCCAGGCAGTAACGGCATGGAAGTTGCCGACGTCCTGCGCCAACAACCCCGTCCTCCTGTGGTGATTTTTGTCACTGCCTATGGCGACAAAGCCCTGGAGGCTTTCGAGCGCGAAGCGGAGGATTTCCTTCTCAAACCGGTACGCAAAGAGCGGCTGGAGCGCACGTTGAATCGGATACTGGCTCTCAGTCGGGTGCAGCAGCAGGCATTAGAGGAATCACCCGAGCTGGAACAGGCCATCTGTGTACGCCACCGTGGAGACCTGCTGCGCATCCCCCTGGCCCAAATCTACTACCTTCAGGCCGACAGCAAATACGTCACTGTACGCCATACCCAAGGCGAGCACCTGGTGGATGAAAGCCTCAAATCCTTGGAAGAACGTTATGCCGCCACCTTCCAACGTATTCACCGCAACGCTCTGGTCAACATGGCCTATGCCCAAGGGCTGCACAAAACCCCAGAAGGTAACCATCAACTGGAACTTAAGGGTTGTGACACCCTACTAGAGATCAGTCGGCGCCATCTGGCCGGACTGAGGAAACGACTGAAGGAATAGCCGGGCTTCAAATCAGGGAAAGGTATGAACGGCATGGCAAAGAAATGCAAAGTCAGCACTGCCCCAGAAATAAATTTGCTATGCTGGCCCACGATGATTTCACCGCCATGCGAGGCAATAATTCATGAAACGGACGCTGCTCTATCTGGTTTTGGTCGCTGTTGGGACACTGGCCACCTACGAATCCTATGCTGTTGTCACTGCCCAGCAAAGTCTCGGTGAAAAATTCGCGCCTTACTCATCCTTGACACCTGACCAAGCCGGCCTGAGCAAAGAGCGGCTGGAGATTTTGGTGAAAGTTCAGGATCCGACCTTCTATGCCCATTCAGGTATTGAGTGGCCCAGTCCCCTCACCACGACAACCATCACCCAAAGCCTGGTCAAAAAGCTCTTTTTCGAAAAATTCACCAAGGGGTTTAAGAAGATCGAGCAGACACTGATTGCGAGATTTGTTGTCAATCCCAACATTGACAAAAATACCCAGCTGATCGCCTTTATGGATACAGCCTACTTTGGCAACAAAGACGGGAAGCCGGTATATGGTTTTGAACAAGGTGCCCGCGCCTGGTTCAACAAACCTCTATCCGCATTAACGGATGAAGAATATTTATCGCTGATCGCCATGCTGCCTGCCCCCAACCGAATAACACCAAACTCAACGGCATCTGAAGAGCGGGTTCGTCGTATCAAAAAGGTACTAAACGGCGAATGTTCCTACCAACATGTCGCACAAATTCACCTTGAGCACTGCTCTTGACACAAAACCCCTGGCTTCCGGCCCTTGGTCAAGGCCGC
>JBNKLG010000108.1:0-7000 GCA_050292235.1 Sedimenticolaceae bacterium | reverse complement strand
TCCTCTTCGCCGACAGAAACCCCGCCTGAAACGAGGATCAGATCGGCGCTGGCGGCGGCCTGCTCCAGGGCAGTGCAGGTGGCATCCAGTTGATCGGGGATCATGCCCAGGTCGATGAGCTCACAACCCAGCCCACGTAACAGGGCGCTGGCGGTATAGCGGTTCGAATTATAGATCTGGCCGAGCCCGAGTGGCTGGCCGGGCAGGACCAATTCATCGCCACTGGCTAGCAGGGCGACCTTTAAGCGCCGCGTTACCGGGAGTTCGGCATGGCCTACAGCAGCGGCCAGCCCCAGGTGCTGGGGGCACAGGCGGGTTCCGGCTGCGATGATTTCTTCGCCTGATTGAATCTCCTCGCCCGCCCGGCGGATGTTGGCCCCTGGTTTCGGCAGCTGGTCGATGATGAGGTGATCCTCTTCCTCTCGGCAGACTTCCTGGACGACCACGCAATCTGCACCCGCTGGCGTTGGTGCGCCGGTGAAAATGCGTGCTGCTGTGCCAGGTTGGAGTGGCACCGGGGCGCTTCCGGCGGGGATACGCTGGGAGATGGGCAGGGGCTGGCCGGTCTCGGCATCAGCCAGTCGCAGGGCATAGCCATCCATGGCGCTGTTATCCCAGTTTGGCAGGCTGATGGGACTGATCAGGGGGTGGGCCAGGATGCGCCCCAGGGTTTGGTCCAGCGGCAGGGTTTCAGTCGCTTGCAGGGAGCGGGCGGCGGCAATCAGCTGATCTCGGGCAGCCTCGTAGCTGAGCGGGGGCTTGACGGTCGGGTCACAACGGTTCATGGGGTTTGCTCCCCTTGCATGCGAGGGAAAAGGGCGACAAAGTTGCAGGGTTTGGTGTGGGCGTCTAGCTGGGGTGCCAGGATCTTTTCCCAGCCGGTGCGGCAGGCGTTTCTGGAGCCAGGGAGGCAGAAGATCAGGGTGCCATTGGCCTGACCTGCCAGGGTGCGGCTTTGCAAGGTAGCCGGGCCGATCTCCGCAAAAGAGAGCTGGCGAAAGAGTTCACCGAAGCCTTCGATTCTCTTATCCAGCAAAGGGGTGATGGCCTCCGGGGTGCTGTCCCGGCAGGTAACGCCGGTGCCGCCAGTGGTGAGGACAACCTGGATTTTCGGATCGGCAATCCAGCAGGAGACCAGGGCCCGCATTTGGTAGATGTCGTCTGGGATCAGTTCCCGTGCTGCCAGGACATGGCCAGCAGACTTTAATGCCTTGGCCAGAAAGGCGCCGGATCTGTCCTCTTCCAGGGTTCGACTGTCAGAGAGCGTCAGAACGGCGATATTTAAGGCATGGGTTTTTCTGTGTGATTTCATGGTGATGGCCTCAGGCTTTGATCAGGCTCCAGATGCCGATCAGGATAAAACCAATACCGGCAATGAGATGCAGATGTCTTGTGCTGAGGTACTGGGAAATGAGGCTGCCAGCCAGGACACCAATGGCCGATGCCAGAACCAGGGCCAGAGAGGCACCGAGAAAAATGGTGAGTTTGCTGACGTTTTTGTCGGCGGCGAACAGCATGGTTGCCAGCTGGGTTTTGTCCCCCAGTTCGGCGATAAAAACAGCCATGAAGACGGTTAATAAGGCTTTGTATTCCAAGGTTATATCCTCGATTTTGGAAATGTTTATCCGCCCAGGGCAGACATGGGGCGCTGGGGATTGTGGTTCTGTTCAAACTGGTGTCGCTCTGGTTTGCGGCGGATGCCTGCCTGGATGGCCTCTGTCAAATCCAGATCACTGGCACCCTGGCGCATCATCTGGCCCAATGGCACCTGATCCTCCTGACCCAGGCAGAGGTGAAGATCGCCTTTGACCGAAAGCCGCACCCGGTTGCAGGTCTGGCAGAAATGCTGCGATTGAGGGGTGATGAAGCCCAGAACAAGACCGGAGTCATCAACCTGAAAATAGCGGGCTGGCCCGGCACCGCGCAGGGCGGCGGGCTGGAGTGAATAGCGTTGGCGCAGGCGCTGCTCGATCTCAACCAGCGGCATGTACTGTTGATTGACGGTGATGCCCTGCTCGCCTACCGGCATGGTCTCGATAAAACGCAACGTCAGCCCCCGATCACGGCAAAACGCCACCATGGTCTCGGTTTCCTGATCATTGATACCCCGCATCACCACCATATTGATTTTAATGGGCCGGAAGCCAGCGTTTCGGGCAGCCTTTATGCCATCCAGCACAGGTTGCAGGTTGCTCTGGGTGATCTGACGGAAGGTCTCTGGGCAGAGCGAGTCCAGGCTGATGTTGAGGCGCGAGATACCCGCTGCCTTGAGATCTCCGGCAAAAAGCGCCAGTCGAGAGGCATTGGTGCTGAGGGAGATTTCCTCAATGCCTGGGATCTGGCTCAGGCGTTGAGCAATTTCCGGTAACTCAGCCCGTACTAGGGGCTCCCCTCCCGTCAGTCGAACATGGCGCACCCCTAAGCCGGCAAAAATACCCACCAGCCGCTCGGTCTCAGTGGGTGTCAGCCAATGATCTGGTGCAGCAAAGTCCCGATGGCTCCGTGGCAGACAGTAGCCACAGCGAAAATCGCAGCGATCGGTGACCGATAGCCGCAGATAACTGATGGTACGTCCAAAGGGGTCACGCATGCTGAGTCGAGGTGAAGAGGGGTTAAGCGGGAGATCTTAACGGTCAGAGCAAGGGAAATCCACTGATGGCAGCAGGGGAATGGGGTAGAAGAATAAGGATGACAGTTCTAAGTATGGGAAACTTAATTATGCCATCCCTCCCATTTTATAGGGAGGGAATACTCTTTAAGAGTAATCTAGTCAATTAGAGGCGGGGTTAGGATTGTAACGAAAGTAACCTCCTTGTGCAGCAGAGTCCGGATACCAGTCATACTCAACAGGAGTATCGCCATCAACATAGAAGTCATTATTTCCAAAAACAACAAAGTTGAACGCTGATGATGGATTTCCTATCCAGCTCATAGGCAAGAACACTTCGCCAGTTTTACCACTCCATATTCTACCTACTTCATAGCCGTTGCTTGCTGAACTCTCCAGCCAGGCCCAGTCAGTTCCTTCGCCGGCATACTGATAGACGTGCACACCTTCAATAAGAAAATCAGCGCCAATAGGAAAATTGGATATGTTGGCAAAACTACCCTTAAATCCTGTGTTTTTATCATCATCTGAATCAATAAACACCTGAAATCCCCAGCTGACATAAATATTGGTTTCATTGGTGTAGGCCATAAATAGTTCATTTGTATCAGTCGTATGAGCAAGTGTTATCTGACGCCAGTTGGCCTGGTTGCCTGCGCCAGATAAATGACTGGCGTCACTAACTTCAATAATATCATTAGGATCGGGTGTGTATCCCGTCAGACTTGACCATTCATCTAAAAGGCCGTCAAGAGTAATCTGATTCCTTAGAATTGGGTTTGACAGTTCCTTTGAAAACGAATAAGTAATTCCTTGATCATCATTGTTGATATTGCCCAAGGCATCTTTTGCATAAACCTTGATATTGTATTCCCTGTTTGCTTGTAATCCACTTATCTCAAAACGATTTGCAGCGTGGCTTTCTGGATTATGCAGCCAATCAGGATTTGTTTCATAGCTTATGTCTTTATAATGAGTCGCGGTCTGATCAGATAAGTCGGTTACAATGATTTCATAACTTAATGGATAGGACTGATCAATTGCAATATCCCAAGTAACAAATGCAGAATCATCACTATTACCTTTGCTAACTGTTTGAGTGCCAATACGCATATTCGTATTGGCCTCATTGTAAATAGTGTGGCCACTGGCGTCCCATGATGGCGGCTGATTATCCTGGCTTTGTTCAGGAAGCTTTGATGCATAGGCATTGTAGATGGAGTCTAATGATCTATCCTTCGCTAAATAGGCAGTGTAGCCAAGTGTTCTGATGGCGGTGTTAAATCCATCGTCCACAATCCCGCTTCTTCCAGATTCATAATCAAGGGAAAAAAGCGTAAAGCCATCGCTACGATTAGCCTCAGCAATAACCTTAGGCGCTACATTATAGCGATTCTCATTATAATACTCGGTAATACCGCCATCGCCGTCTATAGTTGGGTCACTGTCGTAACGAAAACTTTCAAATAAGAAGCCGTTAATATATGGTCTAATACTATAATCTATTGGATACTCATCTGTTACCGGACTTTTTACGCCTGCCGAAAAGAAAAAAGCGCCGCGATTTGCCAATAATAATTTGTCAGGATACTGGTCACTAATGTATTTAACCGTATTTCTCATCTCTGATATTACCCATGGATACCAGCCTATTCCATCATAAGGGCCTGCGGTATCAATGGTATCCAAAAAGAATCCATCAAAGCCAAAGCTTCCTGAGCGGCCCCTAAGATCATTAATTGCACGTGGACCTGCTAATTGCTTTAATCCAGCTTTATAGCTTCTGCCATTTACATCACTGGTGCCAATGCGCATATTATCGATTACCCAACGCCAGTTGGAATCAGGATTAACCATATATCCAAGAAAATTAGGATTATAGTCAGGAATTCCGTCAGGTGTACGCCTGGCAGTGGTTTCAACCTTAATCACCGAGCCATTGCTGTCATAGGTCAAAGTCTGAGAATCCACATCTATATAAAAACTTTGCAGTGTGTTACCTGACACTGGTTTCAATGTGTTAGTGGCCGCATCATATGCCACCATTCCGCTCCCATTTTCCAGGGGGCTTTCTAGCGCATTGTCAATATAATCCTCACCAATGCTAATATAGCCCAGCACCACATCAACGCCCCGCAACTTTAGTTCATCTACAACTTCTGGCGTACAGTGTGGTTGGTTTGGCTGGAGTACGACTACATCAAAACTGGAAAGCGCACTGATTACCGATTCATTAAGTATCCAGTTTTCTTGGGATGTCTCCGTATTTGTATAGTAATCATCTCCATAATAGACGACAAACTTGGAGTCCGAGTTGACACTGGGTATGGGGCCGCGCTCTATAGCGTAACTTTGAGCAGAGAGTAATGCACCTGAAAATAATGAACAATATAAACAAAACAGCTTAGCTTTCATGGAGTAGCCTCGTGCTATTAGATTAATGATATCCATTCTATGGATACTTAACGGTTGTTGGAGTGGGATGATGATTAATTCTTGTGATTTCAATCACCGATGTCGGGGCAAATGATTATATATAAATTAAATCGCTGAGCAATTCTTTTGCTTCTGTTTTGGGGTATGGCTTTGTAAGTAATTGATACAAATAATCTTTTGTGGCTGCGCAATCTTTGTGATCTGTCGGGTGGCGTAAAAGTTAGCGTTGTTTTCGATGCATTTTTTGATGATGGCTACGAGAATATAGATTGAGATGGCAGATCTAAATCTGGATTTTGACAGAATTTATAATATTCTTAAAGAATAAAAGTGCCTTATCAATACAATAGACAAGGCGTGATTGCATGATCAAAAATATCGTAGCCTTCCCGCATGTCGAACTGTCTGGCATCACGGTGATGCTTCCTTTTCGCTTCCAGGTATCTTGAAAATCCGCTTACTAAAATCCACCTAAGGCTACAGAGGCGTGGGATGATTGGGCTTTTCCCAATGGAGTCTCTCATGCCAACCTCCAAACTGTTCGTTCTTGGCCTAGCCGCCTTCAGCGGCGTAGGCAAGACGACCTTGCTCAAACAGCTGATTCCTCTGTTGCGCCAACGGGGAGTACGGGTCGGTTTGGTCAAGGCTACCCATCACGAAGTCGAAGTGGATCAGCCGGGCAAGGACAGCTATCTTTTGCGTCAAGCCGGGGCGGAGCAGGTGTTGCTTACCTCGCCGCAGCGTTGGGCGCTGATGGCTGAGGTGGCGGCTGAGCTGGATTTGCCCCAGGCGCTGGCGAAGCTGGATCAGCAGGCCCTGGATCTGGTGCTGGTGGAGGGGTTCCGTCAGGCAGAGATGCCCAAGATCGAGCTGCATCGCCCGGCGTTGGGGCATCCGCTGCTTTGTCTCGAAGATAGGCACATCGTGGCGCTGGCGTGTGATGCCCCGCCAGCGGAGACGGTGGTCATTCCGCAGCTCGATTTGAACGATTCGGTGGCTATCGCTGATTTTATTCTTTCCTGGAGGGGTCAGAACCGATAGCCATAGGCTTCAGCAAACCGCTGCTGGAACTCATCCGGGGTGAAGCGGTGATTCTGGGTGCCCTGATGCTCGATTTTGATGGTGCCCATGAGGCCGGCGATGCGTCCGGTGGTCTCCCAGTCCAGGTCGTTCATGAGGCCATAGAGCAGACCTGCACGATAGGCGTCGCCGCAGCCAGTGGGGTCTTCCAGACTCTTGGCCTGGGCGACGGGGATGTCGATGGCCTTTCCTTCAGTGAAAATCTGCGAGCCTTTACCCCCAAGGGTGACGATCACGGCCTTGGCCTCACGGGCCAGCTGTTCGGGGGATTTGCCGGTGCGTTCCTGCATGAGTTTGGCTTCGTAGTCGTTGAAAGCCATGTAGCTGGCCTGGCTGGCAAAGCGGTTCAGGTCATCGCCATCGAACAGGGGCATGCCCTGGCCGGGATCGAAGATGAAAGGGATGTCGGCGGCGGCGAACTGTTCCGCATGGTCGATCATGCCCTGGCGTCCGTCTGGCGAGACCAGGCCCAGGGTGATGCCGCTGGCGTCGCTGACTTTCACCTCATGGGCGAAGTTCATGGCTCCGGGATGGAAGGCAGTGATCTGGTTATCGTCCTGGTCAGTGGTGATGTAGGCCTGGGCGGTGTAGCTGTCGGGGATGACGCGCAGTTGGCTGCGGTCGATGCCCTGTTTGTCCATCCAGTCGGCGTAGGGGCCGAAGTCTTCTCCCACGGTGGCCATGGGCAGGCCGTCACCGCCCAGCAGTTTGAGGTTGTAGGCGATGTTGCCCGCACAGCCGCCGAATTCCCGCCGCAGATCCGGCACCAGAAAGGAGACGTTTAGGATATGCACTTGCTCAGGCAGGATGTGCTTTTTAAATTGGTCGTGGAACACCATGATGGTGTCGAAGGCGATGGAACCGCAGATCAGAGCG
>JBNKLG010000107.1:0-7555 GCA_050292235.1 Sedimenticolaceae bacterium | reverse complement strand
GGCTGACATCCTTTCCCAGAAACCGTACCGCTCCGCCATCCGGTGTCAGTTCCCCGGCAATCAGGTTGATCAGGGTGGTTTTGCCTGCACCATTCGGCCCCAGAAGACCCACGACCTTGCCGCTCTCCAGGCTGAAACCAAAGCCCTGGACCACTTGGCGGCCCTTATAGGATTTCACCAGATTTTCGGCGGACAAACGTGCCATCAGGGTTTCTCATCCTTGGGGTGCAGGATCACTTTCACCCGCTGTTTGCCCTGGGCGGCTGCGCCACCTTTGATCATACCTTTGGCACGGTCATAGGTCAGACGGTCACTGCGGACCACGTCGCCACCACGGTCCACCCAGGCATTGCCGGTCAGCTCCATCAGTTCGCTTTTGGTGTCATATCGCAGCTCTCTGGCCTCACCCTTGATCCACCGGGCGCTGCCCTCGGCCACTTGCTGACGAAAGCTGGCCGGTTCGCCAAAGGCCGAAAAACGGTCGCCGGTTTTCTCGTCAGCCGATTGTTCCAGCACCACCTTGTTGGCTTTGAGCAGAATACTGCCCTGTCGTACCACGACGTTGCCCCGATAGGTTACGGTTCGGGTTTTTTCATCCAGATCCGCGCTGTCCGCTTCGATGTTAATGGGTTGTTGGGGATCTGTTTCCAGTGCCGTTGCGGTGATAACCCAGAGCAACAGCCCGATCCAAACGCCGTATTTTCTTGTCTTAGAGTACATGGTGCCCCCTGACCCGAGATTGAAGATGAACCTGAATGTCAGGCTGTGCCCATACTTTAAAGCCGACGGCCTTAACCTCATCGCCCAGGCTGGTGGCCGTTACGGGTTGATCGGTTTCGGCGGTTTGGTGTTCGGTATCCACCTGAACATCCCGTGTGACCAGTCGGGCGGGTCGATGGCCTGGTTCCTCTGCCCGCTGGATGATGACCTGGCCTTCCAGAAAGAGATCCCTTCCCCCGTGGGACAGCTCGCCGCGCCGTGAGTGGATCACCCAGGGTGGCCCTTCTTTGCCAAAGAGTTGCATCACGGGTTGGGTGAGATAGATCTGTTCCTTACGTTCGAAATGGATGGAGCGTTGGGCCACCAGTTGTTGTAGGGGCCGTCCTTGCTCGTCCATCTCAATGGCCTGAACCTGTTCCAGAAAATAGTCCGGCGCCCCCTTGTCAGAGCCCTCTACCGGCAAACCCTCTTCCGCACCCCGGCTGAACCACCAGCTGATACCCACCAACAGCAGAAAAATGCCAATCAACAGGTGATCGCGTCCATTCAGGCGAGCATTCAGCATCAGGGTCAGACCAGGTAACGCTGCATTTCCTGGTCGTAACGGCCATGGGCACGGAGTAGGAGTTCGCACACCTCCCGTGCTGCACCGCGACCACCAGGGCGCTGGGTATGCCAATGGGCCTGTTTCAGCACCAGCTCATGGGCATCGGCGACAGCGATGGCCAGGCCTACCCGGCGCATGACTGGCAGATCCACGACATCATCCCCCACATAGGCGACCTGTTCATCCTTCAATCCCAGGGCGATCTTCATTTTTTCGTAGGCAGGCAGTTTGTCTTTTTGCCCCTGGTAGACCTGATCTATTTCTAAGCTGGTCATACGAATACGCACGACCTCAGAACTACGGCCTGTGATGATGCCGATGCGAATGCCCGCATGGCGCAGCATTACCATGCCGTGGCCGTCCTTGGAATTGAAGGCCTTGTACTCCTGGCCGTCATCCCCGTAGAAAAGACTGCCATCGGTCAGAACGCCATCGACATCGAAAATCACCAGTTGGATTTGGGCCGCTTTCTCCAGCAGGGCTTGCATAGGCTTTTCTCCAGAAAAGGTCACATCACGCCCGCTTGTAAAAGAACGTGCATATTGAGGGCTCCAACCAATTGCTGCTGCTCGTTGGCCACCAGGAGGGCGTTGATCTTTTTGCTCTCCATGAGCTGTACCGCCTCGGCGGCCAGGCTGTCCGGTGTCAGGGTGATGCAGCCGCTGGTCATGACATCGGCTACGGCGCAGTGGCGCACATCCACATTCTGATCCAGAGAGCGGCGCAGGTCGCCATCGGTATAGATGCCGATGATGTGGTCCTCCGCATCCACCACGGCGGTCATGCCCAGTCCCTTGCGGGTCATCTCCAGCAGGGCCTGGTTCAGGCTGGCGTCATGGGCCACCTTGGGCACCTCGTTTCCGGTGCGCATGATATCGCCCACATGCAGCAACAAACGTCGTCCCAGGCTGCCGCCGGGGTGGGAGCGGGCAAAATCCTCTTCGGTAAAGCCCCGCGCCTCCAGCAGGGCGATGGCCAGGGCATCCCCCATGGCCAGCGCTGCCGTGGTGCTGGAGGTGGGGGCCAGTCCCAGGGGGCAGGCCTCCTGTTCGACACTGACGTCCAGGTGGACATCGGCCTCAGTGGCCAGATTCGAGTTGGCATTGCCGGTGAGGGCAATGAGCGGCACACCCTGACGCTTGATGATGGGCATGATGGTGAGAATCTCGCCCGTCTCTCCAGAGTTGGACAGGGCCAGCACTACGTCCTTATCGGCGATCATCCCCAGATCGCCATGGCTGGCTTCACCGGGATGGACAAAAAAGGCCGGAGTGCCGGTACTGGCCAACGTCGCGGCGATCTTATTGCCAATATGGCCCGACTTGCCCATGCCGGTGACCACGACCCGGCCCTGACATTGCAGCATAAAGAGGCAGGCCCGGTCGAAGGCATCGCCAACCCGCGCTTCCAGGGCTGCCACGCTGGTGGCTTCATTGCGGATGACAGCCCTGCCCAAGGCACGAAAATCGTGGGATTCAGCAGGCGTCTCAGGGGTCTTTTTGGTCATGGGCAAAGGTCTTGTTGGCTGATTCAGGTGGTTGCTGCTGCGGCCACGGTCTGTGTGGCATCCACATAAAGCCAGAGTTGATATCCAATGAAGGCCAGCAACAATACCAAGCCTTCCCAGCGGCTAATCTTACCCGAACCGGCAAAACTGCAACCGACGAAAAAGAGAGCCAGGGTCAATCCCAGCATCACCGGTATATCCCGACTCAGGGCCTGGGGGTCGAAGGCACCCGGTGCCATCAGGGCGGGTACCGGCAATACCGACAACAGATTAAAGATGTTGGAGCCGATGACATTGCCAACGGCCATGTCATGTTCTCCCTTCAGGGCACTGGAGATGCCCGCAGCCAATTCCGGCAGGCTGGTACCGATGGCGATGATGGTCAGGCCGATGACCAGCTCACTGACCCCCAGAGCCGTGGCAATCTCAACCGCACCCCAGACCAGTATCCGCGAGCCGATCAACAGACTCAACAGACCCAGGATAAATAGCCGGCTGGCTTGCGCCTTGCTGGCCACCTCGATCTCCTGATCGAATTCTCCAGCCAGCACATCCTGGCCGCTACGCTCCTGGCGGGCAAAGTGGGCCAGGAGGGCCAGTACCCCCACCAGGGCGACCAGGAGCATCAGGCCGTCCAGGCGGGTCAGGCTGCCGTCCCACATCAGCCAGGCGGCGAAGAAGGTGACCGCCACCATGATCGGGTACTCTCGACGCAAAATGCCCGAATGCACTGCCAGGGGCACTGCCAGTGCGGTGACTGCCAGAATCAGACTGATGTTGGCGATATTGGAGCCAATGGCGTTGCCGATGGCCATATTGGCATTGCCCTGCCAGGCAGCCATGATGGAGACCAGGACCTCGGGTGCGGAGGTGCCAAAGCCCACGATGGTCAAACCAATCAATAAAGGAGAGACGCCCAGCAGCCGGGCCAGGGCCGCAGCACCGTTGATGAAACGGTCTGCACCCCAGATCAAAAGGAGAAAACCAACGAGAATGGCAGCGATAAAGGGCAGGTATGACATGGGGCGATGGGCTGATACAGAATGGGGCATTTTCCTGAAAGCTAAGGTCAATCGCAACCTGCAGGGCTTACAGGCGGCTTGACCCGAGGCTTGACGGTGCGGAAAATCGCTGGTTCTGGTGTGCTGGCAGGGTGTTGCCTCTGTTTCAGTACCGTCTTTATTCGGGAGTGAAAGAGATGACCAATGGTACCCCTTTGGTCAAAATTCGAGATTTGGCGTTCCGTCATGGCGAGCGGGTGATCTTCGATGGGCTCGACATCGATATCCCGCGCGGACAGGTCACTGCCATCATGGGACCGAGCGGCACTGGCAAGACCACGCTGCTCAAGCTCATTGGCGGCCAGTTGCGACCGGATGCCGGCGTTATTGAAGTGGATGGCCAAAATGTGCACCGGCTGAGCAATCGGGATCTCTATGCCCTGCGTCGCCGTATGGGGATGCTGTTTCAAAGCGGGGCCCTGCTCACCGACCTCAATGTCTACGACAATGTGGCCTATCCCCTTCGGGAGCACACCCAGTTACCGCCAGGCATGATCCATAAGCTGGTGTTGTTGAAGCTGGAGGCCGTTGGCCTGCGTGGCGCCCGTCATTTGATGCCTGCTGAACTATCCGGCGGCATGGCCCGACGGGTGGCCCTGGCCCGGGCCATTGCTCTGGATCCCATGATGGTCATGTACGACGAACCCTTCACCGGCCAGGACCCTATCTCCATGGGGGTTTTGGTGAAACTGATCCGCCAGCTCAACGATGCCAGCGGTCTGACCTCTGTTGTCGTCTCCCACGATGTGCCTGAGACCGGCAGCATCGCCGACCAGCTCTATCTCATTGCCGAAGGTCGGGTGATCGAATCCGGCACCCCGCAAGAGATTGCCGGCTCCCAGTCGCCCTGGGTCTCCCAGTTTATCGGTGGTCTGGCGGATGGTCCGGCCCCTTTCCATTATCCAGCGCTGCCGCTGGACGAAGAGTTGCTGGGGGGGGCGCATGCTTGATGCTCTGGCCCGGCTGGGCCGTTTTGGCTTCAAGGCTTTGGCCTCTATTGGGCGCGGCCATCTGTTGATCGGACACACTGTTCAGGGTCTGGGGGACCTTTTGGTTCGGCCCGGTCTGCTCATTCGCCAGCTTCATGCCGTGGGCGTGCTTTCGCTGATGATCATCTCCGTCTCCGGTCTTTTTGTCGGCATGGTGCTGGCGCTTCAGGGTCACTATGTGCTGTCCAAATTCGGTGCCACCCAGACCTTGGGGGTCATGGTGGCGGCCTCTCTGGTACGGGAGCTGGGCCCGGTGGTGACCGCCCTGCTCTTTGCAGGGCGGGCCGGCTCGGCCCTGACGGCGGAGATTGGTCTGATGAAGGCTACCGAACAGCTCTCGGGTCTGGAGATGATGGCGGTCGATCCGATCAGACGCGTGCTGACCCCGCGCTTCTTTGCCGGTCTTATCGCCATGCCCTTGTTGGCCGCGCTGTTCAGCGCCATCGGTATTCTGGGTGGTTACTTCGTCGGTGTCGGCCTTTTGGGCGTGGACAGCGGCGCCTTTTGGTCGCAGATGCAAAGCACCATCGACCTTCATGAAGATATCGTCAACGGCGTCATCAAAAGCCTGGTGTTCGGTTGGGTCTGCACCTGGATCGCCCTTTACCAGGGTCATGATGCCACGCCTACGGCAGAGGGTGTCAGTCGGGCCACCACCCGCACAGTGGTACACTCGGCTTTGGCTGTATTGGGATTGGATTTTATTCTTACCGCCCTCATGTTTGGACACTAGGGCTCCGGATTCATCATGACAACACGCAAACTAGAGATTGGTGTCGGTGCCTTTATGGCCTTCGGTATCATTGCCCTGTTTTTTCTGGCCTTGCAGGCAAGCAATCTGAGCACGCTGGGGGGTGGCGAAACCTATGACGTTCGGGCCCGATTTGACAATATCGGCTCGCTTAAGATCAAGGCCCCGGTCAGCATGGCCGGTGTTCGTATCGGAAGAGTCAGCCAGATCCAGTTTGATAATGGGGCCTATAACGCCATCGTCACTCTGTCCATAGAAAAGCAGTACAATCGCATCCCCGACGATACCATCGCCAAGATTTACACGGCGGGCCTGCTCGGTGAACAGTATGTCGGCCTGGAGGCCGGGGGCAGCGAGACCTTTCTGGGTGCGGGGGGTGAGATTATTCTGACCCAGTCCGCCATGGTACTGGAAGAGATGATCAGCCAGTTTTTGTTCAATAAAGCGGCTGAAGGTGTAAATGGAGAGAAAACCAATGAATGATCTACAACGACAAGCGTCATCGCGCCCGCTGATCACCCTGTTCTGGGTGTTGTCGCTGGCCCTCTTTTCCACCCAGGTCCTGGCCGGGGCGGACGAATTTGTGCGCCGCACCTCTGACCGCGTACTGAAGAAGGTCTTGGCCAACAAAGCCAGCCTCCAGGCCAACCCCGGTAAACTCTACCAACTGATTCGATCTGACATCGCACCCCATCTGGACTTCAGTGCCATGTCCCGCAGCGCTTTGGGCAAACACTGGAACAAGGCCTCCGGGGGTCAAAAAAGTGCGATCCGGCACGAGTTCCAAAAACTCCTGATCCGCACTTACGGTACGGCTCTGCTGAAATACAACGGACAGGAGATTCAATATCGTCCGGCCTCCCAGTCGGGCGGGTATTCCGTTGTGCGTACCAAGGTGCCTTCTGGCAGTGGATCGGCAGTGTCTATCGATTACCGCTTGCGGGGCGGTGGCAACAGTTGGAAGGTGGTCGATATCAAAGTTGGCGGGGCCAGCCTGGTGTCCAACTACCGTACCCAGTTCAGCCGTGTGGCCAGCCAGCCTAATGGCATCGATACCCTGATCAAACAGCTGAAAACCAAGAATGCAGGTAAGGGCTGAGTCATGGTACCCCCTTCGGTCGAGCCCCTTGCCCGACTCTCAAGCCGTGATGGGGGCTGGCGACTGAGTGGGGATATGACCTTCCATTCGGTGTCTGTGCTGCTCTCCAGCGCCACCAACCTGATCAACTTCCACCAGGTAGTCCACATTGACCTGGAGGAGGTGGCCCGAAGCGATAGCGCCGGTCTTGCCCTGATGCTGGAGTGGCTGGATCAGTCCCGGCGCCAGGGTGGAAGGCTCCACTTTCATCATATTCCCGAAGAGCTGATGGCCATTGCCCAGGTCTCCAATGTCTCAGCTCTGCTTACTGAATAGGGCGGATTTAAGGGTGGCCTATCCCGCTTAAGGGGATTGACCCTGAGGCATCTTTTGTATAAAGTCGGCGCCCCATTCACAAACCGGCAGGCTTTACCAGTGACAGCCCTGTAGCGGGCTTTCGCCTGAACTGGACGCTCTGACTCTAAGGACAGATTGCATGGACAATCTTAATCACCAACAAAACCCACAATCGGCCTTGCAAAAGCGCCAAGCTCCCTGGTTATTCGGTATTTCCTGCCTACTGAGCCTATTCAGCGGCCAGCTCAGTGCTGCTGGCATCGTAGCTGACACCGGAGCTCCGAGCACCCAACGCCCCACAGTAACAGCGGCAGGCAACGGCGTTCCCTTGGTGAACATCCGGACGCCGAGCGCGGCGGGCGTCTCGCACAACCAATACAGCCGGTTTGACGTTGATAATCGAGGGGTCATCCTCAACAACAGCCGGACCAACACCGCCACCCAACTGGGTGGCTGGATCGAAGGCAACCCGAACCTCAGTGGCC
>JBNKLG010000106.1:0-7725 GCA_050292235.1 Sedimenticolaceae bacterium | reverse complement strand
GTGGTAAACCTATTTTACCAAAAGGCTCACGAAACCGGACTCTTATCTGCGCGCTAAGTGGGACAGCAGTGGAGTCACGGATAAATTCGGTAATCAATCGAGTCTGATAATCCCCTTTGATCCTGCTATCGATTATGTCGAGGCAAGAGGAAATGCCTCCATCCCTTCCCGAAATAATTTATTATATTCAGTAAAGCATCACCGCAACCACATGAATATACAGAGGAAGCACCGTTTTGGTTTTGGAAAGCGACATGGCTACATCTATGAAACCGTTCTTTGCAGGCATCATCTCCGTATTCTTATTCTGCCTGACGCCCTCGATTCTTTGGAGCAAAGCAAATGATTCCACAGAATTTCAATCAGCGATGGAACAGGTCGTTACTGGATTCACTGCACACGACGCAACTGCCTTTGATCGAATTATCGATGCAGATGCCATTCTCGATACGACATTTTCAGGCCTGCTACTCAGCCCCAAATGGGAGCGAGATATCCGTTTGGGTCTTAAAAAAGCGATCACTACCCAGCTTGGTAAAAAAATTGCCGACCAGATGCCCGCAGGGGCATATGCCAAATTATTGCGGATCAATATCGACGACGACAAGGCTAAGGCACTGATACGGCTTGACTTTGGCGACAATGGCAATGGCTATATGGAGCTGCATCTCATAAAAAAGGCAAATGATGAAGTCCGTATAATCGATTGGTATGACTATGCACAAGGCCAACTCTACACCGAATCGTTACGACAAATCACTGCCTCAATATCTCCCACACCAACAGTACTTGGAAAAATTCTCGACAAGGCATCAAACCGAAATACGAATATCGTTCTGATAGCCGAACTCATCCAGATGAACAAGAATGGCAAGCACAGGGAATTAGTCTCCAAGTTCCTGACGCTTGATGAGCCACTACGAAGGTTGCGCTTTCTGAACATCGCCGCAATACATGCGGCCAACATGAGTGGTGATATGGATTTGTACAAAAAGGCACTATTCAACCTGGATCGTTACTTCAGCGACGATCCCAGTATGACCTTCCTGTTACTTGACTACTATTTCATGGAAGAAAAATATGAAAAAGTACTTACCAGCATTGATAAGTTACAGAAAATCTTTGGTGTGGAGGATGCCGCACTCATCGCACTAAAAGCCAACGCTTTATTTACACAGGGGAACTATTCGGAAGCAGAAAAACTGGCAAATTACGCCATAGAGCTTGAATTCACGTATGAAAATGCCCACTGGACACTACTTCATTCCCAGGTATCACAGAATAAATTCCGCGATGCCATAATAACCGCGAAAGTACTGGAAGATAGATTTGGCTACGATTTTAACCCAGAACCACTCGCCGGGGATAAAACATGGTCAACACTCATCCAATCATCGGAATACAAAAAATGGAGAAATAAACAAAGAAATATGGGCCAGTTACCACACTCAAACATTGAGTAAAATTTATGGATTATGGGAATTTTCTTTGCATTTCCGCTTGAGTTTAGCGCCACCTGATTACCCATTTTCTCAGCCGACTTTACCCTGTAAGCCAAGTTTTCAATTACGGCAAAATGTTTGTCAATACACTGATTTTATTGTAAAAAAACATCACTTAAAACTAAAAGGGATGGTAAATCTGAGTTGCTTCGCCGTCATCCCGGCTGGCGGACGAGGAAAAGGCGCTGCTCTCCGTACAGCACTCAGTGCTGCCCGATCCAGGCCGGCATCACCACAAGAGCGACTAACGCGACTGCTGGTCAGACTACCTGAAGTCGATAGGGAAAAGGTAATCATGGTTTGACCTTTCGATTTTCCGCCTCTGGGTCGATACCGGTTGATACGTGCCCGCACCCTGGAACCGTAGCGGTTCACATCACGGCGTAATGCTGCCCGTGAGCCCGTCGAAGTCGCCCTCAGACCTTTGGTGGTTCCCTTGGTCGAACCCTTGATCAAACGACCCGAGGCGTTGACCTCGGCCTTGTAGCCCTGCGGCTGCTTTTTATGAACCCTTCTTTTCTTGGGCTTCGGTTTTGGCTTCGCCTTGGGCTTGGGTTTCACCTCGAGCCTGGGTTCAGGTTTCACCTCTGGTTCCGGCTCGGGCGGCGGTTTTAGCTCGGGCTTGGGTTCGGGTTCCGGCTCGGGCTTTACCTCAGGCTCAGGCTCTGGTTCAGGTTTGGTTTCTGGCTCCGGCTCTGGCTTGGTTTCTGGCTCCGGCTTCGACTCGGCCACCAGCGGAGGGGGTTCCAGAGCCAGATCCGGCTCGGGTTCACCCTCAATATCGCCCTGGATTTTCTCCTCAATGATATTGGTGGTCTCCAGGTTCATACTGATGGAGGCCACTTCGTTTTCAATGGCGCCCACCTGACGGGCACCCGTAAAGAGCGCCCAGGCCACAGAAAGATGCACCACTGCTGCAATCAGAAAAATAAAGCTACGGCGAAGATGGGGGAGCACGAACATGAATTCAGATGCCCCCTTATAGGGAGGCTGTTGTCGGCTGGGAAACGGAAACCGAAGTGGCTGGCTTAATCACAGCAATCATCTGTACCTGTTTGATGCCGTTCTCAGAGAGGGCCTTGAGCAGGGGTAAAATCTGCTGGGCACGGGCTGCCCGATCAACCTTGACCCGCACAGGCTGATCCTTATTGGGCATCAACTGATTCAATCGGGTCACCAGATCCTCTTGACTCAGGGTGTCATCGCCCAGGACGATGACACCATCGCAATCCACCAGAATCAATGGCCCCTCCTCCACTGGTGTACCCTTTGCAGCCACTTCAGGCGGATCAACATCCAACATCTCCGTGGCCTGAATGGTGCCGGCAATGATAAAAAAGGTCAGCAGCAGGAAAACCACATTGATCATCGGAATCAGGGGGTCCGGCTTTTCCCCATGGCGGGCCGGTGAGAAAAAACTGGCGTTACCAGGGTCTTGCAGGGGATCACTCATGGTCTCTTCTCCTTGTGCACAATCATCAGACTCACCCCACAATCGGACAGGGTGTTGAGGGCGGTCATGGTATCGACCAACAGCTGCATGGGGACGTCGGGGTCTGGAGCCACCCGCAACTGGGGCTTTTCCTGGGTCTCTTTTCTGGCCTGATCCAGGCGTTCCCGCAGTATCGGCAGGAAGACCTCCAAATCACCTATCGCTTGATCATTGAGTTCAAACAACCCCTCGGCCCGAACCCGCAAGCGAAAATGTTTGGCCTGGGTTGGTGTTTGCACGGGCTGGGAGCTCTTCAGCTCGGTGCTGCGGATGCTCACGTCCACCGGCACGAACCGGCTGAACTGGGTCACCACCATGAAGAAGATCAGCAGGATGAAGGTGACATCGATCAGCGGTGCCAGTGACAGCGCAGAACGCCGCCGCTGACCACCAATGACGAACGCCGTCTGATCGCTCAGCATCCGGTGTTACTCCGCAGCATACGCTTTGGCCAGAAAACGGGTCACGGTCACCGAGGAGAACTGACGTAGACGGTCCAAACGATTCTCCGCCATATTGAAGGCGATGATAGCGGGAATGGCTACCATCAGGCCCAGAGCGGTCGTCAGCAAGGCCTCCCAGATGCCTCCGGCCAGCACCGAGGGATCCACTTTGGACCCAGCAGTCTGCAGGGCCTGAAAGGCGGAGATCATGCCGATGATGGTACCCAGCAGGCCCAGCAGTGGCGCGATGAGACCAATGAGTTCCAGTAGCCGATCGTGGCGCGACAGTTGCTGCATCTCCCGGGTGGCCACAGCCCGGATCTCGGCTTCGACCGATTCCCGGGTTTCCCCAGCCGCAATGCGCTCAATACCGGTACGCAGCATATGGGCAACGGGATGACGATCTGTCCCCAAACGATCAGACACGGCATCCAGTCCCTGTGATTCCAGAGCATGCATGGCCTGATCAACCCGATGGGTTCTGCCCAGTCTGGCCCAAAGAAAGATGAAGATCTTATTCAGAATCAAGGCCAGGGAAAAAACCGACATCAGCACCAGAATGGCACCAACCGGGCCGATGTACTGATAGATTTTAATGAGCGTTTCCATAGACATAAATCACCCCGGAAAGATCAGTCGCAGCCCGAACCAGGCCAGGAGCACACCGCTGAGACGCTGCACCAGCGGCATGTATTTGGGAATTTCAGAACGAATGCGGCTGGCCAGCCAGCCCGTCGCCCCGCCAATGTAATAGAGCGGCGTCGCCGCCGCACCAATGCCGAACAACAACCCCAGCAAGGCCCCTTCCAGTACCGAGCCACGGGTCGAGGCCAGGGTCAGCACCGCGGTCAGCGGCAGGCAGGGCATCAAAGAGGTGGCGATGCCCAGCCCCACCATGTGGGAAGTACCGCGCCAGCCTTTTTTCACACAGGAGCCGCCACAAGCCTGCTGCCGCTTGGTGAAGATCACCGCGACCCCGATAGCGGTGATGATCCCGCCCGCCAGGGGCAGCACCACGCCGGTATCCAGCCAATCCATCAACAGTCCGCCCACACCGGCGGCAAGACCAGAGAGGCTGGCATAGACCGCCACCCGGGTGATAATGAACAGCGCCGTGAGGTTGAAGCCGGACATGAAGCCGCCGCTCTCGCCTGACTCTTTGCTCTGTCCTGCTGGCCCGGCGGTCGCAAAAAGATAGGGGGTCAGCATCGGCAGGCAGGTAAAGCTGCACAGGGTCAGGCCATAGAACCAGCCCATGAAGAGCACACCCAGATAATCTGAGCCGAACCCATCGAGATAGGCAAGCTGTGCCTCTATGGCTGGCAGGTCCCGCATGCTTGCAGCGCCCCCATGTCTCGATTGGCCAGGCGATCGGGTTCAATCACCACCTCACCACTCAGGTACTCATCCCGGGCGATCAGCGCCGCACCCACCGCCGTGGTCACCTGGGGCACCCCAGGCGGCACATAGAGCTTGGCGGCGATGTCGTCCTCCACCGCCTTGACCAGCCCTTTGTTCAGTGCCGGGCCGCCGTCGAAAAAGACCTCTTCGACGATCCCCACCCGGCGGGCCATGCGCCCCAGGCGCTTGGCGATGGCGTAGTGGGCGCCGGCCAGAATCTCGGAGTGTTTCTTGCCCCGCGCCAGCAGCGAGATGATCTCGGACTCGGCGAAGACGGTGCAGGTGGAATTGATGCGCAGGGGCACATCGGCTTCCAGAGCGATGTCGCCGATATCCACCAGATTCAGCCCCAGGATACGCGACAGGGTCTCCAGGAATCGACCAGTACCCGCCGCGCACTTGTCGTTCATGGAGAAATTTTTGGTCACGCCGTTCTCATCCAGGGAGATCACCTTGCTGTCCTGACCGCCAATGTTGATGATGGTGCGCACCTGCACCCCGGCCTGACGCCCATACCAGAGCGAGCCCTTTACGTTGGCGGTGATTTCCGAAATGGTGGAAGTGGCAAAATTCACCAGACGACGGCCATAGCCAGTGGTGGTGACACCTTTGATCTGATCCATGCTCAAACCCAGCTCGGCCAGCAGGAGGTTAAGGCTCTCCGTGGCCGTCTGTTCCACATGAACACCCGTTGCAGTGACCCGATGGCCCATGACGGCGGTTTCGCTCAATACCGCCACCTTGGTGGTAGCCGAGCCAATATCGATGCCTACAAAATATGTCATCTCATTACTTCTCTGGATTAAGTCTCAGCGGCGACCCTGTAGGGTCTCCTGGAATGCCTCGATGCGGGTGCGCAACTGCTCCACATCCTCCGGGCTGTAGTCGGTCTCGATCTTCAGCATGGGTATGCCCTGCTTCTGCAACAGTTTCTCGATGGTCTTGAGTTCGTTGTCGAAGGGATTGCAACCTTTGAGGACGTGATAGATCACCCCCTCCACTTTGTAGTCCCGAACCAGCCGGGTAATGCGATCCCGCCGCTCGACGGTGTTGGAGAAGGTTGGGCAGGAACAGGGCAGCATGTAGCGTTCGGTGATGGCGTGCTGCATGTCGCCCATGGTGCCCTCGTCGATGCTCACCATGTCGGAGAGATAGCGCTGGGCAGTGCAGAACTCGTCGTTGACAATGATGCCGCCCAGATCTTCGATGATGAAGGGCACCTTCCAGTTAGGGAAAACCATGGGCGAGCCGGTCAGCAGAAAGCGGGTCGCCTTGGCAGGGGCCACGTGGGTACCCTCCTTGACCCGCTGCTCCAGTTCATCATTCAGTTTGGCCAGGGCCTGGGTCCAGGGGCCAACCTCATCATAGAAATAGGCGTTCAGCACTTCCAGAGCATCCCGACCCAGAATGGGTGCGGGTGCATGCTTGCGCAGCTCCTGAAAACGGTGCACCTGACGCTGAGCACCCTGGATCAGGCGAATGGCATCGCGCAGCTTGCGCCGGGTGATGCGGTTTCCGGTAAGCCGCTCCACCCGGCGCTGGAACTCCTTCACCCCTTGCAACCAGTACTCGCGAGCCGCCTCGGACTCCTTCACATGGGGCACTTCGAGCAAATGCACCTCGTCGTAAGGTTCCAGCATCTCGCCCATCTTCATCTTCCAGTGGCAACTGGTGGGCAGGGCCACCAGATCGCAACGCTGGTAGAACTCCAGGATCGGCATGGAGGCCAGACCCATCTCCGATTTCACCATAGGGCAGGCGACATCAGGCAGGAAATCCTCACCCACCTCGGAAGAGTCATGGGAACCGGCGCAGAGCCGTACCGGGTAGGCCCCGGCGGCGTAGATGATCTCTTCCGGCACAAAGACGCAGTAGGTACCGATCACCTTCTGCCCCGGCCTGGCTTTGATCACATCCTTACCGCCGTGCAGAAACTTGCGGAAGATCTCATCGAAATAGGCCATGGCTTTGGGTCGGGAAGCGTCTTCATCCAACTTGTCGAAGATCTCCTGCACGGTCATGGAGAGGTTGAGCTGCACCTTGTGAACCATGCGATCACGACGGCTAAGCTCTTTATTCTCATTGGATTTGGGCACTACAGACAGATGGGTCATGATTGGGACTCCCCTTGGCTATCGGCTTTCTGCCGATTCAGGAAGGCCTGGGCATCAGCTTTCATCAACGGCATACCCAGGAACTGCACCTCCAGCGCTTTGTTCTCCGGGCAGGCCTCCACACAACGCAAGCAGAGTATGCACTCCTGCGTCACCATATTTTTTGTCCCCTTCTCCTCCTCGATCTCGCGGATCTCCATGGGACAGGCACGATAACAGTTACCGCAGCGGGTACAGAGATCGCCGTTCTTCTTCAGGGAGAAGAAGCCGATTTTGTCGAACAGGGATAGCAGTGCCATCATCGGACAGTAGGAGCAGAGAAAGCGCCGTTTGACGAAGGCGGTGGTGAACATCAGCCCTACCAGCAGAATGGCGATGCTGGAGAGAATGATGGTGGGCACTGAGGTGAAATCAATCGCGAACTCAGAGGTATCCCCATGGAATAGGGGCAGCAAAGGCCGCGCCGGACACATCTGGCAGAAGGGAGCACTCCAGTCGCGGGAGATAAGGCCATGCCCCATAGCGATCGGCATCAGGATCAGCAGCACCAGAAAGATATATTTCACCGCTTTGTAGCGCTTGCGGGCGATCCAGGAGAAGCGTGACAGATCGATGGAGAGCCAGGTACGCAGCTTGGTCAGCAGATCCTGCAAAAAACCGAAAGGACAGATCCAGCCACACCAGGCCTTGTTCAAAACAATAGCCCAGAGGGCCATGATGCCGATGGCCCCCCAGCCATACAGGGTGCCGCCCCGCCCGTTGGAGCCCAGGTA
>JBNKLG010000105.1:0-7900 GCA_050292235.1 Sedimenticolaceae bacterium | reverse complement strand
CTGAATCCACCGTTCGATGTTGTTGATATCCTCTTTGGGGATCGCCTCCTTGCCATGAGGCATGGTAATGGAGGCATCGACCTTGCCGGCCACCAGGCGATATAGCGAGCTGGACTCAGGGTTGCCAGGGATGATGACAGGGCCGTACTTGGTGCCTTTCATTAGGTGCTCATAGGTATCGGTTCGGAAGCCTGTTACCTGGGCTCCTTCGCCAGTTTCTGTACCGTGACACTCTAAACAGTTCTTATCGATGACGGGTTTGATTTTTGCCTGAAAGCTGACTTCTTTCTCACCACAGCCACTAAGGATGACGCTCAGGGAGGCAAGGGCCAGAACTTTTAGGGGTAGGTTTTTTCTCATTCTCAATCGCTCCGTTACCAGGGGGTAGTTTGATATTTTTCAATTATAGACGTTCGGCCTCTTGGCGGTTAGCCATTGGGAAAACGCTGGTGAAAAAAGAAATTGGTGGCATCAACAAAGCCAGGCACACTGCCGCAGTCAAAACGGCGCCCATTGAATTTACAGGCCAGTACCATGTTTTCCTGGGCCTGGGTTTGCAGGGCGTCGGTAATCTGGAGCTCTCCTCCCTTGCCTGGCGGGGTGCGGCGTAGGATATCGAAAATCTCCGGGGTCAGAATATAGCGACCGATGATGGCATAATTGCTGGGTGCTTCCTCTTTCGGCGGTTTTTCCACCATCCGGGTGATTCTGAAAACGCCATCATCCATGGGGCTGCCCTCGATAACGCCGTACTTGTCGACTTCGTCTTCCGGGACTTCTTCGATGGCCACGACGCTACAACGGTATTTCTCATAGACCGCGAGCAGCTGTTGCATGACGGAAGGGCCGTCGTTGATGCAGAGGTCGTCGGCCAGGATCACCCCAAAGGGTTGACCGCCTACCAGGGTTTCGGCGGTCAGAATGGCGTGACCCAGACCCTTCATCTCAATTTGGCGGGTGTAGGAGAAAGTGCACTCTTTGATAATGTTGCGGATGTTCTTGAGTTTCTCTTCCCGTGAAGTGCCGCTGATCTGGTGTTCCAGCTCGTAGCTGATATCGAAATGATCTGCTACGGCCCGTTTGTTACGACCGGTTATGATGCCGATATCCACCATGCCGGCTTGGCGTGCCTCGTCCACCCCATATTGGATCAGAGGTTCATCGACGATGGGCAGCATCTCCTTGGGCATGGCCTTGGTTGCTGGCAGAAAGCGGGTGCCGTAACCGGCCGCAGGGAAGATGCATTTTTTGATGCGCTTGGGATTGGTCATTGGGGCTTTTTTGTCCATAGATTATAGGCTTCAACCATGTCAGGGGGTAAATCAACGTGCGTCAGCTTAACCATTTCAGCGCTGAGAGGAAAGTAGAGAGCGGTATATAGGGACAAAATGGCAGCAACCCTCTATGCAGAGGTCGGCTGGGCAGATAGTATGTGGAACCAGCCCCAATATTGGCATTGGCCAGTTTCGTTGATCGGAGGATGGTATGAAGGGTATTTTGGCGCTGTTATTGTTCCTTGCCAGTCTGCAAACCCAGGCGGCAGTGTGGACGACAAAATATCAATGGAATGACGATTGGGAAGATCGTTTCAGCCAGTGGGTGACCAGGCACTATACCTCCACCATCTTCACCAGGGGCAAATACGCTGGCGTTCGCCATGACTGTGCTGATGCCGTCTATTTTGCTCGTCTCGTCTTTGCCTATGAGAATGGATTGCCTTTTAGAATGGCAGATCGCCAGATCAATAACGAAACCACTCAGTTTGACCATTTGCCACAGAAAAAGCGCCTGCGGAGTTTTATGCATTTGGTGGGCAACGCGGCCAGCACCAACAGCCTGATGCGCGATACCTATCCCATCAAAGTGACCCGGCGCTGGTTCCGTCCCGGCGTGGTGGCAGGCTTGCCCCGGATCATCAAGAATGGGGAAGAGACTAGTGGTCACGGTCAGATCGTGACGCGGGTGGAGCGCAACGGTGTCATTCACTTTCTCAAGTCCACCGTGCCTGCCAAGGTGCAGCCCCTGCTGCATACCACCCTGAGCAGCTTTGTCCCGAAAGCGGATGGAGGCTCATTCCGTGCCTGGAAACAGCCGCAGCATTATGGACGCCGTGAATCCTCTCTGCCTGGCTACGGCACGGGCCAGTATCGTCTGGGTGGCGTCTTTGCCGATGAACTGCAAAAACGCCTGGCCCTGGAAGAGGAAACCCGCGATCAAAAGCTCAGCCGTCTGGCCGGTGAGATCTGCTATCAGGTCAAGGATCGGGTACCCATGGTGGACGAGGCCTGGGCTTTCAAGCGCAAAATCGGCAGCCGTTGTATGAACTATGAAGAGTTTGATGCCTATTCCACCCCCTCCCGCGATGGCAAAATTCAGAAGGCGATCAAATATCTGCTCTACACGGCGACTGGGGATGAGCATGGTGATGTGCGTTCCGTGGCGAAGTATCTCAACAAGGCCTGTGGCAGTATCCGCTATCTCAATGGCAAGAGCATCACTGCAGCCAAGTTCTCTGAGCGGTTAATGGAAGGGCGGGTCTCCTCCGATCCTAACCAGCCGCCTGCTGCACGCTGGGGTGATGAAGATGCCAAGAATCTGGGTTGTAAGCAGTACTACTGAGGCGGCTACATCTGATGATGTTGTAGCGGGTAGCCGCGTTCCTTGTAATGGCTGTAACGACCTCTTCCTGCCGTCAATATCTCTGGTGATTGGTCGAGGATCTCCGCCAGTCGCTCAAAGCGACTGAAAAAGGGCGGGACACTCTGACTCAGGTTGATCAATACCTGATGCTCGTCCCCGGCCTCTTCCCCATGATTGATGAGTATGGGCGTGATGTCTGCATCGGCCTCTGTCAGCAGGCCATGGGGCAGAAAACTGCCCTCGCGGAAGGTCCAGAGCAGGCGATTCACCTGCTCACTCATGGCCGCAGATGGGGTCTGAATCAGGACCCGATGTCCCTGAGACCAAGCCTTTTCCACCAGACGACAGGCAAAGCCCAGCCGTTGAAACTCGTCCTGACTCTTTAGCAGATAGAAGTCGATCTGGGTCAAGAGGCGCTGTCCTGAGCAGCCCTATGGAGAAGAAACTGCATCAATAACGGCAGAGGGCGACCCGTGGCACCCTTGTTGTCTCCAGAGCGCCAGGCTGTCCCGGCAATATCGAGATGGGCCCAGGGATATTTCTCTGTGAAGCGGGAGAGGAAACAGGCGGCGGTGATGGTACCCGCTCCTTTGCCACCGATATTGGCCATGTCGGCAAAGGGGCTCTCCAACTGCTTTTGGTATTCGGGCCAGAGGGGTAGTTGCCAGGCGCGGTCATGGCTGGTCTGACCTGCAGCCAGCAGTTCGTCCGCCAGCGTCTGATCGTTGGCCAGGAGGCCGCTGGCCTTATCGCCGAGGGCAATGATACAGGCGCCGGTAAGGGTGGCAATGTCGATCACCAGGGCGGGTTTGAAACGCTCGGCGTAAGTGAGTGCATCACAAAGGATGAGCCGGCCCTCAGCATCGGTGTTCAGCACCTCAATGGTCTGTCCTGAGAGGCTGGTGACGATATCCCCCGGTTTGTTGGCTTCCCCATCGGGCAGGTTTTCCGAGGAGGGTACCAAACCGATGAGACGAATGGGCAGGTTCAGCTCCGCCACGGCCCGCAGGGCGCCGATAACGCTGGCGCCACCGCACATGTCGTACTTCATCTCATCCATGCCTGCCGCAGGTTTCAGGGAGATGCCACCGGCATCAAAGGTGAGCCCTTTGCCGACCAGAATAATAGGTGGCGTATCTTTTGCCACCTGGGTTCCCCGATGCTCCATCACAATGAGCTTGGCCGGTTGACGACTGCCCCGAGAGACGGAAAGCAGAGCCCCCATCCCCAACTTGGCCATCTCCTTCTCCTCAAGAACCTGGGTTTGTATAGAAGCGTACTCCTTACTCAAGGCCTTGGCCTGTTCGGCCAGGTGGCTGGGGGTGCAGAGATTACCCGGCAGGTTGGCCAGATCCTTCACCTGCTGCATCCCTTTGGCAATGGCCATGCCTTGTTCCATACCTTGGCTCAATGCGGCCTCTATGGTCTTATCACTGGCCAACAGCTGAATACGTTTCAGCGGCTGATTGGCCCCCTGTTTTTTCAGGGTTTCCACAGATTTCAATTGGTCAAAACGATAGAGCGTGTTGGCACAGGCGACGATGGCTTCCCGTGCCATCTGAACAGGGGGCTGATCCGCGCAGGTTTCCAGGTGCAACGCCAGGGTGAGGTCACTCCCGCGTTGAGTTTGCATGGCACCCACCGCTGCGGCAATGGCAGTTTGGTAGGCAGTGGCGGAATACTCCTTTTTCTCGCCCAGACAGACCATCAATAGCTTTTTGGCCGCAACACCTGGCAGATCGTGCAAAAGCAGCGTGTCACCCGCCTTGTTGAGATTGCTCTCCTTGAGCAGTGCCGATAACCTCCCCCCAGAAAGTTGGTCTGCTTCCTTGGCCATTTGGCCAAGTTTGCGCTGGGCATAGATACCTAGCACCAAACATGAGGTACGGATTTTGCTAAGGGCACCGTGTTGCAGACGATATTCCATGGAGACTCCGAATGAGAATGGCTAAAGGCGCCATATTGCCTGGGATGGGAGAAAAAATGAAGGTGTGAAATAGTGGTCGATGTTTTCCCTGGGTAACACCAATCATAATCTGTGCTGCTTGGAAAAATGAGATAAAAATGAGGATGAATGGTGAGGGCTGCCATGCAAAAGAGAAGCGCAGCCTTTCGGCCTTCACCTGTAACGGTGGGTTAGACGGCGTGGGGCAATGCAGATAAGTTTTTCTTTCACGGTTGTTGATTGGCATCCATCAAAGTCGATTGCTGCCAAGCTCCTTTTTGGCCAGTGTTATCCATTCCCTGTTGAGTGAGCGAAAATGTTTCCCCGCTGTTTTGGACTTTTGAACGATCTCCAGCAACAAGGCTTTTGATTTTTCGGCCTGACCCTGCTGTTGTAATAACAGAGCATAATGATATCTTGCTTCAGCGCCAGAGGAGTAGTCCGCCAATACCGCATATTCCTCCATCGCTTTTGGTATTTCGTTAAGGTTCTCCAGCGTTCTTGCAAATAGAAGATGCGCTTCTTGGTTCTTATAATCCGGGTTTTTATCGATGATACGGTTCAGGATGTTTTTGGTTTCGCTAAAATGGTTTAGCATGAACTCGGTTTTGGCAAGTGAGAACATGATATCCGGATCGTCCTCATGTACGCCGGAGAGAGACTTCTCATAGAGACTTTTTGCCTCTTCATACATACCTTTGTCCATACATTCATCGGCGAGATTGAGCGAATTCTCTACGGTGCTGGCAATGGCGTAATCCTGGGTGGCGGTTTTCAGTCCCCGGTTTGGGTTGATGAGCTGATCGATGCTCCGGCTGGCTTTTCTTGCTGTTCGACTCCCCATGAGTTCAGGGAGTACTTCGATGATCAGATAGGCCAAGGAGCCAGCAGCCGGCAGCATCACCACAATCCAAATCCAGGTAGTGTTTCGGCCTGTTTTTACGATGTGAATAACGAGAGCGACTTGCATCAATATGGATAAAATCAAGAAAGGCATGTTTTTTCCTAATGTCTCTGCCAGTTGTTGTTCTTTAAATTTTGTTCGGACTCTTGCTTAAAGCGCCTTGTCACAGACCAGAGATATGGGGCGTTACCCGGGGGCTTCTGGGCAAACGAAGGGGTATTTCCAGAAGCCCTGGCTATGTGCTGGTTGTTTTCTATTTGGCTTTGGCTTTGTGCTTCTCTTCCAGCTCGCGGAAGGTTTTGCATTCCGGGGTGGGGGACTCCCGGTTCATGGTCTTCATGGCGCCGCATGACATGACAGAGAGCGAGCGGATACAGGCCACGGCAGGCTCATAAAGCTCATGACTTTCCATGGCAGGAGAGTAGGCGTCTTTCATGGATTTACAGGTGTCATCAAGCATTTTCTCGACCATGGCCTTCATGTCTGGAGAGATGTTGTTTTTCTCTTGCATGGCACCAAAGGCACACTCTTTCATCTTGCCACAAAGGGCATCAGAGACTTCATTAAACTCGGATTTGCTGGCCATGGCGGAGGTACCAAGGCCCAAAAGCAAAAGGGGAAGCAGGCGTTTCATGATGGGTGTCCTTTACTTGGCTGATAGGGTTGGTGGGAGGAAGCCTTGCAGTGTATCAGCCCCTTCGGCATTTTGCTGAATTTGCAGAATCTGACTTGAATTTCGCCAGCCGGGACCCATATAGCGCAGAGTCTTTTCTTCGGCCCAGTGCCGACTTTTTACTATCGACGAGGTGAGTAACGTCATGACGGTTGAAGCCCATAAGGAAACCCGCAGTTTTGAAGCTGAAGTAAGCCAGGTCTTGGATCTGGTGATTCGCTCTTTGTATTCCAACAAAGAGATCTTTTTACGCGAATTGATTTCCAATGCTTCGGATGCGGCGGAAAAGCTGCGTTTCGAGGCCCTGACGGACGATGCCCTTTATGAGGAGGATCCCAATCTGCGCATCCGGGTGAGCTTTGACAAAGAGGCCCGTACTGTCACTGTGACCGATAACGGCATCGGCATGAGCCGTCAGGATGTGACCGACACCATTGGCACCATCGCCAGTTCCGGCACCCGCAAATACCTGGAGCGCCTGACCGGCGATGCCGCCAAAGACAACGCTCTCATCGGCCAGTTCGGGGTGGGTTTCTACTCCGCCTTCATCATTGCCGACAAGATCACCCTTACCACCCGCCGGGCCGGTCTGGGTCATGAACACGGGGTGCGTTGGGAATCCGACGGCAAGGGCGAATACAGCATCGAGTCGATCGAGAAGGCAGAGCGTGGCACCGCCGTGACCCTGCATCTGAAAGAGGGTGAGGAAGAGTTCCTGGCCAGCTATCGTCTGCGTAACATCATCAGCAAATTCTCCGATCACATCGCCCTGCCCATCGAGATGCTGGAAGAGATTTTTGGCGAAGAGGAGAAGGAAAAGAAAACCCCGGAATGGGAGCAGGTCAACAAGGGTACCGCCCTCTGGCAGCGCAACAAGGGGGACATCACCGACGAGGAGTACAACGAGTTCTACAAACACATCGGCCACGATTTTCAGGACCCGCTGCTGCATGTCCATAACCGGGTCGAGGGCACCAATGAGTACACCTCGTTGCTCTATATTCCCTCCCGCGCCCCTTTTGATCTCTTCGATCGCGATCAGAAACATGGGGTGAAGCTATTTGTGCGTCGCGTCTTCATCATGGACGAGGCCGAAAAGCTGATGCCGCGCTATCTGCGCTTCATTAAAGGTGTGGTCGATTCCGACGATCTGCCGCTCAACGTCTCCCGCGAGATCCTGCAGCACAACAAAAAGATCGACAGCATCCGTACCGCCAACATCAAGCGCGTTCTGGGTGAGCTGGACAAGCTGGCCAAGAACGACGAGGGAAAATACGCCGAGTTCTGGAAGGAGTTCGGTCAGGTGATGAAGGAAGGTCCGGTGGAGGATTTTGCCAACCGGGAGAAGGTCGGTGCCCTGTTGCGCTTTGCCTCGACCCAGGGTGATGGCGATAAGGAGAGTGTCAGCCTGGATGCCTATATCGAGCGTATGAAAGAGGGTCAGGAGAAGATCTACTACATCACTGCCGACAGTCTGGCCGCTGCCAAGAACAGCCCCCATCTGGAGGTGTTCAAAAAGAATGGCATCGAGGTGCTGTTGATGAAGGACCGGGTGGACGAATGGATGATGTCCAACCTCACCGAGTACAAAGAGAAGGGCTTCCAGTCCGTGGCCAAGGGCGAGCTGGATCTGAGCAAGATCAGCGGTGTGGAAGCGGAAACGACAGACAAAGAGGCTCAGGAAAAGGCCAAAGAAGAACACAAGAGCATGGTGGAACAGATCAAGACCGCCCTGGGC
>JBNKLG010000104.1:0-8036 GCA_050292235.1 Sedimenticolaceae bacterium | reverse complement strand
TCTCCGGTTCGGTGGCCAGGAGGTGGGGGATGCCGAAGCGCTCGGCGATGGGCTGGGTCACAAAGCTATTGGTTGCGGTGATGATAACCAGGGTGTCACCAGCCTGACGATGTTGCTCTACCAGGGCCTCGGCGGCGGGCAGGACAATGGGCTCGATCTTTTCCTGGATGAATTCAGCGCGCCAGTGAAGTAACGCTTCTGGTTCATGTTGGGATAGAGGACGCAGGGAGAAGGCCAGGAACGCCATGATGTCCAATCGACCTTCCCGATACGCCTGGTAGAAACGGTCATTTTCCCGGCGGTAGAGCGCTGCATCGACGATACCGCGCTCGGAGAGAAAACAGCCCCAGAGGTGGTCAGAGTCTCCAGCCAATAGGGTGTTGTCGAGGTCAAATAGGGCCAGCGCCATGCCGGGACTCCGGAGTCGTGTTGTTTTGTCGGTTGAATAGGGTAGGCCGAACTATACCGGAATTTCCTTGTTTCCTCTTGGCTTGCGGAAGTTGGCGCCATTGTGAAAGAATGGTTGCAATATCTGAATTATAAGAAAGCAACCAAAGTGATTGATTCCGACGGATTTCGAGCCAATGTCGGCATCATCCTCTGCAATGAGCAGCGCCAGCTTTTCTGGGGACGACGTATCGGTCAGGATGCGTGGCAGTTTCCACAGGGTGGTATCAAGGATAATGAGACCCCTGAAGAGGCGATGTTTCGTGAGCTGGAGGAAGAGGTCGGGCTCCTGCCGAGGCAGGTCGAGCTGCTGGGCTCAACCAGCGGCTGGCTCCGTTACCGCTTGCCGAAACGTTTTATTCGCCACCACTGTCGTCCACTTTGTATCGGCCAGAAGCAGCGCTGGTTCCTGTTGCGGGTACTGTGTGAGGAAGGCGATTTTTGCCTGGACGCCGGGAGTGAAAAGCCCGAATTTGATCACTGGCGTTGGGTCAGCTTTTGGCGCCCGGTCAATGAGGTGGTCTATTTCAAACGCCACGTCTATGTGCGGGCGTTGAGGGAGCTGGCGCCTCTGGTGTTCACTGAACAGGAGCTGCAAATGCAGCGCAGCAGGCGGCGCCACCGCTCCGGTGCAAAGAAAAAAAATAACCATCGGGAAGGGGTCCGCCATTTTGTACAAAACTGAATTCTTTTTTGACCTGAGCTGAGATTTCGTACCCATGCTGGAAACCCTGCGCCGTATCGTCAATGAAGTAAATGACGCGCCGGACCTGGGCGAGGCCCTTCAGGTGATTGTCCGGCGGGTGAAACGGGCGGTTCAGGCGGATGTCTGTTCGGTCTATCTGACGGATTTTGATAAAAACGAAACCGTTCTGCGGGCTACCGATGGTTTGCGGGCCGGTGCCGTTGGCAAGGTGCGCGTGAGGCTGGATCAGGGCCTGATTGGTCTGGTGACCAGTCGGGCTGAACCCCTCAATCTCAGTGACGCCCACGAGCATCCCAACTACCTCTATATTGGTGAAACCGGCGAAAAACCCTTTCACGGTTTTCTTGGCGTGCCCATCATTCAAAACCGTCAGGTTCTGGGTGTGCTGGTGGTGCGACAGACCGAGCCCCGCAGTTTTGATGAGGCGGAAGAGACCTTTTTACTGACCCTGGCCTCCCAGCTGGCTGGTGCCATTACCCATGCCCGGGCCAGTGGCGAGCTGGCTGCCATGGAAGGGGCCCGCCGTCGGCGCCGACATTTTTTGAGTGGCCGTACCGGATCAACCGGGGTGGGCATTGGTCGTGCCGTGGTGGCCTACAAACCCGCCGATCTGCATCTGGTTCCCGATCGAAAAGTGACGGATACGGAGCATGAGGAGTGCCAGTTCCAGGCTGCGCTGGAGGCCACCCGTGAGAACCTGGAAGGCCTCAAACAGCGTATGGCCGAAAGCCTGGCGGAAGAAGACGCCATGCTGTTCGATGCCTGGATCATGCTGCTCAGTGGTGGCAGTCTGGCGCAGTTGGTGGTGGATCGTATTCGTCAGGGCTGGTGGGCGCCCGGCGCTTTGCGCATGACCATTGACGATTACTGCCGGCAATTCCAGTCCATGGATGATGCCTATATGCGTGAGCGTGCTGCCGATGTACGTGATCTGGGGCGTCGCATTCTTTCCCATCTACAGGAAGGTCAGTCCCGAAGACGGGATGATTTTCCCCGTCGTACCATTCTGGTGGGCGAAGACATCAGTGCGGCCCAGCTGGCCGAGGTGCCCTCGGGTCGTTTGGTCGGTCTGGTGTGCGAAACCGGCTCCAGTTCCTCCCATGTGGCCATCCTGGCCCGCGCCCTGGGCATTCCGGCGATCATGGGGGTGGCCGATCTGCCGGTAGGGCGGTTGGAAGGGCGCGAACTGGTGGTGGCTGGTTTTCGCAGTCGTGTCTACCTGGAGCCACCCCCTTCGGTCCTGGACGAATATCGCAAACTGCAAGAGGAGCTGGCCGCCCGTCATGCCGAGTTGGAGCAGTTGCGCGGGCTGCCGTCGGAGACCCAGGATGGGGTGTCGGTTCCTCTCTACCTCAATACCGGACTGGTGGCTGATGTGGGCAGCGGTGGTTCTGAAGAGGCACAGGGTATTGGTCTCTACCGTACCGAGCTGCCTTTTATGGTGCGGGACCGTTTTCCCAGTGAAGAGGTGCAGCGTGCCATTTATCGTCGTTTGTTGAAGCGATTCCATCCCCGTCCGGTGACTTTGCGCACACTGGATATCGGCGGCGATAAGCCCTTACCCTATTTCCCCATTATCGAATCCAATCCCTTCCTGGGCTGGCGGGGTATTCGCATTTCCCTGGATCATCCCGAGATCTTTTTGACCCAGGTGCGCGCCATGCTAAGGGCCGCTGTGGGGCTGAATAACATGCAGATCATGTTGCCCATGATCAGCCATCTGACAGAGCTATTGGATAGCAAAGCGCTGATTCATCAGGCTGTGACCGAGCTTCGGCAGGAGGGTCATAAGGTAAAAATGCCCAAGATCGGCGCCATGATCGAGGTGCCAGCGGCCATATTTCAGGCCAGGGCTCTGGCCTGTCAGGTGGACTTTATCTCCCTGGGTACCAATGATTTGACCCAGTATCTGCTGGCGGTCGATCGCAATAATCCCAGTGTGGGTGATCTCTACAACGATCTGCATCCGGCGGTGTTGCGGGCACTGTCTCAGGTGATACAGGAGGCCGGTCCCTATGTGGACGAGATCAGTGTCTGCGGTGAGATGGCCGGTAACCCACTGGGTGCCATTCTGCTGGTGGGAATGGGCTACCGCAGTCTCAGTGTCAGCGCCGCCAGCCTGCTTAAGGTCAAACAGATCCTGCGCAATATCAACCTGGGCACAGCTGAACAATTGGCGGCATCGGCCCTGCGTTGTGATGACCCCGCTGCGGTGGTCAGTCTGGTTGAGTATGGACTCGAGAAGATCGATCTGTTGCATCTGGTTCGACCCCGTAATTGATGGGTGGTATCGGTAACCTGATCCTTTTCAAGGATTTGTCCATCGCATTTCTGTCTAGACTTCGCAGTATCTACTTTTGGAGAACAGTATGTCGGATGAAGCCGTGATCGCACAAAAATCCCCCTTCCCATTTGAGGTGGTGGAAGGGAAGACCTACTACTGGTGCAGTTGTGGCCGCAGTAGAAACCAGCCCCTTTGCGATGGTTCTCATCAGGGCACAGAATTTCAGCCTCTTGCCTTTACCGCTGAAAAAACTGATCAGGTCTCTCTCTGTGGTTGTAAACACACGCTCACCCCCCCCTATTGTGATGGCGCCCATCAAGACGTTGATTGATGGCCGGAAAAGATGATGACCGAGCCCGAGATTGAAGTCCGGCATCTGTTGAATGCCCAGACCGGAAAGATCGAATGGCCGGAACTGCAGCGCCACTTTGCCCGGGGCCTGCTGATCAGCGTGGCTTCTGATCTCGATCTGGTGGAGATTGCCGCTGCTATGGTGGCAGACGATAAGGCGGCCATCGAATCCCTGACCCAGTCAGGCAAGGTCGCGAGGACAAACGACCGGGAGGCCAAAAAGTGGGAGATCCATCGTCCTCTGTTCTGGTCGGTTGTGGTACCACCCTGGGTTCTGGTGCAGGAGATTAAAGGGGTTTAACAGGGCTGGTTCGTCAGTGGTTCCCAATACATCACGCCACCTTGATTTTTATTTTCTCAGGCCAGTTGTAGCACGCCCAAGGTATCGGGTAATCTCCACTTTTTTACATTTACAGGTATTTCCAGGCAGGTGCGTCTCGTGCTGAATAGAAGATTGCGGGCACCATTTACTGTCATGATGGGGCGTTTCCGGTTCTCCATTGTGGTGACTTTCGTGCTGGCGTTTGCATTGACACCATGGATGGCTGAGGCCAAAAAGCAGCAGCCTGACTACGAGGTGGCAGAGCGCGAAGCGGGTGAACCGATCATGGCGATTGTTTCAATCCAATCCCAACAGGTCACTTTTCACGATGCCGATGGCTGGATCCTGCGTGCGCCGGTATCGACCGGTACCACGGGGCGTGAGACACCCGCCGGTATCTTCGCTGTCCTTGAAAAGGAGAAGGAACACCGCTCCACCATGTATGACGATGCCCGGATGCCCAACATGCAGCGCATCACCTGGAACGGAATTGCACTGCATGGTGGCCCGCTACCCGGATATGCGGCCTCTCATGGCTGTGTGCGAATGCCTTACCGTTTTGCTGAAGAGCTGTTTGACAAGACCCGGATCGGGATGCGAGTGATCATTTCGCCGGAAGATGTGGAGCCAATCGAATTTTCCCATCCGAATCTGTTCTCGCCAAATGCCGAGGCTCTGGCGGCTGCTCCAGAACGGGCGGAGATTCTTGCGGAAGAGTATAAGACAGCAGGCCGATCGCTGATAGCAGCGAAAAAATCGGTGAAATCTTCTGCACGCGAGGTCGTCTTACAGAAGCGGACGTTGCGCAAGCTGGAAAGACGCAGGAAAGCGGCAGATGCCACACTCACGCGTGACGAAAAGAGGCTTTCTGCCGCAGAGCAAACCAAGGTGAAGGCCGGGGAGCAGCAGCAGAAGGCCGCTGTGGAAGCCACAGGATGGGCAAAACAGGTTGAAGTCGCCCAATCAGCTCTTGAGAAGAAAGTCGCTGCTGCTACTGATGCAGAAGAGCTCCTGAAAACGGCCAGTACCGATGGGGAAGTGACTGACCAGGCACTCGAGGCGGCAAAACAGACCGCAAAATCAACTGCCAGTGAAGTGATCTCGCAGAAGACCGCCCTGCGTAAACTGGAAAATAGCAAAAAGAGCGCGGATGCCAAGCTCCGTCGTGCGGACAAGGCGCTTTCCTCTGCAGATAAGGCCAAAATAAAGGCCGAGGAGCGGAAACAAAAGGCCAGTGTCAAAGCGACAGAACTGGCGGGCCAGGTCGAGGCGGCCAAATCAGAGTTGGAGACGAAGACCGCTGCTGCCGCTAAAGCAAAAGATGATCTTGAAGCGGCCAAGCTCGGAAAAGTGATGGCCGCTCAGGCAGCGCTGGATGCCAGGCTTGCACTCGAGCCGGTATCCGTCTACATCAGTCGGGCAACACAGATGGTCTATGTGCGTCGTAATACCCATAAACCAGCTCCAGATGGTGGTGGTGAGGTATTCGATACGAGTATCTCAGCCCCTGTCACCATTCTCGATCCCTACAAACCGATTGGCACCCATATCTTTACTGCAATGGCCCTTGAAAATGGGAACCTGCGTTGGACCCTGGTGAGCATCGACAAGGCTGAAGACCCTAAGGTTGCTCTGGATCGCGTCAGTATCCCACAGATTGTGCTTGACCGTATTGCGCCGACGGCATTGCCGAGATCGTCCATCATTATTTCAGACGAACCCCTGAGCGAAGAAACCAACTACCGTACAGAGTTTGTTACTGTGCTCAGCGATTATCCTCAGGGTGGCTTCATTACCCGTAAGCTGCCGCCAAAGGTTCCGGTGGATGAGTCGATGGATGAGATGGATACTGAGCCTGAGCTGGCCCGAGATAGCGTCGAAGAGGAGAAAGGTTCCTCGTTTTTTTCCCGCTCCTCCCGATCTACCCAATGGAAACCCGGGTTTGTGGATCTCTGACAGCAGCCCAGATGGATGGTCTCTGCCCAAGCCCCACATTGGTGGGGCTTGCTGTTTTAGGGCTTAGTGGCTGTCTGGAAGTGAAGCGTCGAGCCTGTCCAAAATGGCAAGGCCTTTTTCTGCATCACCTATAGCCGCCATTGCCCGAAAGCGATTTTCAGCATCGAATTCTGCAATGGCTTGCGTTGACAGCTCTTCCATCAACTTGTTAATGCTGACATGTTTTCTTTTGGCTAATGCTTTCAGCCGCATATGCTTGTCGTCGGGTAATCGTACAGTCAGGGTAGCCACTTCAATTCACCTCAAGATGATTTGTTCTGGGGAAACAATCTGAATACCTGGAAACTTCAGCTCTGCCTGTTTGAAATCTCGAATATTGTTGGTCACAATCCATTGGGCGTTTCCGGCAGCGGCAAGTTCAATAAGGTGATTGTCCGCCTCATCTGGCAGATTTGGGCGCCACAAGTAATAAATGGGTATCCATTCACAAACAGAACAAAATGCTTCCAAAAGCGTTTGAATCTCTTCCGTAGAAACAGGGCATTTTTCCAGAATCTGTGATCGGCCAGCAACATCTTCATATTCGGAGAAAAGGGCGTTGCCCAGAAGTGGCTGGTATTGCTACTTGAGGCAGCGGCGCAATATCTCGCGATTGGGTCCTGCAGGGTCAACCAGGGCTGCAGTAAAGACGCTCGTATCGACAACAATTCGAGGTTTCATGGCATTAATGATGGCATATGTGCCGTCAAAAGTAATGCAGGACGCGAAAGTTCATCGGTTAGAAATGACCTGAGGCGAAAACTGGCCCGATTGATTCAGCACAAAATCCCGGAACAGAATGGCAGCGGGGGAGAGGCGTTTGCCCTTGGCATGCATCAAATACCAGTGGCGCAGGATGGGAAAGCCTTCCACATCCAAAATGGCCAGTCGGCCGGTCTCCAGCTCCAGTTCCAGGGTATGAATGGAGACGATGCCCAACCCCAGTCCCGCTTCCACCGCATGTTTGATCGCCTCGTTGGAGGTCATCTCGATGCTGGTGCGAAAGGGGATGTCATGGGTGGCGAAAAAGCGGGCCATGGCGGCGCGGGTGCCCGAGGCCTTTTCCCGGGTGACGAAGGTCTCTTGAGAGAGCCGTTTCAGGCCGATTTTGCCCTTGGCGCTGGCCAGTGGGTGTTTGGCCGGGGCGATGACCACCAGGGGATTCTCCATGAAGGCGAGGGATTCCAACGGGGCCTCCTGGGGCGGTTCACCCATGATCACCAGATCGGCCTCGTTGTTGCTCAGTTGCTTCAGCAGACTTTTGCGGTTGGTGACATCCAGCGAGAGACCGATGCCGGGATGATGCTCCAGAAAGGCGGCCAGCAGCCGGGTGGCGAAATGGTTGGCGGTGGTGGCGACGCTGATGCGCAGGTGGCCACGCTGTTTGCCTTTGAAGGCGTCCATGACTTCGTCGATCTCGCGCAGATCCTGGAAGATGCGCTGGCTGTAATAGAACAGCTCCTTGCCTGCTTCGGTCAGATGGATCTTTCGCCCCAGCTTCTCGAACAGGGGCAGGCCGATGTTCTCCTCCAACTGCCGCAACTGCATGGAGACAGCGGGCTGGGTCAGGTGCAGCAGCTGTGCGGCCTGGGTATAGCTCGACTGTTCGGCCACGGTTTTGAAGACCTTGAGTTGGCGCAAGGTGAGGTGCATTTGGTCTGATCCATAAATATTAACTTATGTTTTTGATAAGTATATTTGGAGTTTACTTATATTTCCATCGGCGCTAAGGTTTCACCCACGTAAATTTTCCAGCGCCGATGATGCGAATCCGGGGCTGAAGAGTTTTTCAACGTCACTGTTTTTTTCATCGAATTTGGAGCAGACAACATGGCACTAGACCAATCATCGCGTTACTCTGATCTCAGCCTGAAGGAAGAAGACCTGATCGCTGGCGGCAAACACATCCTGTGCGCCTACAAAATGAAGCC
>JBNKLG010000103.1:0-8040 GCA_050292235.1 Sedimenticolaceae bacterium | reverse complement strand
GGTCAATGTGCGCCTGGGTGAGCTGGAGACCGTGGAGCACACCCGTGACAACGGCCTGGGCGTCACCGTCTATTTTGGGCAGAAGAAGGGCAATGCCAGCACCTCGGATTTCAGCCCCAAGGCCCTGCGGGAGACTGTGCGTGCGGCTTGTGATATTGCCCGCTACACCACGGAGGATGATTGTGCCGGGTTGGCCGATGCTGAGCTGATGGCGCAGAATCCGCCTGACCTGGATCTCTATCATCCCTGGGGGCTGGATACCGATCAGGCCATTGCCCTTTGCCAGCGGTGTGAGTCGGCGGGGCGTGAGCTGGATGCGCGCATCAGCAACTCTGAGGGTGCCTCGGCCACGCGTCACGAGGGGGTGCAGGTCTATGGCAACAGCCATGGTTTTTTGCATGGCTATCCCTATAGCCGCCACGCCCTCAGTTGTTCACTGATTGCCCAGGATGCCCAGGGGATGCAACGGGATTACTGGTATGACAGCCAGTGTCTGCCCGGGCGTTTGGCCTCGCCGGAGCAGATTGGCGAGACCGCTGCCCGCCGCGCGCTGTCAAGACTCTCCTCCCGGCGGCTTGAAAGTCAGTCGGCCCCGGTGATTTTTCGCGCCGATGTGGCCCCCAGCCTGCTGCGCGGTCTGGTCTCCGCCATCCGCGGCGGTGCTCTTTATCGCAAGGCCAGCTTTCTGCTTGACCATCTGGGCCAGCCGATCTTTCCCAATTTCGTTCACATCAGTGAAAACCCCCTGCTGCTCCAGGGCCTCGGCAGCGCTCCCTTCGATGGTGAGGGCGTGACCACCACCGCCAAGGATCTGGTGCGCGACGGTGTTTTGCAGACCTATATACTGAACGCCTATGCCGCCCGCAAACTCGGCATGACGACCACGGGTAATGCGGGTGGTGTGCGCAATCTGAGTATCGACAGCGGTGACCTGGATCTGGCCGGGCTGATGCGCCAAATGGGCAGGGGCCTGTTGGTGACTGAGATGATGGGTCACGGTCTTAACCTGGTGACCGGGGATTATTCCCGCGGTGCAGCGGGCTTTTGGGTGGAAAATGGCGAGATCGCCTACCCGGTGGAAGAGATCACCATTGCTGGCAATCTGGGCAATATGTTCAAAGGATTGCTGGCCGTTGGCAATGACCACGACAACCCCGGCAGTACCAGGACCGGCTCCTGGCTGATTGATCAGATGACCATTGCGGGGAATTGAGTGGAGGCATGTAATGTTTTCAAAGAGGGGTGAGGCCCTCTCTGAAAACAGCGGGGGAGATTACTCGGCTTCCGCTTCTTCGGAACCGCCTGAACCCATGTTGAACAGCAGGTAACCGATGCCCATCTCGATGTAGGCAGAAAACTTCCAGACGATTTCTGGCAGCTGAATGCCAAGGAAACCGCCCCACAAATCAAAGTCGGCATAGCTGCCAACCAGATCAACAAGACCAACAATAATCAAAAGAATGCCAGCGATTTTCATCTGTGTCCCTTATGTGTTTTGGAGTTTCTCAGAACTCCGGTGATTGACAGTGTTTGCCTCCATCGTTCGATCAAGGCATTTGAAGTCGGGTGATTTCAATGGGGAATGCTATCGATCCCACGGGCAAAAGTCTATTGTCCGCTTTTTTACCATGGCAACTTTGGTTGGAGGGGCTGCATGATTTCAAAACTGAGTGGGAAAAGATGTTTTCCTGGTTCTTCTCTCCCAATTGCCTCATTGATATATATCAATGATTGCTTATGTTGGCAGTGACCTGCTGCGATAACCTGCCAATATTATCCTCCAGGCAACATTGGTTTTTTTGTAGATGGCGCTGACGCAACTTAAATTAGGAGGGTAATTGATGGCTAAAGAGGGCAGTATTCACTGGCAAATCGTGGAGGCAAAACGCGCCCATAGAAAGTGGGTGAGCCATGCGCAGCTCCTCATTGAGGGCGGCGCGGTGGAAAAAGAGATGGTGCCGGTCCACGAGACGGATTGCGGTTTCGGAAGGTGGTATTTCAGCCAGGAAGGACAGTCGTTTAGCGCAAACCCTCTGTTTCAGAAGATCGGTGTTCAGCATGAGCAATTGCATGGGAAATACATTGAAATCTACTCGCTTCTGTTTGGTGAGGCCAAGCCCTCTTTTTTCAGTCGTCTGATTGGGACGAGTCGAAAAAAAAGCGAGGCCAATCTTGAGTTGGCGAAAATGAAGTATCAGGAGCTGAATACCATCTCCCACGAGATGGTGAGTCTGCTGGATCAATTCATCCAGCAGATTGAGAAATAAGAGTAAAAGGCTCAGGTCTCAATGGCGTGGGACCTGAGTCTCACTCATCAGTGAGTCGTCGTTCGGCCTCTCGATATTTCTCTGCGGTGTTTTGGATCACCTCCTCGGGTAGCGACGGGGCGGGGGGCTGTTTGTTCCAGTCCAGAGATTCGAGATAGTCACGCACATATTGTTTGTCAAAGCTGGGCGGACTGATGCCGGTTTTGTACTGGTCGGCGGGCCAGAAACGGGAGGAGTCGGGAGTCAGAACCTCATCGATCAGATGCAGCTGGCCCTGCTCATCCACACCGAATTCGAACTTGGTATCAGCAATGATGATGCCCCGGCTCAGTGCATGGGCAGCAGCCTCCCGGTAGAGGGTCAGGCTGGCGTCACGCACCTGGGCCGCCAGGTCGGCACCGATGAGATTGATGGTGGCATGGAAATCGATATTCTGGTCATGATCGCCCACGGTCGCCTTGGTGGAGGGGGTGAAGAGGGCCTCTGGCAGGCGTTCGGCCTGCTGCAGCCCGGCGGGCAGTTGGTGGCCGCACACCTGCCCGCTGGTCTGATAGTCTTTCCAGCCGGAACCGATCAGATAGCCGCGCACAATCGCCTCGACCGGCAGGGCCCTGAGCCGTCTGACCACCAGGGCGCGATCACCCAGAGCCAGCCCTTGCTCCCGATCCGGAATGACCGATAAGGGGTCGATACCGCTGAGTTGATTGGGCAGAATGGCCTGGCTGCGCTGGAACCAGAAATTGGATACACGGGTCAGTACCTCGCCCTTACCCGGCACCGGCTGGGGCAGAATGACGTCAAAGGCGGAGAGGCGATCGCTGGTGACAATCAGAAGGTGGCTGGCATCCACCTCGTAGATATCGCGTACCTTACCCCGGTGAATGAGGGTGAGTCCTTTGAGCTCGGTCTGATAGAGTGCCTCGGTCATGATGGCCATTCCAGAAAAAGCGCCAGTATAACCCGGAGCGACTGATGACAGATTCAGTGATAACAGATTTTCAGCAGGCCTTTCGCGGCAGTTTTACCTCGGCGTTACGCTGGCACCATCTGGATAGCCTTTGGGCGCGGGTTCGCGAGGATGCGGCTGGCGGATGGTTTCTCTATGCGTTGGGCGAAAGCGTGCCGACGGAAGCTGCCACCTCGGAACAGGTGACGGAATTTGTTACCGAGATAGATGCTCTGCTGCGCCTTGAGCACCAGGAGGACTACTGCGGCATTGTCTATGCCGATGATCTCAAGGTTCCCCGCCTGATCAAGATCTATGACCCCAATCATCTCGGGGTCTCCTGCGGCTATAGTGACAACCCGCCCCTGCCCGGTTGGGTGATGAGCAAACTGGTCCCGGTGGCCCTGGAGCAGACAGCAGCAAGCCCGAAAAACCGGCGGCGCTGGTGGCAGAGCCTCTGGCAAAAAACCAAATAATCCCATGGGAATTTGGATTTTCCGCGTGCTAGCCTAACCATATGGAAACCGTTGAGCAGACCAGTGACCTTACCCAACTCACCCAGGCCACTATGGCAGTGCTGGATAGCTGGGCGCTGGAAACACCGCAGGTGATGGCGCTTCTGGCCCTGCCGCGTACGGTGCGCGCCCGTCATGTCCCCGGTTTTCGCCAGACCCGCTCCTTTCCCGATGAGCCGCAGGTGAGGCGGCATGCCCAGTACATACTGCGCATCGCCGATGCTTTGCGAACCACATTCCCTGCCAATCCGGCTATGGCTGGCCATTGGATTCGCCAGGGCCACCGCCGCTTTGGTCAACAGACTCCGCTCTCGGTGATGCTGCAGGGCGAGGAGGGGCTGGTCTCCGTGCTGGCGCAACTGGATTGCACCTTTCACTGGGATCAGTCGGGTTCCAGGGCTCACTAACGCCAAATAAAACCTTTGAAATAAACAAGGGGTTAGGTCTCTCGGCCTTTCTCCCCTATAATCGCGCCTTCTTTTGCCCACTCTAGGCCCAAATCGTGATTCAGAACCTGCGTAACATCGCCATCATCGCTCATGTTGACCATGGCAAAACCACCCTGGTGGATGAGCTCCTGAAACAATCCGGCACTCTGGGTGACCGCTTCGGTCCCGTGGAGCGCGTCATGGATTCCAATGATCAGGAGAAGGAGCGTGGCATTACCATCCTGTCCAAGAACACCGCCATCAACTGGCAGGATTACCGCATCAATATCGTGGACACCCCCGGACATGCCGATTTCGGTGGCGAAGTGGAGCGGGTGCTCTCCATGGTGGATTCGGTGCTGCTGCTGGTGGATGCCCAGGAAGGCCCGATGCCACAGACCCGGTTTGTGACCCAAAAGGCTTTTAAACACGGGCTCAATCCCATTGTGGTCATCAATAAGATTGACAAGCCCGGTGCCCGTGCCAGTTGGGTGGTGGATCAGGTGTTTGATCTCTTTGATCGTCTGGGGGCGACTGACGAGCAGCTGGACTTTCCCATCATCTATGCTTCAGCCATCAACGGCTATGCGAGCCTGGATGAGCAGGTGCGTGAGGGCGACATGTCACCCCTGTTCGAGGCTATTGTTGAGCACTGTCCGATTCCTGAGGTCGATCCGGATGGTCCCTTCCAGATGCAGGTTTCCAATCTGGACTACAACTCCTATGTTGGCGCCATTGCTGTGGGTCGCATCACCCGGGGCAAGGCCAAGCCCAATCAGCAGGTGATGGTGCATAAGTATGATGGTGAAAACCATCGTGCCAAGATCGGTCTGGTCTATGGTTATCTGGGTTTGCAGCGTATGGAGGTCGAACAGGCCAGCGCCGGGGATATCATCGCCATTTCCGGTATTGATGCACCCAATGTCTCCGATACTCTTTGCGATCCGGATCACGTGGAACCACTGCCCTCCCTGTCAGTGGATGAGCCGACTGTCTCCATGACCTTCCAGGTCAACGCCTCTCCCTTTGCAGGCAAGGAAGGCAAGTATCTGACCTCGCGCCAGCTCAAGGAGCGACTGGAGCGCGAACTGATCCACAACGTGGCGCTGCGGGTGGAAGAGGGCACCGATCCGGAGAAATTCAAGGTCTCCGGTCGTGGTGAGCTGCACCTCTCCGTATTGCTGGAAACCATGCGTCGAGAAGGTTTTGAGCTGGCGGTATCCCGGCCAGAGGTTATTTTCCGTGAGGTCGATGGTGAGGTCTGTGAGCCCTATGAGCAGCTCACTGTCGATGTGGAGGAGACCCATCAGGGCACCATCATGGAGGCCCTGGGTATCCGTAAGGGTGAACTCAAAGACATGGTGCCGGATGGTCAGGGGCGGGTGCGTCTGGACTACATCATCCCCTCCCGGGGTCTCATCGGCTTTCAGACCGAGTTTATGACCAGCACCTCAGGCACAGGTCTTATCTATCACGTGTTCGACCACTATGGTCCTGCCCAGCATGGGGGTATTGCGCCGCGTAAGAATGGCGTTTTGATCGCCAATGGTCAGGGTAAGGCGTTGGGCTTTGCCCTGTTCAATCTGCAAGAGCGCGGTCGCTTGTTTGCGTCACCCGGTGATGAGGTCTATGAGGGTCAGATCGTCGGTATACACTCCCGCGATAACGACCTGGTGGTCAATCCCCTTAAGGGTAAGCAGTTGACCAATATCCGTGCTGCCGGCAAGGATGAGGCCATCGCACTGACGCCTCCCCTGCGCTACTCTTTGGAACAGGCGCTGGAATTTATCGAAGACGACGAATTGGTGGAGATTACCCCCAGCGCGATACGGATTCGTAAGAAACTGCTGAAGGAGCATGAGCGGAAGAAGGCCAGCCGGGAATCGAACTGAGGCTGAAAAACAGGCAAAAAAAACCCCGCATCCGTGCGGGGTCTAGGTCACCGCTTGATTGGCTATAATCCTGGCCCTCCTGGCGATTGGTGCACTCCTGTCTTCCTTCGTCCTGCGCGTCCTGGCGTTAGGTCATCCGTGGGTTTCCCTGGTGACAAGTGAATTATGCGGAAATATTGGGCCGGTGAATATCAGACAAATCGGAAAATTTCATAAGAATTTTCCGAAAAAGTTGGCATGATGATTGCATTAATTCAGCGTATTTCTCAGGCCGAAGTACAGGTGGCCGGCGATACTGTCGGAAAGATCGGCGTGGGTCTGCTGGCCCTGGTCGGGGTGGTGAAGGGGGATGGTCCGGCCAATGCCGAGCGATTGCTTGAGCGCCTGCTGGGCTATCGCATCTTTCCTGATGTCGATGACCGCATGAATCTCTCCCTTTCCCAGGTGGCTGGCGGCTTGCTGTTGGTGCCCCAGTTCACACTGGCGGCGGATACCAGCAAAGGTATGCGCCCCAGCTTTAGCCCTGCGGCTTCACCGGAAGAGGGACGGCGCCTTTTTGACCAGTTGGTAAGCTTGGCCCAATCCCGCCATTCCCAGGTGGCCACAGGCCTCTTTGGCGCAGATATGCAGGTCAGTCTGGTCAATGAGGGGCCGGTAACGTTCTGGCTCGAAGGCTAATGTGGTAATGTTAGCCCCTCATTTCACGGGCGATCTCATGCAAAGAAAAGCCAATATTGAGCGCAATACCCTGGAGACTCAGATCCGGATCGAGCTGAACCTGGATGGTACGGGCGAGGGCCGGTTTGAAACCGGTGTGCCCTTTCTCGATCATATGCTTGATCAGGTAGCCCGCCATGGTTTGGTCGATCTGGATATTCGTGCCCAGGGTGACCTGCATATCGATGCCCATCACACGGTGGAGGATATTGGTATTTCCCTGGGTCAGGCCTTTGCCCGGGCGGTGGGTGACAAGCGTGGTATTCGCCGCTATGGCCACGCCTATGTGCCGCTGGATGAAGCCCTTTCGCGGGTGGTGGTGGATTTTTCCGGGCGTCCCGGGCTTGAGTTTCATGCCGGTTTTCAGCGTGCCGCTATCGGCACGTTTGAGGTGGATCTGTTCCACGAGTTTTTCCAGGGCTTCGTCAACCATGCCGGGGTGACCCTGCATCTGGACAGCCTGCGTGGCCGTAACGATCACCACATCGCCGAGACCCTGTTCAAGGCCTTTGGCCGTGCCTTGCGCATGGCGCTGGAGCCTGACCCGCGCTTGGGTGATGCCATCCCCTCTACCAAAGGGAGTCTCTGACGGTGGGCCAGAAGATCGTGGTGATCGACTACGGCATGGGCAACCTGAGGTCGGTCTCCAAGGCCATCGAGCATGTCTGTGATGCCGGGGATGAGGTCATGGTCACCGATGACCCTCAAACCATAGCTGTAGCAGATCGAGTGGTCTTCCCCGGTCAGGGAGCGGCGCGAGATTGTATGGCGGCCATTGGCCAGCATCATCTGAATCAGGCTGTGCGTGAGGCTGCGGTCTCCAAACCCTTTTTGGGTATTTGCATGGGGTTGCAAGTTCTGTTGCGCCACAGCGAGGAGAATGGCGGAACCGGTTTGCTGGGACTGATTCCTGGCGAGGTGGTGCATTTCCCGGCCTCAGCGTTGAAGGTGCCCCACATGGGTTGGAACCAGGTCGACCAGGCCCAGGATCACCCCCTTTGGCAGGGTATCGACAATCATAGTCGTTTCTATTTCGTACACAGTTACCATGTGGTGCCCGAAGAGGCGTGTCTGGCCGCAGGCCGTACTCAGTACGGCATTCCCTTTGTCAGTGCCATTGCCCGGGGCAACCTCTTTGCCACCCAGTTTCACCCGGAAAAGAGCGCCGATGCCGGGCTGCAACTGTTGCGTAACTTTATTCACTGGACACCCTAGAGATGCTGCTGATCCCTGCGATTGATTTGAAAGATGGCCGGTGCGTGCGTCTGCGCCAGG
>JBNKLG010000102.1:0-8125 GCA_050292235.1 Sedimenticolaceae bacterium | reverse complement strand
GCCCAAGGATAGCCCCATCCAGATCGAGGCGGTGGAGACCAAATACCCCCAGGGCTCGGAGAAGATGCTGATCAAATCCCTGCTGGGCAGGGAGGTGCCCGCTGGCGGCATTCCGCTGGAGATCGGCGTGGTGGTCAACAACGTCGGCACCATGGCCGCCATCGGCACTCTGCTCCCCAAAGGCGAGGGTCTGATCGAACGCCTGGTCACCGTAACCGGCCCCGGCATCAAGGAACCAGGCAACTATCTGGTCCCCCTCGGCACCCCCATCGGTTTCATCCTGAAGCAGGTGGGCTACCAGGGCAACTGCAACGACTTCGTGTTAGGCGGCCCGATGATGGGGCCTTCGGTCTCGGATCTGGAGACCCCCATCACCAAAGGCACCTCCGGTCTGCTGGTGCTGGCAGAAGATGAGGTGCAGCAGGAGACCCGCCGCATCTGGCCCTGCATCAAATGCGGCTATTGTGTCAACGCCTGCCCCATGCACCTCAACCCGGCCCAGTTGGGCCAATTGGCCGCCAAGCGCCTCTTTGCCGAGATGGCCGACGACTACCACCTGAACGACTGCTTCGAGTGCGGCTGCTGCTCCTATGTCTGCCCCGCCAACATCCCCATCGTGCAGCAGTTGCGGGTGGCCAAGGCCTTCAATCGAGAACAGGCAGCCTAAACCCTGATGAAACCCCGTATCGAACTTCGTACCTCGCCCCACATCCACAAACCCCGGGATGTGGTGAGCATCATGTTCCAGGTGGCGCTCGCCTGTCTGCCCATGGTGGGCTGGAGCGTCTGGCTCTACGGCCTCAGCGCCCTGGCCCTTTGCGCCACGGTGCTGGCCAGTTGCCTGCTGACCGAGCGGCTGTTCAATCGCCAGTCGGGCAATACCCTGGGGGACTGGTCGGCCACCATCACCGGCCTACTGCTGTTTCTCACCCTGCCCCCTGGCTTTCCGCTGTGGATGGGTCTGGTGGCAGGCTTCAGCGCCATCGGTCTGGGCAAGGTGCTGTTCGGCGGCCTGGGCATGAATGTCTTCAATCCGGCCCTGGTGGGTCGCGCCTTTGTGCAAGCGACCTTCCCTGTGGCCATCACCACCTGGGCACCTGCGCTGTTTGAGGGGCGCTTCGGCGGCTTCGTCCCCACCACCCTCACCCTACCCTTTCTACAGCCTGTCTCAGTCAGTGACTGGAATGCCCAGGTGGCCATCGATGCCTTCAGTGGCGCCACCCCGCTGGCTTTGAGCAAATTCGAATCGACCCTGACCCCCAGCCTGGAGCTGCTGACCGGCACCACCGCCGGCTCTGCCGGGGAGTCCTCCGCCCTCATCATCCTGATCTGCGGCCTCTATCTGGCTGCACGAAAACTGCTGGACTGGCGCATTCCGCTCACCATCATGGCCACCACCTATCTCACCGCCCAGGGGCTGCATCTGATGAATCCGGCCTATCCCGATGGCCTCTTCATGCTGCTCTCCGGCGGCCTGATGCTGGGAGCCTGGTTCATGGCCACCGACATGGTAGGCTCACCGGTCACGCCACGAGGCACCGTTATCTATGGCATCCTAATCGGCGTGGTCACCGTAATGATCCGCCTCTTTGGGGGGCTGACCGAGGGCGTTATGTACGCCATTTTACTGGGCAATGCCGCCACGCCATTGATTGAACAGCTCACCCAGCCCCGCATTTTCGGCCAACGCAAAAAGGCCAAAGGGTCTGCCTCATGAACAACCCCACCAGTCACCAGGCAGAGAAACCACAGCAGCCCCAGAGCGCCAGCCTCAAGATGATCCTGGTGCTGTCGCTGATCACCATGACCTCTGGCTTCCTGGTGGTGCTGGCCTCCCAGCTGACTGCGCCGCGCATCGCCGAGAACCAGCGCATCGCCATCGAAAAAGCAGTGGTTCAGGTGATCCCAGGTGCCACCTCGTTTCAGGAATTTTTTCTGGTGGATGGCCAGCTCAGCCCGACGAAAGGCAGCAACAGCGAGAGCCTCTACGCCGGATACGATGCCGGGGGCAGACTGCTGGGGGTTGCCGCCCGCACCGCAGGCCAGGGCTATGCTGGTATGGTCGAACTGCTCTACGGCTACGATCCCCAGTGCCAGTGCATCCGCGGTATCAAGGTGCTGAAGATGGCGGAGACCCCCGGGTTGGGCGATAAGATCATCAAGGATGCCAACTTCCGGGCCAATTTCAATGCTCTGGATGCCCGCCTGAACGCTGATGGCACCGCGCTGGCGCATCCCATCCGCACCGTCAAGCACGGCACCAAGCAGGGCGACTGGGAGATCGACGCCATCTCCGGTGCCACCATCTCTTCCACCGCTGTGGGCAAGGCGCTGAACCAGTCCGGTCAACGGATTCTGCCCCAGGTGGTGCCGCTGCTGGATCAGCTGAAACAACCCAAAACCGACGGAGCCCAACCATGAGTCCCAAACAGGAGAGCGCCATCACCTGGGAGACCTTCAGCGAAGGGCTCTGGGCCAACAACCCGGTGTTCGTCATGCTGCTGGGGATGTGCCCGGTGCTGGCAGTGACCAACTCGGCCATCAACGCCCTGGCCATGGGATTGGCGACGACCTTTGTGCTGCTGGCCTCAGGGCTGCTGATCTCGCTGCTGGGCCGCTATATCCCCAAGCAGGTGCGCATTGCCACCTACATCGTCATCATCGCCACCTTCGTCACCATCATCGACTATCTGATCCAGGCCATCTCCCTCGATCTCTACAACGCCCTGGGGGCCTTTATCCAGCTCATCGTGGTCAACTGCATCATCCTGGGCCGGGCCGAGGCCTATGCCTCGAAGAACCCACCACTGAAGGCCCTGACCAACGCCCTGGGTATGGGGCTGGGTTTCACCTTTGCTCTACTCTGCCTGGGGGTGGTGCGGGAGGTGCTGGGGGCCGGTTCGCTGTTTGGCATCGATCTGTTCGGCCCCAGTTTCCAGCCCTGGGTGGTGATGGTGCTCCCCCCCGGCGGCTTCCTGGTGCTGGGCAGCTGGCTGCTGCTGTTCAACCACTTCAAACAGCGCAAGGCCCAAATGATCGAGGAGCGTTCGAATGTCGCCGGATAGCCTGACCTTTATCTTTTTCAACACGGTACTGGCCAACAACTTTGTGCTGGCCATGTTCCTGGGGCTTTGCCCCTTTCTGGGGGTCTCGGGCAAACTGAATACCGCTATCCCCATGGGCATCGCCACCTCGTTTGTCATGCTGGTCAGCTCGATCAGCGCCTATGCGGTTAATACGCTGCTGGTGGCCTGGCATGTCGAGTTTCTGCGCCTGATCGCCTACATTGCCATCATCGCCAGTGCCGTACAGCTGGTGGAGATGAGCCTGAAAAAATTCGCTCCGGCCCTGTTTCGTTCCCTGGGGATCTTTTTGCCCCTGATCACCACCAATTGCGCTATTCTCGGGGTAGCCCTGTTTCAAACCTTCAAGGATTACAATCTCAGCCAATCTTTGGTCTATGCCGGTGGCGCGGGCATCGGCTTTACCCTGGCCATCGCTCTGATGGCGGGGCTGCGGGAGAAGCTGGAACTCTCCAGAGTGCCCAATGTCACCCAGGGCGCGGCGCTGAGTCTGATGCTGGGTGGGCTGCTGTCGCTAACCTTTATGGGTTTTGCTGGTCTGGGTGGGAGTCATTGATACCGTGGAATACCTGATCGCCATGCTGTTTGTACCCGCTCTGCTGATCCTTTGGCTGTTGGTACAACACCTGGGCAGACGCTTTGCCCAGGCCCATCCCGAGCTGGGCGCCTTTCGCGAGGAGGGCGGCGGCTGTGGCAGCGGTTGCAGTTGTTCAGCCGGTGGCAGTTGCCGCAATGATCCCCACCAGGGGCACCATTGATGGTTCTTCCCAGTCAGATACGCCCTGGTGTCCGCGTTGTTTTCTTTGTCTCAGACCGCACCGGCCTGACCGCCGAGACCTATGGCAAGAACCTGCTGGCTCAGTTTCCCGAGCTGGATTTCGACACCCTCACCCTCGCCTTTGTTGGTAATGTGGACAAGGCCCACCACGCCGTGTCCATGATCAACCGGGCCCATGAGACCAGTGGCGTGCAACCCATCGTCTTCAGCTCGCTGATGGAGCAGCAGGAGCAGGAGATCATCAACGGCAGCAACGCCATGGTGATCGACCTGTTCAACACCTTTCTTGCCCCTTTGGAGCAGTGTCTGGGGATGATGTCCGCCCATACCCAGGGCATTTCCAAAACCGTACACCAGAAGAATGACTATCAGGTTCGACTGGATGCCATCGACTATGCCCTCTCCCACGACGATGGGGTACGCCCGGATCAATATGCCGAGGCGGATCTGATCCTGGTCGGCGTCTCCCGCTGCGGCAAGACCCCGACCAGTCTCTATCTGGCGATGAACTTCTCTCTCAAGGCCTGCAACTACCCTCTGACCCCGGAGGACTTGCAGAGCGAGGATCTGCCCAAGTTTCTCAAACCCTACCGGGACAAATTGGTGGGACTGACCATCAAGCCTGTGCCCCTGAGCCGGATCCGCAAAAAGCGGCGGCCCGACAGTGAGTATGCGGCCCTGCCCAACTGCCAGCAGGAGGTCACCCAGGCCCTGGCGCTGTTTGATCGCTATGAGATACCCACCTTTGACACCACGGACACCTCCATCGAGGAGATTGCCAGTTATGTGGTGAGAACCCTTGGCATCAGCATGGAGCGAATCGGCCATGCATAACCTTCAACCTTTATTTTTCAATCCTGGAGAGCGGTGACCCCCATGACGACCTATGTAATCCCCCTGGAACAACTGAATATGGCCGATGTCCCCAAGGTCGGCGGCAAGAACGCCTCTTTGGGTGAGATGTTGCAGAACCTGGCTCCGCTCGGGGTCGCGGTGCCTGGTGGTTTTGCCACCACGGCGGATGCCTATCGGGAGTTTCTGGCACAGGATGGCCTGGATCAGCGCATCGCCAGCGCGCTACAGCAGTTGGACATCAACGACGTAGCCGCCCTGCAAACTACCGGGGCACAAATTCGCGGCTGGATCATGGAGGTCCCCTTCCCCGCCGGGATGGAAGCGGCCATCGACGCGGCCTATGCCAAGCTCGAAGCCGACTACGGCACCGACACCAGCTGGGCGGTGCGCTCCTCAGCCACGGCGGAAGACCTGCCCGATGCCTCCTTTGCCGGTCAGCAGGAGACCTATCTGAACGTCAGCGGCCTGGACAACATCAAGTTCTCCATCCGCGAGGTGTTCGCCTCACTGTTCAACGACCGCGCCATCGCCTATCGCGAGCACCAGGGATTCAACCACGAAGAGGTGGCCCTCTCGGCCGGTATCCAGAAGATGGTGCGCTCCGACATCGGCGCCGCCGGGGTCGCCTTCACCCTGGATACCGAGAGCGGCTTCACCGATGTGGTCTTCATCACCGGCAGCTACGGCCTGGGCGAGACCGTGGTGCAGGGCTCGGTCAACCCGGATGAGTTCTACGTCCACAAGCCCACCCTGGCCGCAGGCAAACCCGCCGTGCTGCGCCACACCCTGGGCACCAAAGAGAACAAGATGATCTACTCCGGCGATCCCAAGGCGCCGGTCACCACGGTGCGGGTCGAGCCGGATGATCGTCTGCATTTCTGCCTCAATGATGAGGAGATCCAGAACCTGGCCCGCATGGCGGTGACCATCGAAACGCACTACCAGCGCCCCATGGACATCGAGTGGGCCAAAGACGGCAACGATGGCCGCATCTACATCGTCCAGGCCCGCCCGGAGACGGTGCAAAGCCAAAAGCAGAGCAGCCATACGGTGGAGAAATTCACCCTGTTGGAGACCGGTCGTCGGCTGGCCACCGGTCGCTCCATCGGCGGCAAGATCGGCGCGGGCAAGGCCCGGCTGTTCAACAATCTCGACCGCATGGACGAGTTCCAGGCCGGGGATGTGCTGCTCACCGACATGACCGACCCGGACTGGGAGCCGATCATGAAGAAGGCCTCCGCCATCATCACCAACCGCGGCGGACGCACCTGTCACGCCGCCATCATCGCCCGTGAGCTGGGCGTGCCCGCCGTGGTCGGCTGTGGCGATGCCACCGAGACCATCGCCGATGGTGCCGAGGTCACCGTCTCCTGCGCCGAGGGCGACGAGGGCTATGTCTACGCCGGTCTGCTCAACTTCGACCACCAGGTTCACGCGGTCGACAGCATGCCGGAGATCCCGGTCAAAATCATGATGAACGTCGGCAACCCCGACCGCGCCTTCAGCTTTGCCCAACTGCCCCACAACGGCGTGGGGCTGGCGCGGCTGGAGTTCATCATCAACAACATGATCGGCATCCACCCCAAGGCGCTGATGGACGCCGAGGCCATGGGTGACGAGGTGCAGCAGGCGATCCGCGAGCGCACCACCGCCTATGGCGATCCGGTGGAATACTACGTCAGCCGCATCGCCGAGGGCGTGGCCACCATCGCCGCCGCCTTCGCCCCCAAGCCGGTGATCGTGCGCATGTCCGACTTCAAATCCAACGAATACGCCAACCTCATCGGCGGTCGCCGCTTCGAACCCGGCGAGGCCAATCCCATGATCGGCTACCGCGGTGCCTCCCGCTACATCTCCGAAGAGTTCCGCGACTGTTTCGAGCTGGAATGCCGTGCCATGAAACGGGTGCGCGATGAGATGGGGCTGACCAACGTCGAGCTGATGATCCCCTTCGTTCGCACCCTGCACGGGGCTGAGTCGGTCATCGAACTGCTGAAGGAGAACGGCCTGGAGCGCGGCAAGAACGGCCTGCGCCTGATCATGATGTGCGAGCTGCCCTCCAACGCCATCCTGGCCGAGCGATTCCTGGAATACTTCGACGGCTTCTCCATCGGCTCCAACGACATGACCCAGCTCACCCTGGGGCTGGATCGGGACTCCTCACTGGTCGCCCACATCTTCGACGAACGCGACCCAGCCGTTCTGGCCATGCTGGAGCTGGCCATCACCGCCTGCCGCAAGCAGGGCAAATATGTCGGCATCTGCGGCCAAGGCCCATCGGATCACCCGGAACTGGCCGCCTGGCTGCTCAAGCAGGGCATCGAATCCATGTCCCTCAACCCCGATACCGTGGTGCATACCTGGACGGCGTTGGCTGGGGAAAGCTGATCGGACTGCCTGAGGGATCGGGGTTGGGGTTTGATGCCGATCCCTTGGGTGGCGGACTGGGAAATGGATTGGGCTCCCCTTTTGCCATGTGGTGGCGCAAGCAAAAGGATGGCCCTGATGATTCGCCCCATTGACTTGGACTAACCTGATGGATCAAGCTGGCTGACCCCTTGATCTATACGGTAAATGGCAAGGTTACAAGTTGGCAAACGTTTCAATAAAGCCCTAAAAATAAATAACGAGACACGGAGTCTCGTTAATTAAACTGTTAGATGCAATGAGGTCGAGTACAGACATGAGAAAAACTCTAGTATTATTAGGTCTACTTCTGCCAAACATATGCTTCCCGGATGAATCAGTAGACCGAGTAGTTACATATAGTTTCCCGATGACTCTAATTGATAAAGTACCTAAGAATGGCCCACACTCTGTGAATAATGAATTCAGAGAAAAGGTGGGACCATGGCTTGAGTTAAAGAAAAAGAAAGATGAAATAAAATTCGATCTTATTGCAGAGCATAGGACACCTAAAACCGTATATCAGTATTATTTTTTTGGAAAAAAATACCATATCATAGATATTGCTTCGTTAAATGATGATGAAACTACTAGCTCACAAAAGCAATATATAGATAACGGAAAAATATTCCTGACATACACCGATTTCAATGGAGATGGCAAATATGACTTGGTTCAGTATTTTAAAAATAATAAATCCTTATATCATGAAATACTTGGTGGCCATGTCTACAAAGATAATATGTGGTACTGATTAGTCAGCACCACAATCTGATGGGATCAGAGTAGAATGGCACTTACTTAAGCGATAACTTGATGAAATAATTGCGAAAATTACCGGCACAGCATGAGAGATTAGGGTTAGGGTCAGGTCTTGAATCTTGAATTCTGTTGTTTTAGGTCTATACTAGCTAGCAAATTCACAATTCAAGACCTGACCCTTAAGCCGCTTAAGCCGTTGCAACACTGAAATCCAGCACTGCATCATTCACCAGATCCGCAA
>JBNKLG010000101.1:0-8502 GCA_050292235.1 Sedimenticolaceae bacterium | reverse complement strand
TTCTTTAATCCCATGGAGCAGAATGGCTATCGCCCTGGCGATCCCAGCGAACTGATCTGCAAGTAATGGCTCGCCATAACGCTAGCTGAATCTTAAGAGAATATTTTTAGAGGTATACAGAATGGCTGAATTTGGAAATCCAGAGGTCGTCGAAGAGAGCGTCGACATCCTCATCGTTGGTGGTGGTATGGCTGCCTGTGGTGCAGCATACGAACTGGGGCCTTGGATCAAGGCCTCCGGTCAGGACATCTCCGTAAAGGTTGTTGATAAGGCTGCCATGGATCGCTCTGGCGCTGTTGCCCAGGGTCTGTCCGCAATCAACACCTACATCGGTCCCGACCAGGATCCTGCTGACTACGCCCGTATGGTCTCCAACGACCTCATGGGCATCACCCGTGATGACCTGGCTTATGACCTGGGTCGTCACGTTGACGAATCCGTACACCTGTTTGAAGAGTGGGGCCTGCCCATTTGGAAGCTGGACGAAAACGGCGAACGTCACGATGGTTCCAAGGGTCTGACTCCCCTGAAAGACGGCGGCAAGCCCGTCCGCTCCGGTAAGTGGCAGATCATGATCAACGGTGAATCCTACAAGTGGATCGTTGCTGAAGCCGCCAAAAAGGCCATCGGCACCGACAACATCCAGGAACGTGTTTTCATCGTCAAGCTGGTCAACGACAAGAACGACAAGAACCGTATCGCCGGTGCTGTCGGTTTCTCTACCCGTGATCACAAACTCTTCGTCTACAAAGCCAAGGCCATCCTGCTGGTAGCCGGCGGCTGCGTTAACATCTTCCGTCCCCGCTCCGTGGGTGAAGGTCAGGGTCGTGCCTGGTATCCGGTTTGGAACTCCGGTTCCACCTACTCCATGGCTGCTGAGGCCGGTGCCGAGCTGACCATGATGGAAAACCGCTTCGTACCTACCCGGTTCAAAGACGGTTACGGTCCTGTAGGCGCCTGGTTCCTGCTGTTCAAATCCAAGGCCACCAACGCCTTCGGCGAAGCCTACATGGTCAAGAACAAGGACATGCTGGACGACTATCCTCCTTACGGTCAGGCTGCCGTTCCTGCATCTTGCTTGCGTAACCACCTGATGCTTAAGGAAATGAAAGACGGTCTCGGTCCCATCTGGATGGACACCGTGACCGCTCTGGCCAACCTGCGCGAAACCCTGTCTCCTCGTGAAGTTAAGCACCTGGAAGCAGAAGCCTGGGAAGACTTCCTCGACATGTGTATCGGCCAGTGTGGTATCTGGGCTGGTGAAAACATCGAACCAGAGAAGAAAAACTCTGAACTGATGCCCACCGAACCCTACCTGCTCGGCTCTCACTCTGGTTGCTGCGGCATCTGGACCTCTGGCCCGGAAGACGTTGGTGCCCCCACCAGTGAAGAGCACGCCGACAAGGATAAGATCCCAGGTCACCTGCCTCAGGGCTGGAACTGGGGCTATCGCGGCATGACCACCGTTCAGGGTCTGTTCACCGGTGGTGACGGCGTTGGCGCCTCTGGTCACAAGTTCTCCTCCGGTTCTCATGCCGAAGGTCGTATGGCGGCCAAGTCCATGGTTCAGTATGTACTGGACAACAAGGACAAGACCCCTGAGCTGGACACCTCTGTGGATGCCCTGATCGAAGAGATCTACCGTCCTGTCCGCAACTACCTTGAGCACAAAGACTACAGCACCGCGTTGGATGTGAACCCCAACTACATCACGCCTCGCATGCTGCAATTCCGTCTGCAGAAGATCATGGATGAATACGTTGCTGGTGTGGCTACCTACTACACCACCAATGAGCACATGCTGGCCCTGGCCGAGCAGAAGCTGGAAATGCTGAAGGAAGATGCCCTGAAGATGCGTGCCAAGGACCTGCATGAGCTGCTGCGTGCCTGGGAAAACTACCATCGCATCCTGACTGCAGAAGCGCACATGAAACACATCCAGTTCCGTGAAGAGTCCCGTTATCCGGGCTTCTACTACCGCATGGACAAAAACTTCGTGGACGAAGAAAACTGGAAGTGCTTCGTCAACAGCGTTTACGACAAGGAAAGCAAGCAGTGGAACTGCTTCAAGCGCGCCCATAAGGATCTGGTCGACAAGTCCAAGCTGTTCAAAGCAGCTGCACACTAATCCTCATTAAGAGGTAAAGTGGAGAGTCCGGGTGCCGCAAGGTGCCCGGACTTTTTCGTTTCTAACCGATTCAAATTTTTAAGTTCTCGCCCCAGGTAGACCGACATGACCGATTCCTTCGATATCCCCTTCAAGAGCGACGTGATTCCCGCCCTGCTGAAAGACGATGACAAGATCCGTTTTCGTTGCCACAAGGGCGTGAGCTGTTTCAATGCCTGCTGCAAGCAGGCCGACATCACCCTGACTCCCTACGACATCATCCGCCTCAAACGTCACCTCGGCGTGGGATCTGGCGAGGTGCTGAAAAACCACACCGTGCCCTTCCAGATGGATAATCACGGTGTCCCCGGCATCAAGATGCGCACCAACGATGAGGGCGCCTGCCTGCTCATGGTCGAAGGCGAGGGTTGCTCCGTCTACGAAAATCGCCCCACCGCCTGCCGCTACTACCCGGTCGCCATGCTGGCCATGAAACCCAGCGATGAAGCCACCGACAAGCAGGCCTTCAGCCTGATCAAAGAGGAGCACTGCAAGGGTCACGAAGAGGATCAGGAGCTGAACATCGATGACTATCGCAAGGATCAGGGCGTGGTTGAATACGACGAAATCAACCGCGATTTCTATCAGCTTATTTTGAAGAAGAAATCCGCTGGCCCTGCAATCGGTCGTCCCTCCGACACCAGTCTGCAACTCTTCTTCATGGCCTGCTACGACATCGACCGCTTCCGCCAGTTTGTCGCCAGCGATGCCTTCCGTGCCTCCTATGCCTTGTCAGATGAATTCTATGACCAGCTGGCCAAAGACGATGAGTTTGCTCTCAAATTCTCCATGGCCTTCCTGCGTCAGGTGCTGTTCGGTGAGAAGACCATCGATGAGCAGGAAGGTGCCTGGGAGAAGCGTCTGGAAGAGCGCAAAGAGATCTGGGAGCAGCGGCGGCAGATGGAGATTGCCCTGGCCGAGCAGAAGACCGAGGCGCTGATGCGGGAGATTGGGTCTTGAGGGTTTGGCCTCGCTCAGCCCGAGGGCTTTTTGGCCTTGGTGGATGCGTTGCACTTATCCACCCTACAAACTTTATTATTGAGGTTCGCGTAAGTGGGACAGCAGTGGCTGGCCTCCTACAGGTTCTTCGTGATTAATGCGCTTCGCAAAAAGACACTCATCGCGCACTATGGCTCTAGTCTGGAAAGGGAATATACCTATGTCTATTGCAAGACTTGTCACAAGCACTATCATTCTATTTGTAACTTGCTCTTCGGTGAATGCCACTGAGGTTTTGTGTGCCCCCTTTGAATACGTTAATGATTATCAGGATGTATTACGCTTTGGGCACGAAAAAGTCTATTCTAGACATCTAAATAAGCGAGAAGAAGATGATTTTATTTTTTCATATCCAAAAACGAATTTAAAAAAGCAATTGATAAGAAGTATATTGGATGCAGTCCCTGAAGGGCTTTTTATTCAGGGTATTACATATAATAAAGACAAAAATATTCTTATCATCAAGGGCGTGTTTCATGGCTCTGCAAGAATAAGTGCTTTTATGCGGGGTATAGAAAAATCATTCTTCATGAAATCTCCAAACTTTATGGATGCGCGCCAAGTCGAAGTCAGATCGTGTGATGGTAAAGATAAACTACTTGATCACCTGGCAGGATTTACATTGTCAACAGAGATCAGAATAAGAAGCACACAAAACCCTGCCTCACCAAGACTCAACCGGCCTAAACATCAAACCAGTTCTCAACCCTGACTCCAGCAAAGAGAGCAAAGTCATCCACACTGCGGGTCACGATGGTGAGGTGGTTGACGACGGCAACCGCTGCAACCTCGGCATCGTATTTGGCAGGCGTCAAACCAGCCTGTTTCAGACGTACCCGCTCTTCCGCCAGCCATTCGGCTGCATCACGGCAAAATGGCAGGATGCAGAGCCCGTCTTCCGATAGCATGCGCAGATAATCGGCCAGCTCATGCTTGCGCCTGCCTTCGTTCATCAGGTGAATACCGTGCCATAACTCGTGCCAGGCTGTTGCTGATGTACAGGACAAAATTCCGTCCAGCTCCAGACGCCTGATCACATTCGCATCCGGTCTGGGTTTGATCGGTTCTGACAGAATGTTGGTGTCGAGCAAATATCGCATGACTTAATCCCAGCTTGAACGGGATTCATGGACGGCGCGGGTACGTTGATACAAGGCGTCCTGCTCTTCGTTGGTGAAGCCCGCAGCATCAGGGTATTTGAGCCGCCAACGTTGATAAGCACCAAAGACCACGTTCTCCCGTCCAAATGCCCGGTTGTAACGCTCCAGAGATACCATGACTGCTACTGGTTTGCCGTGACGGGTGATCTGGATGTCTTCGCCCTGTTCTGCTTTATGAACCCACTCGGGCAACTGATTTTTGAGGGTGGAAATGGCTGCGTCACTCATGACGATGACTCCATCAGAATTATGGCTATTATTCTAGCCAAAATGGCCAGAAAGTGCAGTTTCAATGGCTTTGCTGAGTCTGAGGGCTTTGGCAGCATCACTGGCCTATAATGCACGGGATGATCAAGCCACCCAAAAAACTGCTGCGGAAGATCGGTCGCGCCATCGCCGATTTTCAGATGATCCAGGAGGGAGATCGCATCCTGCTCGGCGTATCCGGGGGCAAGGATTCGCTCTCGTTGTTGGCTGTGTTGCAGCACCTTCAGCGTTATGCGCCGGTCAAGTTCGAGTTGGCGGCGTTGACGGTAGACCCCGAGGTGGAGGGCTTTGATCCGCAGCCGTTGAAGGACTATTACGATAGCCTGGGCCTGACTTGGCACTACGAGCAGCAGCCCATCATGGATCAGGCCAAAGAGCATATGGATGGCGACTCCTTCTGCGCCTATTGCTCGCGGATGAAACGCGGCATCATGTACAACGCCTGCCGTCGACATGGCTACAACGTGCTGGCTTTGGGGCAGCATTTGGATGACCTGGCAGAGAGTCTGATGATGTCTATTTTCCACGGCGGCCAGTTACGCACCATGAAGGCCCATTACCGGAATAATGAAGGCGATGTTCGCATCATCCGACCCCTGGTCTACGTGCGTGAGACCCAGACGGCGGCCTATGCCCAGGCGGCTGAGCTGCCGGTGGTGCTGGATTCCTGCCCGGCTTGTTTCAGCGCTCCCACCCAACGTGACCATATGAAGCAGCTTTTGGCACAAGAAGAGCGACAAAATGAGCTGTTGTTCCCCAGCCTGCTGAGTGCCATGCGGCCTTTGATGACGGTGCCGGGGCAGGGGTTGAATTCCAAGAGCCACGACTCGCAATAAAGACTAAGCTGTGCTTAACCCTCAGAATAAACAGGGATTCGTGATTAAATTAGAAAACTCTAATATAATGTCCGACATCTATCGGTCCAGGCCGACTTCAGACTTGTTGAGAATCACCATGATGAAATCATTCAGTTTCTTGTCTCTGCTTTTTTTGCCATTGATCGTTGCGGCGGAACCTTTGATCACGGGCTCGGTGGAAGAGGTCGAGGTATTTCGTGAGGCCAAACTCGACAGTCTGATTGAGGCGGTCAATCAAACGACCATTTCGGCCCAGACCGGGGGGCAGGTGGAGGAGATCTTGTTTGACGTGGATGATGTGGTCAAAAAGGGCGACCTGATCGTGCGTTTGCGGGATACCGAGCAAAAAGCCAGGCTGGGACTGGCTGAAGCGGCCCTGGCAGAGGCCAAGGCTGATTTGAAAAAGCGCCGGGATGAGCACACTCGGGTGGAGGGGCTGTATGGAAAAAAGCTGGCCTCCCAATCGGAGATGGATCAGGCCATTGCGGGGTTGGATATGGCCAAGGCTCGCAAGTCGGCAGCTGAGGCCAGCCTGGACCAGGCCCGTGAGCAATTGGCCTATACCCAGGTACGAGCACCTTACAGTGGCATTGTGACGGTGCGCCATGTGGAGTTGGGCGAGATCGCCCAGCCGGGCAAGGCGTTGATGACGGGTATTTCCCTGGATCAACTGCGAACCCTGGTGGCGGTACCTCAAAGCATGATCAATGAGGTTCGCGAGCAGTCGAAAGCGAAAGTGATCCTTCCCGGTGGTCAGGTTGTGGAGGCCAAAAAGATTACCGTCTTTCCTTTTGCCGATCCCCTCAGCAACACTTTCCGGGTGCGAGTCCAATTGCCGCCAGAGATTCGAGGCATCTTCCCTGGCATGTTCGTCAAGACCAGTTTTGTGCTGGGAAAAGATCAACAACTGGTCATGCCTGCTCAGGCCTTGGCCTATCGGGGTGAGGTCAGTGGTGTCTATGTGCAGGAAAAGGCGGGCCGTCTGAGCTTCCGTCATGTGCGACCAGGGCGCCGGCTGTCTGAGAGACAGATTGTGATTCTGGCCGGTTTGGAGGCAGGAGAGCAGGTGATTCTGGATCCCGTGGCCGCAGGGGCAGCGTTAAAGCAGCAGGCAGCAGGGGGCAGTCATGACCACTGAGTCACGGCTCGGCCTCTCCGGCAGCGTTGCCAGGCGGTTTCTCAATACAGAGATCACACCGCTGCTGGCGCTGGTGGGTCTGTTGCTCGGGTTCTTTGCGGTCATGGTCACACCCCGCGAGGAAGAGCCTCAGATCAATGTCACCTTTGCCAATATTTTCATCCCCTTCCCCGGTGCCACCGCAGGTGAGATTGAACATCTATTGGCAAGACCGGCGGAGCAGGTGCTGTCGGAGATCGAAGGCATCAAACACGTCTACTCCACCTCTATGCCTGGCATGGCGGTGCTGACGGTGCGCTTCAAGGTGGGGGAGGATCGTACCGCCGCCATTGTGCGTCTTTACAATAAGGTCTTCTCCAATCAGGATTGGCTGCCGCAGAATCTGGGGGTCGGCCAACCCATCATCAAGCCCAAAGGCATCGATGATGTACCCATCGTGACCGCCACCCTCTGGAGTGACGAGGATTCTGTCGGGGCCTTCGAGCTGGGCCAGGTTGCCCATGCCTTGGAAGCGGAGCTGAAGCAGGTGCCCGGTACTCGAGACATCTACACCATTGGCAGTCCGCAGCGGGTGGTGCATGTGCTGCTGGATCCTCAGGCGCTGGCGGGCTATCACATCGATCTGGCGGATCTGCGTCTGGCCCTGCAAGCTGGGAATCAGACCCGGGATAACCTGACCATTACCCGGGATAACAAGGAGCTGCTGCTCCAGGCTGGTTCGCTGTTGAGCACCCCGGAAGAGATCGGTGATCTGGTCGTCGGTGTCTTTGGCCAGAAGCCAGTCTTCCTACGGGATGTGGCCCAGATCCAGCATCAGGCGGATCAGCCCGAGGCCTTTGCCTGGATGGCGAAGGGGCCAGCCAGTAACGAGGTGACCCCCGGCTTTCATCCGGCGGTGACCCTGGCCATCGCCAAGAAACCAGGCACCAACGCGGTGGAGATCGCCGAAAAGGTGATCGAGCGGTTTGATCAGCTCAAGGGCATTTTCATTCCCGACCATGTTCAGGTCACCATCACCCGCAACTATGGCGAGACGGCAGATCACAAGGCGCAGAAGCTGATCAAGAAGCTGATTTTCGCCACCCTCTCGGTGGTGCTGCTGGTGCTTTTTGCTCTGGGCTGGCGCGAGTCGCTGATCGTGGGCGGTGCGGTGGTGTTGACCCTGGCGGTAACCCTCTTTGCCTCCTGGGCCTGGGGCTTTACCCTCAATCGGGTCTCTCTGTTCGCCCTGATCTTCTCCATCGGCATTCTGGTGGACGATGCCATTGTGGTGGTAGAGAACATCCATCGCCATCTGGCCATGGGGGCCAAGAATCTGCTGGAAGCCATCCCCAAGGCGGTGGATGAGGTAGGTGGCCCGACCATCCTCGCCACTTTCACCGTCATCGCTGCCCTGCTGCCCATGGCCTTTGTTACCGGGCTGATGGGGCCATACATGAGTCCCATTCCCATCAACGCCTCCATGGGTATGTTGATCTCACTGGTGGTGGCCTTTGTGGTGACACCCTGGCTGACCTACAAGGGGCTACATAAGGTGGCCCATCAGCATGCCGATCATGGGGAAGAGGCAGCGACACCGGGGCTGGAGCGTTTCTTTGGCAAGGTGATCAACCCCTTTGTCGATGCCCGCAAGGGACGGCGCAATCGTTGGTTCCTGTTGGGCGGAATCCTCCTGTTAATTGGGTTCTCCTTGAGTCTGGCGGTGAGCAAAAACGTCGTCCTTAAGATGCTGCCCTTCGACAACAAGTCCGAGTTTCAGGTGGTGGTCGATATGAACGAGGGCACCAGCCTGGAGCAGACGGCCCGGGTGGTGAATGAGTTGGGTGACTACCTGCGACAGGTGCCTGAAGTGACCCACATCCAGGCCTATACCGGTGCGGCCTCGCCCATCGGCTTCAACGGCCTGGTGCGCCA
>JBNKLG010000100.1:0-8746 GCA_050292235.1 Sedimenticolaceae bacterium | reverse complement strand
CTTCCCGGGCCTTGCGCTCGGCATCGGCCTTTTTCTTGGCCTCCTCCGCCTGACGTTTTTTCTCCGCTTCGGCCTTTTTGCGCTTCTCCTCTTCGGCCTGGCGTTTTTTCTCCTCAACCGCCTTTTTTCTGGCCTCTTCCGCTTTACGTTTTTTCTCGGCCTCAGCCTTTCGTTTTTCCCTGGCCTTGCGCGCTATCTCTGCCTTGCGCTGCCGCTCTGCCTCCTGGCGTTTTTTCTCCAGGTTTTTCAGCCTCTGCTGCTCCTGGCGTTGTTGCTGACGCAGATCTTCCAGCTTCCGCTTTTCTTTCTCTTCCTGTGCCTTCTGCTGGGTCTCTTTGGCCTTTTCCTGTTGCTTAAGCTTATCCGCCGCGGCCTGAACCTTAGCGCTATCCAAAACGGTGGCTTTGACCACATTGCCCTGAGGCTGCGCCACTTTGGGTTTGTGCCACCAATCCACGCCAAAAGCCAGCAGCAGGATCAGCATCAGATGCATGCCCACAGCCAGCGCCAGGGCCTTGGGATTATTGCGAAAAAACTCAATCACTGAGCAGCACCTTCAGCAACCCCTGTGGGCTGAAAGTGGACGTGTTCCGCTCCTGCCGCCTTTGCCTGAGTCACCACCTGCATCAAACGAACAAGGTTGATATTTCGGTCTGCCCGAACCAGCACATGCCTTTGGGGGTGTAGCACTATTTCCTCGGCCACCCGAGTCTGCCAACGCTCATCAGAAACCGCAGTCCTCCCTTTCCCGCTCTTGTCATCCAAATAAGCCTGCCCCTGAGCATCCACCATAATCACCATGGCATTTTCTTTTGCCCGAATCTGCCTGGTGGCCTCCAGCGCCGGAAGATCCACATTGACCTGCGCGGTGAGAAGGGGATACACCTGCGTGGCTACGCCAACGATGTTCAACCAGTATGAAAATGTGTCTAGCATTGTCTTGTCGGCGTTCAGTGCTGCGGCGAATCGGTCATCAGCCCCATGCTGGAGGCACCCGCCCCCTGAACCAGCACCATAGCCTCCATCACCTTGCCATAATCCACGTTTTTATCGCCGCGCACCAATACCGGGGTCTTGGGCTTGTTGCGTAGCACAGCGGCCACGCGGGTCTGTAAATCCTCGCCACTCACGGGAGAGGATTTCTCTTCGCCCACGTTGACATAGAGATTGCCCTGGCGATCCACCGAAATGATCAGTGGCTCTTCATGATCCGGCGGCAGCAACTCTGCCTCAGCCTGAGGCAGATCCACCTCTACCCCTTGACTCATCAGGGGGGCAGTAATCATAAAAATCACCAAGAGCACCAGCATAACGTCGATATAAGGCACCACGTTAATCTGGGCCATAGGCTTACGCGACTTTTTTCTACGCGACATCTCGCACCCCGACGACCATCATAACCCACTTCTAGAAATCATATCAAAACCAGACTCTAACATAATGAATTTACTAAATGTAAAATCCGAAGTTAATCCAATTTCTAACCGTGCGCCTGGCGCTGCAGAATGGTGGTGAATTCATCCAGAAAGCCCTCATAGCGATTCTCCAGCCGCTCTACCTGATCGGCAAAGCGGTTGTAGGCCACCACAGCTGGGATAGCAGCAAAGAGACCGATGGCAGTGGCAATCAGTGCCTCGGCAATCCCCGGAGCAACCAAAGAGAGAGTCGCCTGTTTGACGTTACCCAGGGCGATAAAGGCATTCATGATGCCCCAGACAGTACCGAACAACCCCACATAAGGGCTGGTAGAGCCCACGGTGGCCAGAAAGGCCAGATGGGTCTCCAGTCGATCGATCTCCCGATTCATGCTCACCTGCATGGCCCGACGCGCTCCTTCGACCACATCCATGGGGGCAATACCCTTGTTCTCCCGCTGCTTTGCAAACTCACGGAAGCCGTCACGAAAGATGGCCGCCACCCCCTGGGCATCATCACCGTTGCGGGTAACCTCACGGTAGAGCTCCAGCAATTCGTGTCCGCTCCAGAAGCGATTTTCAAAAGCATCAGACTCCTGCTTTGCCCGCTTGAGGTTGCGATTGCGGTCGAAAATCATGGTCCAGGAGACCACGGAGGCCATCAGCAGGGACAGCATCACCAGCTGCACCACCGGGCTGGCCCCCATCACCAGATGGACAAAGGACATTTCACTCTGCATCTTCTAACTCCTGTCGCAGGGCCACAGGCAAGGCCACTGGCTTAAACCGATGAATATCAACACATCCTATCCTAACGCTGGCTTCACAGAGCAGGGTCTCCTGATGCCATATTTGTTGCTCAAAATCGAGGGAGGCCCGCCCCAGCGTCGCCACCTTGGCTGTCACCCGCAACTGCTGATCCAGGCGGGCCGGACGGCGAAAGCGGACACCCATTCGAGAGACCGCAAAAACCACGCCCAGTTCCTCGCGCAACCCGTCCTGTTCAAAACCCAGGTTGCGCAGCCAGTCGGTGCGGGCCCTCTCCATGAAGTTGAGATACTGGCTGTGATAAACCACCCCACCTGCATCCGTGTCTTCGTAATAGACCCGCACAGCCAATTCGAACATCCCGGGTTCAGCCATCACTCTCTCCAAACAAGTCGTCCGTGGGTGCCTGCCCCACCACTGGCGCAGAGAGCCCAAAGTGCAGATAAGCGGTGCGGGTCGCCACTCGTCCCCGGGGGGTGCGCATGAGAAAACCCTGCTGAATCAGATAGGGCTCAAGCACATCCTCAATGGTACCGCGCTCTTCGCCAATGGCCGCCGCCAGGTTATCCACCCCCACCGGACCGCCATCGAACTTATGGATCAGGGTCTCCAGCAACTTTCGATCCATATAATCGAAACCGGAGCGGTCCACGTCGATCATGGCCAGAGCGCGATCTGCCACTTCGGCATCAACAGATCCGTTGGCCTTAACCTGGGCATAGTCCCGCACCCGGCGTAGCAGACGATTGGCAATGCGCGGTGTGCCGCGGGAGCGACGAGCCACTTCCATGGCCCCGGCCTGATCAATGGGAATATTGAGGATAGAGGCACTGCGGGTGACGATCAGCGCCAGCTCATCGGGGGAATAAAACTCCAGCCGCTGGACGATACCGAAACGGTCCCGCAGGGGTGAAGTCAGCAGTCCGGCACGGGTGGTGGCCCCTACCAGGGTAAAAGGCGGTAAATCCAGCTTGATGGAACGGGCCGCCGGGCCTTCGCCGATCATGATGTCGAGCTGAAAATCCTCCATTGCCGGATAGAGTACCTCTTCCACTACCGGACTGAGGCGATGGATCTCATCCACAAAAAGCAGGTCATGGGGTTCCAGATTGGTCAGCAGGGCCGCCAGATCACCAGGTTTCTCCAGCACCGGACCAGAGGTCTGGCGCAGGTTGACACCCATCTCATTGGCAATGATATGAGACAGGGTGGTTTTACCCAGACCGGGTGGACCAAAGATGAGCACATGATCCAGCGCCTCCCCCCGATTGCGGGCAGCGCCAATGAAGACGTCCAACTGCTCGCGTACCACCTTCTGGCCGATGTAATCATTCAAACGACGGGGCCGGATCACCTGATCCACGGCCTGATCCTCGCCAATCACCTCACCGACCACTATGCGATCTGTTGTCATCTCTGCTCTCTCAAACAGCAGTGGCCTTGAGCGCGGCGCGAATCAGCTCCTCGCTGCTCATCGCCTCATCCCCGGCCACGGCACGAACCATGCGGCTGGCATCCTGGGGCCGATAGCCCAGAGCGGTCAGCGCACTGACCGCATCGGCCACCGGCAGGGCGGCAGTGGGAGCAGTGGCTGCTGCTGGCACAACGGAAACAGCGGCACCGCCCAGTCCATCCAGCCGATCCCGCATCTCCACAATCAGTCGCTCAGCGGTCTTTTTGCCGATGCCGGGCAAACGGGTCAGGGCGGCAGCATCACCAGCCTGAACACAAAGAGCGAAGTCCTGGCTGTTCATGCCCGAGAGAATCCCCAGGGCCACCTTGGCCCCGACCCCGCTGACCTTGAGCAGACTACGAAACAGCTGACGATCCGCATCGCGGAAAAAGCCGTAGAGCAGATGGGCATCCTCGCGCACAATCAGATGGGTAAAGAGGGTGATGGTATCGCCCTGCCCCGGCAGCTCATAGAAGGTGGACATGGGCGCCTCCAGCTCATAGCCGACACCATTGACCTCCAGCACCAGACCCGGCGGCTGCTTCTCGATGATGATACCGGTGAGACGTCCGATCATCGCCGACCTCCTACGGATTTCAGGCGACTGTTCAGCAACAGGGCATTGGCATGAGCCAGGGCCACGGCCAGGGCATCGGCCTCATCTGCAGCCAGTTTGTGTGGCGGTTTGAGCATCAGTGTCACCATGTGCTGTACCTGTTCCTTATCCGCGGCGCCGGTACCCACCACGGATTGTTTGACCAGACGGGCCGCGTACTCGCTCACCGCCAGACCCTGGGTTACCGCCGCACAGATGGCTGCGCCCCGTGCCTGTCCCAGTTTGAGGGCGGAACTGGCGTTTTTGGACAGAAAGACCTCTTCGATGGCCAACTCGCGGGGTTGAGTACGCCGAATCACCTCGACCAGCCCCTCGAAGATGGCGCCCAGTCGCTGGGCGACAGGCAGATCCGTATCCAGTCGAAGGCAGCCGCTTTCGACATAACGGGATTGGCGACCATCGGTCTCGATAATGCCAAAGCCAGTGACCCTGGAACCCGGATCGACCCCCAATACCAGGCGGGAGGAACTCACCGGCCTTCTCAGGCCATCGCCTCCATCACCTCTTCGGGAATATCAGCGTTGGTATAGACCTCCTGCACATCATCGAGGTCTTCCAGCATCTCCACCAGACGCATCACCTTCTCCGCCGACTCTTTATCGAGAGCACTGAGGGTATCCGGGCGCATGGTGATCTCTGCCAGTGCCGGGGTAAAGCCCGCCGTGGTCAGGGCATCGCGCACCGCTTCGAATTGTTCGGGCTGGGCCAGCACCTCAAAGGAACCATCGTCGTTATTGATGACATCCTCGGCGCCGCCTTCCAGAGCAGCCTCCATCACTGCATCCTCATCCAGACCCGGCTCAAAGCTGATGACGCCGGTCTTCTGGAACATGTAGGCCACAGAACCATCGGTCCCCAGGTTACCACCACACTTGGTGAAGGCGTGACGCACCTCAGAGGCGGTGCGATTGCGATTGTCAGACATACAGTCCACCATGACAGCCACCCCACCCGGGCCATAGCCCTCATAGCGGAACTCCTCGTAATTATCCATCTCATCGGCGCCCGCACCCCGTTTGATGGCGCGCTCCACCGTATCCTTGGGCATATTGGCACCATAGGCCTTATCCACCGCCAGCCTCAGACGCGGATTGGCGCTGACATCGCCACCGCCCTCACGGGCCGCAACCGTGACCTCGCGAATCAGTTTGGTCCAGATTTTGCCGCGCTGCTTGTCAACCGCCGCTTTCTTGTGCTTGATATTGGCCCACTTGCTATGACCCGCCATACTGCCCTCAAAGTCTGCATTAAAAATGTCACGATTCTACCATTTCAGGCGGGATAGGACAGGTGTCATGCCTTACAATGTGCAGACCAACATTGATCCTGCGATATCTGCGATATAGATGAGCAAACACCTCGACCACTGGTTTGAACAGCTGAAAGAGCGACCCATCCCCGCTCTCGAGCCTGTGACCCGGCGCATCCATGAGTTGCTGAACCGGGAGAACACCTCCAACCATGACTTTGGGCGTCTGCTCTTTTTTGCCCCCGGGCTCTCCATCGAGATCTTTCGCAGTATTCGCCGTCTGCCAGAACAACCCAAGGTCCCTATCTGGGGGCTCTCCCATGCCGTCGGCATCCTGGGACACCAACCCCTGCTTCATGCCCTGCAGCGCACGCCAAATATTCACCGTCTGAGCAGCGCAGCCCAGACAGGACTTAAACTCTGCTACAGCCGGGCCATTCATGCCTCCCACTATGCCCAATACTGGGCGAAGCACATGAAGCTGCATCAAATTGAGGAGATCGCCCTGGCCGCGCTCATGGACGAGTGTGGGGAAATGGCACTCTGGGCCAATTCGCCCAAACACATGGTGGCCATCAATCGCCTACGGCAACAGGGCGCCACGACCGATGACGCTGCCATGCAGATTCTGGGCACCAGCATCCGCGAGCTCAGCCGCCGTCTGGCTGAATACTGGCGCCTGCCTCCACTGGTCTCTGACGCGCTGAACAACGACATCTATGCCCCCCGCCCCCTCTGTGTCACTCTGGCCACCACCTTTGCCCGCACCGTGGATGTCACCTGGGTCAATCCCAAATCGGAACTGGTGCTGGAGCTGGCACGGGAGTTTCTCGATCTCTCCCCTGACCAAATGCTGGCCCTGGTTCATCAGGAGGCGGCGGAGATTGCCCGGCAAATGGCTTTCACCAAGCTGCCCCTATCGATCCTGAATCTCCCCATGATTCCGCCAACGCCAAAGCCTGAAGAGGCGACACCAACAGAAAAGGTCCCTACCAAAGGAGAGATCAGCGTCGAAGCTTCTCAGGCCACCGAGGCCAGCGTAGGACGACATCAAGGCATCCAGGTCAAACTGCCACCGATTCAAGAGCGCCATATCACCCCTTTGCTGGACTACTTGCACCGCAAGGTCGGCCTTGCCCGCTGCCAATTTATTCGCTTTGATGTCAATAGCAAGCGCCTGCAATCCGGCAAGGTCGTCGGCCTGAATGCTGGAACATTGGGCGACTTTCTGCTCGATTTAGGGAAAAATCTCCCCTCGATCCTGATCTCAAAGCCCAGCTTTCTTTGGCTACAGACCAGCAATCAAGCGAAATTCCAACCCTTCATCAGCGAAAAGCTACTGACCTATTGGCAGCCCCGTGACTTCGTGGTCGCCACCTTGGCCCCGGCCAATCAGCCCATCGGCCTGATATACGCCGATAACAACGGCAAACCCCTAACGCAAAACCAGATTCAGGCCCTGCGCCAGGCCGTCAACCAGGTCACCCAAAGTCTCAGCAAGCCACCAAACGCCAAACTCCAGGAAAATGAGAAAAAATGAGCCATAACGAACACCCCATTCCCACTGAGATCAAACTCCACAGCAAGTCCCGTTTGCTCAGCATCGGCTTTGATGACGGTTGCCAGTTCGAACTGCCCTGTGAATATCTGCGGGTCTTCTCTCCCGCCGCCGAGGTCAAAGCCCTGGGCCAGCCCCTAACCGGAAAAGAGAGCGTCAACATCGAACGCATAGAACCCCAAGGCCACTATGCCATTCGCCTGATCTTTGATGATGGCCATGACACCGGCATCTACGCCTGGGAAACCCTCTATGCCCTCGGCAAAAACCAGGAGAAAAACTGGACAGACTATCTCAAGCAGCTTAAAACCATCGGGTATCAGCGTGAGATCGAGGAGAGCGGGGAAAAACGATCCCTGCACATCCTCTACTTCGCCTATCTGGCACAGAAACTGCGCCGTGAGGCCGAGGATATTCAGGTACCTGCAGCGATCAAAGATGTACAGAGTCTCACCCAATGGCTGCGCAACAAATGGCGCGACAAAGGCTACCTACTGGCCGATGACCGCATCACCCTCACCGTCAACCGCCAGTTCGCCGAGCCTTTTACGAAACTGGAAAGTGGCGACGAAATCGCCATTACCCCCAATTCGCCGAATCCACCTCCACCGCCACAGTGATCCTGGACACCCAATCACCGCAGTGCCATTGCGATCTAAAGAATAAGCCCATTTCCCGACACAATTTTTCGCAACCCTTGCTGAGAAAGCCAATGCCTCACTCCAGCCCCCGTCTATTGCTTGTGTTGTTTGTTTTTAGTTTTACGCTGATGGGCAATGTCTCTGCCCAATCAATTCAAAAGCACATTACCTATATGAATGAATATGATTTATTCTCAGGTACCATGGCATTTCATTTAGCTAAAGACACCAGGACAGATCAATTTATCAATTGTTATTTTTTCTTTAATCAAGCAGCAAATTCCATAAAATTCATGAGTGGTCCTGACGTCGATGCAACAACCCTTTCCACCCGCTTTAAGCAAATTGCCGAATCATCATTTGAAAAGGCTATTAAAAGCGGTATTCAGACATTGTCAAAAAATGAAATGGTATCCGGCTTGTATTCCGATAAAGAAAGAAAACTGATTGTATTTAGCCATTTCATGCTCTCACAAAACAGTCACAAACCAATAAATCTTGATGGGGATAATGTCGAAAAGCTCATCATCAAAAATTTATCGGAATGTGAAATAGACCCGCATATGCTTTTATCTCGCATGGATACAAAAGAGTCAAATCTATCCGAAGAAGAGCAGCGTCAAGTAGAAAAATTAATGTCAGACAATGCTCTAGACCTGGCCAAAATATGCTTCAATATCTCTCAAATAAATAAAACGCCTTCACCGGAAGAGATACGCAAAACCTCCCTGGCCTGCATAGCCCTATCACGAAAAGAGCAGCACAGCAATAATAGGTAACACAATCATTCTCTGCCAAACGACACCCAACATAATTAACAAGCCAAAGCCTATTCGGCCTTCGCCTCTTCCTTCCGCGGCAATTTCAACCCGATGCTCAGCTCACGCAGCTGGCGCTGACCCACTTCGGCAGGGGCCGAAGTCAGGGGACAACTGGCGGTCTGGGTCTTGGGGAAGGCCATGACATCGCGAATGGAGTCGGCACCGGCCATGAGCATCACCAGACGGTCGAGCCCAAAGGCCAAGCCACCATGGGGGGGACAGCCA
>JBNKLG010000099.1:0-9087 GCA_050292235.1 Sedimenticolaceae bacterium | reverse complement strand
TCCACAGTACGATCGACCAGATCTTCCACCAGTTGCTCCAGTTTGGAACGGGTCAGCTTGATGTTCATGTGCTTGGGACCGGAGGCATCTGCCGTGATGTAGGGCAGGTTGACGTCGGTCTGCTGGCCGGAGCTGAGTTCGATCTTGGCCTTTTCCGCCGCCTCTTTCAGGCGTTGCAGCGCCAGGGGATCGTTTTTCAGATCCACACCCTGATCCTTTTTGAACTCAGCCACCAGGAAATCGATGATCCGCAGGTCAAAATCTTCCCCACCCAGGAAGGTGTCACCGTTGGTGGAGAGCACCTCGAACTGGTGCTCGCCGTCCACCTCGGCAATCTCGATGATGGAGACATCGAAGGTGCCGCCACCCAGGTCATAGACCGCGATCTTCTGGTCACCGCGCTGCTTGTCCATGCCATAGGCCAGGGCGGCGGCGGTGGGTTCGTTGATGATGCGCTTCACATCCAGACCAGCGATGCGCCCGGCATCCTTGGTCGCCTGACGCTGGGAATCGTTGAAGTAGGCCGGCACGGTGATAACCGCCTCTTTGACCTCTTCGCCCAGATAATCCTCAGCGGTCTTTTTCATCTTTTGCAGCACCTTGGCGGAGATCTCCGGCGGTGCCATCTTCTTGCCACTGACATCGACCCAGGCATCGGCGTTGTCCGCTTTGATGATGCTGTAGGGCACCATGTCTTTGTCTTTGGTCACCATCGGATCGTCAAAGCGACGACCGATGAGACGCTTGATGGCAAAGAGGGTGTTCTTGGGATTGGTGACCGCCTGACGCTTGGCGCTTTGGCCCACCAGCACCTCACCATCACCGGTATAGGCGATGATGGAGGGGGTGGTGCGATCACCCTCAGAGTTCTCGATCACCTTGACCTTGTCGCCTTCCATCACAGCAACGCAGGAGTTGGTGGTGCCGAGGTCGATACCGATAATCTTGCCCATGGGTTTGCTCTCCAAAAATCTGAAATCTGTTAGTTAAGTGGGTCGTCTCAAGTGGTTTTTCAACCCTGGGCGACAATCACCATCGCTGGCCGCAGCAGGCGTCCGTTGAGCAGATAGCCCTTCTGGATCACCTGAACCACGCTGTTGGGTTCGGCATCGGTGCCGGGCAGCATGGACATGGCCTGATGGAATTCGGGATTAAAAGGCTGACCGGTGGGGTCCAGCTGCTCAACGCCAAACTTGTCCATAACATCAGCCATCAATTTTAGAGTCAGCTCGGTGCCCTCTCGCAATTTGGCCACGTCTGCTGTCTCGTCCTCGGCGGCCTGACGGCCCAGCTCCAGGCTGTCCCGCACCTGTAAGAGAGCGTTGGAAAAGCCTTCCAGCGCAAACTTGTGGGCGTTTTCCAAATCCCGCTCATGGCGCTTGCGCAGGTTGTCCATCTCCGCCTGGGAGCGCATCAGCTTGTCCCAGTGAGCCTGGGTTTGCTGCTGGGCCTCTTCCAACTGACGTTGGAGGGATACCAGATCTTCGGCGGCATCCACTTCCATCTCAGTTTCGACCGTTTCGGCCAGGGTCTCGACCTCAGACTGGGGGGATTCGGGGGCAGATTTCTGCAACTCGTCTTCGCTCATGGGCTCTTCCGGAATAGGGTTAATCAGTCATGCGATTCCCCAAGATGGGGACGACCGAACGGGTTTCAAGGGAGGAATGAGAAGAAAATGCACCCTTTAACAGAGCCAGATCGCTTATTTTTTCAAGGCCGCACTCAGGAGATTGGCAGTCACATCCACCAGCGGAATGACATGACCATAGGCCATACGGGTAGGACCGATGACGGCTAACATGCCCACCACTTCGTCATCCACCTTGTAGGGCTTGGTGACCAGACTGCAACCGTCGAAGGAGCGATAACCGGCTTCCTGGCCAATAAATATCTGGATGCCCTCGCCCTGCATACAGGCATCTAGAATATGCAGAATCTCGTGCTTTTCGGTGAAAGCCTCAAACAGCAGGCGCAATTGGGCCATCTCCGCCAATTCGTCAAAGTTCATCAGATTAGTCTGGCCGGAGATGAGACAATCACTATCCTCCCCATCGCCCAACACCTGGCCGGCCATTTCGACGGCACGGCGGGTGATGCGATTCATGTTGTCGCGGGCCTCTTGCATCTCCTGAACCAGACGATCCCGCACCCGCAACAAGGAGGTGCCGTTAAACGACTGGTTGAGATAGTTGGCGGCCTGCTCCAATTCGGCAGACGAATATTCCCGCCGTACGTTAATCACCCGATTGATCACCTCACCATCACTACTGACCAGAATGGCCAAGACACGGGAACTTGAGAGCCGAAGAAACTCGATCTGGCGAAAGATGATGCGTTCGGACTTGGGCAGGGTCACTACCCCGGCCATGCGCGAAGAGTGCGACAACCACTGCGATGCCGTCTCCAGCACCAAATGGGTATTCCTGGCACCCTCCAGCTGTTCCCGAAGCTGGTTGATCGTCCTCTTTTCCAGGGGCTGTACCGTCAGCAAGGAATCGACGAAAACCCGATAGCCCTCCACCGTTGGCACCCGACCAGCAGAGGTGTGGGGTGAGACGATGAGACCCAGCTCCTCCAGATCGGACAGCACATTGCGTACCGTCGCCGGACTCAGATCCAAACCACTATCCCGGGCCAGGGTGCGGGAACCTACGGGCTGACCATCGCGGATATGGCGTTCGATCAGTGTCTTCAGAAAATGCTGGGCGCGTTCGTCGAGTTGGGTTGGATGATTCATGGTGATGCCGGTCAATTCAGGCACAGTATCCAGCGAAGACCCAAATGGTTCAAGACAGGAACATTGGCGCTATCTCAAGTGCATGCTAACGTTAAGCAAACCATTATCCAGGAACATGCCTTTCCATGGCCTATCTGTTTCGCCGCATTGGTCTCATGGCCAAACCCGACCCCGTCGTTGCCCCCACGCTGCAGCAGCTTATCGACCTGCTGGAGCAACTCGGCACGAAAGTTTCACTGGAAACCACCGCCGCCAGCCAATTACCGGATTATTCCGGTACTCCACTCAGCGCGGAAACCCTGGCGCCTGAGATTGATCTGATGATCACCGTCGGCGGAGATGGCACGCTGCTAAAAGCCAGTCGACTGCTGGCGGATCATGACATTCCTTTACTGGGTATCAATCTGGGGCGGCTGGGCTTTCTTGCCGACATCCTGCCATCCAATATGGCACAGCAGCTGGACACGATACTTCAGGGCGCCTTCGATGAAGAACGACGCTTTCTGCTGCGCACAGAGATTGTCCGGGACGGTCAGGTCATCAACAGCCGCCTGGCCCTCAACGATGCGGTGATTCACAAGTGGAACACGGCGCGTCTGATTGAATTCGAGACCTACGTCAATGGCTGTTTTGTCGATTTTCAGCGCTCGGATGGCCTCATCATCTCCACACCAACAGGATCAACCGCCTACGCCCTCTCCGGCGGCGGCCCCCTGATGGAGCCCGACCTCAATGCCCTGGTGTTGGTACCCATCTGTCCCCACACCCTCAGCAACCGACCCATCGTCGTCGGTGGGGACAAGTGCATAGAACTGGCGGTTTGCGGCAACACCGACCCGGCCAACGTGCGCGTCAGTTGCGATGGGCAGGCCGATCTGGAGATCAGTCATGGCGACAGAGTACGCATTCGTCGCCATCCTGGCACAGTCCGTCTGATTCACCCCCAGGGCCACGACCACTTCGATATACTTAGGGAAAAACTGGGCTGGGCCGAACACCAAGGAAATAATTAACCATGTTTTCTTCGATACAGATCACCAATCTGGTTGTTGTCAGCTCCCTGGAACTGGACCTGAAACGGGGAATGACTGCGCTCACCGGTGAAACCGGTGCTGGCAAATCCATTCTCATCGATGCCCTCGGCCTGGCCCTGGGTGACAAAGCGGATAACAGTCTGATTCGCCAGGGTGAGGATCGCGCAGAGATCAACGTCACTTTCGACCTGAGTGATTGTGAAGAAGCGGTCAAATGGCTGGCGGAAAAAGACTATCCAAGTCAGGATGAGTGTCTTCTCAGACGCGTCCTGGAACGGGACAAAAAGCCCCGCGCCTACATCAATGGCATTACCGCCTCCTCTTCAGCCTTACAGGAACTGGGCGGACTGCTGTTGGCCATTCATGGCCAGAATGCCCACCAAACCCTGCTCATCCCCTCCCAGCAACGCAACCTGTTGGATGAATACGAAGGTCATGCCTCCACACTCCGCAACTGGCTCCAGGTCAGCTATCGGCAGTGGCGCAAATCAGAAAAACAGTACGCCGAACTTAAGGCACTCTCTGAGGACCGGGCCAGCCAAACAGAGCTTTTGACCTCTCAGGTCAGCGAACTGGAGGCACTGGCCATGGCAGAGACCGAAATGGACCAGCTCACGATCGAGCACAAACGTCTCAGCAACCTGGATCAGCTGCAGCTTGACTGTGGCAAACTGCTGACCGACAGCAACGAAGGGGAGATGAATCTTCGCAGCCGTCTGGCCACCAGCCTGCGCGAGGCTCAGCAGTTGGCCGAAATGGAGCCGGGACTGAACGACATTGCCCAGGCCATGGACAATGCCTTGATCCAGTTTGACGAGGCCATTGCCGGCCTGAAAAACCGCCTGGAACAGGTCGATCTGGATCGGGACCGCCTGCAACAGGTGGAGCAACGCCTGTCCACTATCCACGACATGGCCCGAAAATACCGGGTTCAACCCCAAAATCTGCCCGACCTCCTGTTGACTGCCCGGCAACAGCTACAAAGCCTCACCCATGCCGACAAAACCCTTGAGACGCTGGAAAAACAGCTAAAAGAACAGAAACAGCAGTTTCTTGATCAGGCCACACGCCTGCGGGAAAAGCGCCTGGAGGCAGCCACGCGTCTCAGTGAAGAGGTCACCGGACTCATGCAGGGATTGAACATGACGGGCGGCCAATTCCGGGTCGAGGTCGCCCCCCTGCCAGAGGAGAAGGCCTCAGCCAGTGGCATCGACCGCATCACCTTCCTGGTCAGTGCCAATCCCGGCCAAGAGCTGCAGCCCCTGGCCAAGAGCGCCTCGGGCGGTGAGCTATCCCGTATCAGCCTGGCCATCCAGGTCGCCACAGCCGGTTGTATGGGTACACCTACGCTCATTTTCGACGAAGTGGATACCGGCATCGGTGGTGCGGTCGCCGAGATCGTTGGACAACTCTTGCGTCGTCTGGCCGCCAGCCGCCAGGTGCTCTGCGTCACCCATCTGCCACAGGTGGCCACCCAGGCCCATCAGCATTTGCAGGTCAGCAAGGAGACCCAGGAGGAGAGCACCAGCACCCAGGTTCGCACATTGGAGGAGGGCGCCAGAGTCGAAGAGATCGCCCGAATGCTGGGTGGGGTGGAGATCACGGCCCAAACCATTTCCCACGCCAAAGAGATGATTCAGCGGGCACAAACCTAAGTCAGGCCTATTTTTTATTCGGACAATCCGCCTTCTGGCAGTGGCCATAGAGGATGAGCGCATGCCTCCTAAGTTCAAAACCCTGTTGGGCCGCAATGGTCTGCTGGCGCTCTTCAATCAGTTCATCCATAAACTCGACGACTTTCCCACACTCCAGGCAGACAATATGATCGTGATGCGGCCCCGTATTCAGCTCGAAAATGGATTGGCCACCCTCGAAATGGTGCCGCTTGACCAGCCCGACCTCTTCAAATTGAGTCAAGACCCGGTAGATAGTGGCCAAACCGATTTCCGCATGGGATTCCAATAAAAATTTGTAAACATCTTCTGCAGACAGGTGCTGGCCAACATGTTGCTCGAGCAGCTCTAAAATCTTTAGCCGTGGCAGGGTTACCTTGAGCCCCATCTGCCGAATGCGCTCGTTATGCATCATGGACTGAGACCCTTTAACAGTTGCTGTCATCTTCGTTCCACCCTGGCTAAGGGGTTATCATAGGAAGATGATACGCGATCCCCTGAGGCTTTTAAATAAATGCGATTCTTTCTGATTCTCGGTTTCTCTTGCAACCTGTTGCTATTAAATGGCTGCACCAGCTTTTCCGATCCGGTGACCGACACGCTGGCCCAAACACCTCTGATGTACAAGCCCGATATTCAACAGGGCAACGTGGTCACTCAGGAAAAAGTCAACAAATTGCAGCCTGGTATGAGCCGGGACCAGGTGCGATTTCTTTTAGGCACACCCATGCTGCAGGACACTTTCCACAATGACCGCATGTCCTACGTCTACACCATGAAACGTGGGGGGGGAAAGATGGAGCAGCGGCAACTGACGCTTTTCTTCGCAGGCGATCAACTTCAGCGAATTGAGGGGGATTACCGGCCCGACCCGACGGCGGTTGATGAGTATCAGGAAACTGTCGTCAGCGTTCCTGACCACAGGAAAAAAGGTCTGTTTCAATCAGCCATGCAAAAGGTCGGCCTGGAGGAAAAAACGGAAAAAGCAGCCACAACACCCGTAGCCCCCGAACCCGATACAGTGACCAACCCGGTTCCAGAAAACGACACACCAACAGTACCATCAGCAGAGATTACATCGGAAAGCCACGGAGACAGCAGTCTGTCCGAATTTCACTGAGACGGGAGAAAGCAGGCGCTGGGGCACCTCATGTCTGCTGTAAGACCGCTTCAACGAAAGGGAGGGGCCCGCGAAGGATAAAGAACAAAAACTAACGACTGGCGTACTTTGTATTTGCCGTTTTGACCCGGTTTTCCATGTAGCGATTGAGAACCTTTTTCACGTAGTCCCGGGTCTCTTCATAGGGAGGGATCTGGTTCCCATTCCGTTTCACTGCATTTTCACCGGCATTATAAGCAGCCAACGCCAGAGGAAGACGGTTATCGAACATCTTCAGCAAGTCACGCAAATAACGTGAACCCCCGGAAAGATTCTCTTCTGGATTAAAACTGTCACTCACCCCATACCGCTTTGCGGTACCAGGCATCAATTGCATCAACCCCTGGGCACCGGCTTTGGATTCTGCATTGGGGTTATAGGAAGATTCTGTCATCACAACCGCATGAAGAAGATCCGGGCTGAGCTGGGCATTTCGGGCTGCCAACGTTACCATAGGCCCATAGCGGTCATAATTTTCCTTAGTGGAACCGCTTACGAATCGTGTTTTAGGCGTATCAGACCGGATCTGATTACCAATTTTGGCGTAGACTTCTGGCGGAGCAGTGGTTGCCCCCTCAGTGGGAACCCCCATGGCCTTTTGCCAAACAAGCTGATATCCAGGATTATCAATGGGTTCATCGGTGTAGACCACCACGCCGTTAGGATCCCGATACTTGAAGACCTGAGCACAAAGCTGCGTAGCCATCGTCAACGAGAGAGCACCGCTTACCGCAAAAAACAAGTATCGTATTTTCATCTGCTTTGGACACCGGTCTGGTTCTCACCCATGAGAACGTTGCCAGATCGCCTCCGAATCTGCTAAGGGTGGCATTATGCCATGAATTTCAGCTGGACAAAACGCCAACCACTTAGTGAGATTTATCGTATATAACAGAAAGATTGTCAAATTATTTAATGCTTATAATTAAAATTATTTTTTAATTTATTGTTTTTAAAAAAGTATCCAGATAAAGGCCAAGCAATACTTCCTTCAACATCCATTCACCCACTTCAACTTAGGCACCCCATGGAAAACTGGACCCTCTGGCTCATCATCGCCCTCTTTTTTGCCCCGTTACACTATCTGTTACCTCTACTGTTCATTTTTTTACGCCAGTCCAACGCTGAGCTTCGCAGACAGCAACTTATCTCGACAGCCATTGACTGCAGCCTCTCTATGGCTCTGGCTTTTGCCTTGGGTATCTGGCTGGCGGAAACACAACTGTTTCTGGCGATGGGCATTCTCATGGTCGCCATGCCACTACCTTATCTGCGCATTGTCTGGATTGGACGCGAGGGAAACCAGCACTGAAACGCGCAGCACCGCCTCCCCCGAAAGAGGATCAATGGATCTGAAAGGGCTCCCAACCAGCGCTGCGGCGGGCGGAAGGGCGGTCTGAAGGCGCTGAAGACTGGGTTATTGAGTCGTCAGTATCGTATACGGGACGTACCGATTCAGCATCTTTATAGCTGCGAGTAGCGGCTGGAGATGTACCCACGACCTGAATGGTAACATTGCGCTTGCCATGCTTTTTCACCAGATTAAACAGCGTCTTGGCATTATTTGGGTGCAACCGCACACAGCCATGGGAGGCTGGGCGACCAAGACGAGAAATGGAATTCGTCCCATGAACAGCATAGCCTTCGTTAAAGAACACCGAATAGGGCATAGGCGCATCATCATACTTCGTGGAATAGTGCATACGAGCCAACCACTGAGCTTTGTAGGTTCCCGTCGGTGTGACATAGCCGGGGCGAGCCGTAGAGACCTTCCAGGTATACTCGAGATCTCCATTCACATAGACACGCATGCGCTGATCATCCAAATCGACCACCGCTTTGAGCGTTGAGCTACTGGAAGCCGCTTTACTTGCCCTCCCCTGTCTCATCGCCAAACGATCTGCTTTCTGTTGAATCTTGCGAATCTCAACGACCACCGGAGGCTTCGATTGCCGTAACGAGGTCTCTTTCATTGCAGATTGGGGCTCGGCCTTTGCAGCCTGCTGAGCAGCAGCTGACCTCTCGGGCGCACCAACGGATTGTGACTGTTCCGATTCTGACCGTCTGAGTTGATCCAATTCATCCTGCGTCTTTTGAATCGCCTGCTTGATCTCGGCCAGAGATTTCAGCGAAGCACCCTGTCCCGCCACTGCCTCTTCCGCCAGAAGGGGCGACACCGATACCATGAATAGCAGACCGGACACCCAGATTACAGCACTTCTGATCATCACTCTTACCCTCTAAATCCACTTCGACCGGACCAGCATAAGGCCTCAGGTCAATAAGATATTGAACAATAGGAGATCGCCGTCGAAAAATCAAAACATAAACGACTGAAAAATATTCATTAAAAGCCGGGAAGATACAATATTCTTCCCGGCAGAGCCCAACATAAGGCAAGCCAACATACTGATCTTTATGGATTTACACAAATTAACGCGAAACAGTCTGGGGAGCAACGGAATGGGCTATTTTTTGAACGGG
>JBNKLG010000098.1:0-9094 GCA_050292235.1 Sedimenticolaceae bacterium | reverse complement strand
GTGTGGCAAAAACACTTGAAATACTATAAATAGAATTAAGTAAAGCCATTAACATATTGAGTAGAAATATTAAGATGAGCTCAGTCTGTAGATTGAGCAAAGCTTGGCGTGCCCAACGAGGCCGAAAGAGAACCTCACCACGAAGCCACAGAGAACACGAAGCAATCCATTTTCATTCTTCGCGTTCTTCGTGACCTCTGTGGTGGATGTTATCTTTCCAAAGAGTCAATCCCCCCACCACCTCCCGTAGGAGCGCCCCATGGGCGCGATGAGCTTGATGGTGTGCAGCTCTATCGCTCTTGCAGACGTGGGCTTCGCGCCCATGGGGCGCTCCTACAGAGTGTGATAGGTTGGGCAATGCCCATCATGACCCTACCCCCCAGCTTCAGCCCTCAAGACGAAACGAGGCCGTTTGCTCTGCCAGATCCACCGAGCCGACTTTGACAACCACCTCCGTATCCAGCTCCGGCCCTTCCTGGAGGCGCACCTTAGTTTCCATCGCCAGCTCCGGCAAGAGTAAGCTCAGCTTGCGCTCATCCTTATCCACGACCACCCCACTCCCGCGCCAGCCTGACCGCTGCTGTAGCCAAACCAGCTTCCAATGCAAATTGGAGAGACGTTCTGCCCGCCGCCGCAGGCCGACCCCTTCATCCGACTGGGCAGCGCGCAGACTGACCTCCTCTACCGACAAAAGTTCCTGGCCCGCAAGGTGACGACGCAACTGTTGATGTACCAGCAAGTCCTGATAGCGACGTAGGGGGCTGGTGGCCCGGGTATAGCACGTTAGACCCAATCCAGCATGGGGTTCGGGGGTTACGGACGATCGACTGGGTTTAAAGCAGCGGCGATAGGCGACCATCTGCGACAAAGTCTCCGGGGTACGCACCTCGGCAGGCGGCGGCTGCATGGCAAAGGGAATCGGTATCTGATGTTGCTGGCAATAGTGCGCTACTGCCTCTCCCGCCATGAGCATGGCATCGGCGACCAGTTCCCGGCTCTCGATCCGCGGCAGGGGTTTGATCTGAGGTTTGCCATCGCGCAGACGCACACTTACTTCGGGCAAATCCAGACGGCTGGCCCCGGCTACCTGTCGCCGTTGGCGATAGCGTTCAGTCAACTGCTGTAATTCGACAAAAGGGGACTCGCTCAGCCGTTGATTGGCCTCGACATAGCTGATGCGGGTTGCCTGAATGCGGCTAACGACAATCTGTATATCGGTCAGCTGAGCAGTCTCATCCAAACGAAATCCGATGGAAAGCGCTGGAGATTCCGCATGCAACCCCAATCCCAGTTGTTCGGTCAGGGCCGGGGGTAGCATATGGCTGACCCCCTCGGGCAGATAGAGATTGGCCCCGCGTTCACGCGCTTCCGCGTCCAGGGCTGAATCCGGCGGCACCAGGGCAGCTACATCCGCGACATGGACCCAGATCCGGTCGCCATCCAGGGTCAGGGCATCATCCGGGTCGTTACTGTCCTCATCATCGATGGCATAGGCAGCAAGATGGGTCAGATCGACTCGATCTTCGGATGGCAAGGCATCCACCGGCAGATCCGGGGAATCGGTCACCAAACGCAGACGTCCGGGATGAGGGTTATGTTCCTCGGACCAATAGCCACAATTCACTAACATCCGGTGGGCGGAGGCAGGTGTCGCACCGATCTTGAGGGCATCCAGAATACGGCTCTTCTCGCTCAGACCATGGGCCACCTGTTCCACTTCATTGAGCCGCTGCCGATCCTCATCGATGAGGCTTCGGGCAGAGAGACGATCCAGAAAGTCCTGCCACTCCTGCTCGGCCTTGGCCTTGGCAGCCCGGAAATTTTTATCAGCCTGCACCTGCTCAGCAGTACGCGGGGTCAAAGCATCAGGCATGCCCTCGAAATAAAGGCCATCGGCCAGTTGCAACCAGAGCGCCCAGGCCTGGGTTACACTGGCCTCCTCAAACATCAGGGCCAGGATATCGGAAAAGGGAGTGGTTTCGCCTTCCAACAATGCCCAGGTTTCGTTCAGATCCAGGGGGACTGGCTCGAGTTTGTGCAGCTCGATCAAATCGCGGGCATCGTTCAAAGGGCCGGGATGCAGCCAATAGATATCCTTATCCCTGACCTTTTTGGTGTTGTTCTTCCCCAATTCAATCTCTATCTTCTCTCCCAGAGAGAGGATGCGGGCAGGACGGGTTTTGTACAAAACCAAATTTTTCGGTTGCAGCTTGTCAGCGCTCATTTCATGATTCATCTGAGTAACGGGATGGGCATCATACCCTACCGGACCCCATAACCCGACAGAATGGAAAGATCAGCATGAACAGCCCTTGGCACCAACTTCTGGCTATGACCACCGCCCATATCGACAACCAATGGCAACTGCATTGGCAACCTGAAGAGGAAGCGGGCGATACCGCCTACTCTCCCCTGCCCCAGCTTGGCGTCATTCGTGCCCAAGGCAAGGATGCTCGTCATTTCTTGCAGGGCCAATTGACGAATGATATCCGTGATCTCAGCCCGGAGCACAGCCAGCTCAGCGCCTACTGCAACCCCAAGGGACGCATGCTGGCTCTGTTTCGGCTGGTACAGCAGGGGGATGACATTCTGATGCTGTTGCCGCGCACCCTGGTGGATTCGGTGCTGAAACGTTTGTCAATGTTTGTGCTTAGAGCTCAGGTCAGCTTGAGCGATGCCAGTGACGACTGGCTCTGTTTTGGGCTGCATGGTATCACTGCCAGTACGCTGGTTGCCGAAAGACTGGGCAGTGCACCCGCTGAGCGCGATCACCAGGTCAGTGCCGAGGCATTCTGCGCTGTCTGCCTGGACGGCCCCTGCCCTCGCTATCTGCTGCTGGCATCTCGTACCGCAGCTGATGACCTTTGGGCTACTCTGCAAACCCAGGCTGTACCAGAAGACACCTCAGCCTGGACCCTTCGCACCATTCAGGCCGGAGAACCGCAGGTTTATACCCAGACCCAGGAGACCTTTGTGCCTCAGATGCTCAATCTGCAGGCCCTCAATGGGCTCAGCTTTACCAAAGGCTGTTTCGTCGGCCAGGAGGTGGTGGCTCGCACCCAGCACCTGGGCAAGCTGAAGCGCCGTCTTTATCGCGCAGCCATCTCGGAGGGGGAGGCACGACCCGGCGATGAACTTTTCTCGCCCAGTAGTACCTCCGGCCAGGGCGCAGGCAAAATCGTTGATGCAGCGCCCTCCCCCAGTGGAGGCTGGGAGTTATTGGCGGTGATGGAGATCGATCAGGATAAAAGCGATATGCGTATCGGTGGGAGTGAAGGAGCCCGTCTCAGTGTATTGGATCTGCCCTATCCCGTGGAAATGGCCTGAGCAAACGATGGGATCCTAGCTATCTGCTGAATTTTTCGTCTTTTCCCGGTCTTTGATAATGAACTGCTCGGCCTCGCTGGCAGCAACTGGTCTGGAGTAGAGAAAACCCTGACTATACTCAGCCATCATCTCACGCAGCATTTTCTCCTGCTGATCGTTCTCCACCCCTTCGCAAATCAAATCCTGATTCAGTTGGTGAGCCAGGGTGATGACCGTCTGTACCAATTCGCGGTTGGTTTCATTCTCTTCCATACCTGAGACAAAAGAACGATCCACTTTTAGGGTATCGATAGGCAGGCGATGCAGATAGCTCAAAGAGGAATAGCCAGTACCAAAATCATCCAACAAGAGCCGGATATTCATGGCCTTGAGTTGGTGCAGGATGTCCATGGAGCGTTGTGCATGCTCCATCACTGCACTTTCGGTAATCTCCAGTTTCAGCTGCTCGCCGGGAAAACCGGTCTCCTCCAGAGTCTGGCGAACATCCTCCACCAAATGGTAATGGAGAAACTGTTTGGCCGACAGATTCACGCTCACCGAGAGTAATTCGTCTCCGGCCACTGTTTCATTCCAACGCCGGGTTTGGGCGCAGGCCTCGCGCATCATGAAGAGGCCGATGGGAACGATCATGCCGGTCTCTTCCGCAATGGGAATGAACTGCTCAGGACTCACTATCCCCTGTTCAGGATGGCGCCAGCGGGCCAAGGCCTCGAAACCCGTCAAACGCCCCGTAGTCAAAGAGATGATGGGCTGATAATAGGCCTGGAACTCCTGTTTTTCCAAGGCCTTGCGCAAATCCGTCTCTATCTGAAGACGTTTGACCGCCTGCTCATGCATGGCCTGATCAAAAACCATGTAGGCACCGCCACCACGTTGCTTGGCGCGGGTCATGGCAATATTGGCATCCCGCATGATAGAGGCGGGATATCCTTTCCCACCAGCATGAATCGCAATACCAATGGAAATGGAGGTGAAAACCTCATTGTTTTGAAGCAGAAAAGGCGTTTCCAGTCGCTCCCGAATGCGATTAACCACCCGCAAGGTGGAACTGGCATCGCGAATGTCCTCTAACAGAAGGGCATATTCATCCCCCCCCAGATGGGCTGCCATGTCAGTGGGCCGGATACATTGAAGCAATAGATCGCCGATGCTTTTCAGTAGTCGGTCCCCCTGCCCATAGCCCAGACTTTCGTTAACCATCCGGAAACGGTCCAAACCACAATAGAGCACCGCAAAGCTGAATTTTTCATCCCGCTCACTGCGATTCATCGCATGGGCCAAGCGATCCAGAAAAAGAGCGCGGTTTGGTAGTCCGGTCAGGCCGTCCCGAATATCAGGAGAGGATGAGGGTGTCCGCTGGGACTCTGCGGGGTAATCCCGATTGGCCAGCGCATAAATCAGGCCGGTTCCACTTTCACAAGTCAGGCTCCATATCAACGGCAGGTACTGTCCATCGCACTGACGACAGCGGTTGGGAAACGTAATCGCATCACTCTCTGGGGTAATACCAGCCAGCCGCTCCATCGCCTCAGCCCGGTCATCCTCATGAAGAAAATCCCGGTAATTTTTCTGGCCAATCTCTTTACTGGAAAACCCCAAAAAGCTCAGACAGCTATTGCTCCCTCGCAGAACATGGCCATCCTTTTCCATAAGCAGCAGGAAAACGCCGGGCAATTGAAACAAAAAATTGTCCCCGCATTCGAGGTTGGCGTTTTTCAATGTCACCCACTCGGTATCCAGGCCTAATAGAAACAAATATAGCCTATCAAAGAAAAGGTTGCGCCAAGCCCCACTGCTACAGCCGGCCTCAATCCCTCATGGCAACATCATGCCCCTGATCGCAAAGAAAATAAATGCTGCCAAAAAGCCCGATACTGGCAACGTAATCAGCCAGGCTGCAATGATTTTCATCACCGCTGATCTTTTGACCAGTTCTGTCTTATAGACACGTTTTAAATCTTTCCGCTCTTTCTTGCTGAGTTCCGCAGAGGATGAACGCTCTTTCAATCGTCTAAGAATCAGACCTTTTTCATCAATAGAAGCCTTGCGAAATTCCAACAGTAGTGCCTCGACCTCCTGCTCATTTCTCCCCAGATGGTGTAGCTTTATCTGCTCTACCATTTCTGAATAGCTGGCCTTCAGATATTCACGCAGAAACCCCACCCCAAAGACCGCCCCCACCGCGATATGAGTTGAGGAGACCGGCAGACCCAACTGGGTGGCAATAATGACCGTCAGAGAGGCCGCCATGGCAATACTGAAGGCCCGAACCTGATCCAGTTCGGTAATTTCAGAGCCTACGGTTCGAATCAGTTTCGGTCCATAGAGTGCCAGGCCGATAGAGATACCGATGGCACCAACCAGCATCACCCAAAACGAAATACCGGCCTTGGCAGAAACGCCCCCATGCAGGATGGCATCATTGATCGCTGCCAAAGGACCCACGGCATTGGCCACATCATTGGCACCATGGGCAAAAGAGAGCAGGGCAGCCGCAAAAATCAGCGGTAAGGTAAAGAGTTTATTGACACTGGATTTCTCACTGGGCAAACGATCCGCTGCCCGTCTGATCCAAGGCCCGACGATGACATAGATCAGTACAGCCACCAGCAAGCCCAGCATGGCAGCATCAAAAAAATCGACCTTCCAGAGCTTTTTGAGTCCTTTCATCACTAGGTAAGTCGCGAACGCCCAAGACATCACCGCCACCAGCAAGGGCACCATTTTCTTTGCCGCTACCTTCATATCCTTTTGATAGGTGATGGTTCTTTTGATGAAATAGAGAAAAGCAGCCGCAATCACCCCCCCCATCAATGGCGAGATCAACCAACTGAGGGCAATTTGACCCACCTTGCCCCAATTCGCAATGTCCATCCCACCTGCAGCGATACCTGCCCCCAAAACCCCACCTACGATAGAGTGGGTCGTCGACACAGGAGCCCCCAGTGCAGTAGCCAGATTGAGCCAGAGAGCGCCCGCCAACAAAGCTGCCATCATTAGCCATATAAAGACCTGGGGATCTTGGGCCATACTGGGATCAATGATCCCCTTTTTGATGGTATCCACCACATCACCACCCGCGATCAAGGCTCCACCTGCCTCAAACACTGCCGCAATGGCAATGGCACCAAACATGGTCAAGGCTTTGGATCCCACTGCAGGGCCAACATTATTGGCCACATCATTTGCGCCAATGTTCATGGCCATATAGCCACCAATCATGGCAGCCGCAATCAGCATATACCCCTGGTCCATGTGGCCGACACTCATGCCGGTAACCAGCATGATGAGGATAATGAAAGTTAACCCGACGCCAAACCGGAACATTTCGGCCCGCCCGTAATGGGTGGCATTTTCGATATTGGAGATATTTTTGAGTTCCATGAAAATCCAGACAGTGGAAGTTACAGCAACGGGCCAATCAATTGACCCAGCATCCTAACCGATTTGCCATAGTCAATGAACCGGATGAGTGAAAGCCCGTTCATCGCCACGCTAAATTATAGTAAACGCCAGAGAACCAGTAGCTTGGGCTGTGGTTTATTTGAGATAAATCAGGTCAAACGGCGAATGACTTTTTTTGCTCATTTTCAGAAGCCGATCGCCAGACCCTGAGCCCATTTCTGAGCCCCATCGGAAACCGGCTAGGCCATAGACTGATAATAAATATTCTGTGGGTGGCTGGCTTCTGCAAAAAAATACCAGCGTTCAGCAACCAATCCCAAATACTGAACAGCAAAAGCTGTCACCACCAGAGGGAAACCACCCAGCCCCGCCAGCGAGAGCCCTATCAATAGAACAGGTACAGGAAAAACCAACAACAAAAAGCCACTTCGCACCAAAGCAACCAGCTGCCCGCCTGCACCATGAAAGAATTCCCGGGTATTGAAAGAGCCCCCCAGGAAACCCATTGCCTTTTGCTGAAGCTGGGTGTGGCGAACACCAATGGCACTTTGGATATTGGATTTGCGCTTTAGGGAGCGATTTCGTATCAAGCTGGCACCTCGTGTAAGCAGGGCCAGAGAAGTGGCAACCACAGCCCAAGCGCCATAAAAAGACACCAGGCCATTACCCAGCCAAGCCGAGAGGGCGGCAGCGGCCAGAAATCCCGAGGCAATGCCAAAGAGGGTGAAATTCACCAGTGTCAGCGGCGTATGCCATTCCTGCAAAAAACGCAGGCAGGCGTAGATCATACCGGTGCAGATGAAAAGTGCGAACACCATGATCGTGGCCGCCAGGCCCACCAACAGGGTGGCACTCACTTGCAGATCCTCACCCAGAGTAAACAGTGGATCGTTCATGCCCAGATAATGCAGCAGACCATAGAGTGCAATCAGCCCGGTAGCCGTGGGTAGCACGATCACCTCTCGTGATAACCAGGAGGTGCGCCAACGGGCAGCAGAACGCCAGGCCCGTTCGGGATGGCCCAAATGAAAGAACGACGCGACCAGCCCCAGCCCCATAAAAACCACCGAAACCAGTGCACCCAGGGCATAGAAATCCTTTTCCAGGGGAACCGGCAGCACCCCGGCCAAGGCATAGAGCTGACCGGTATAGAGTGCCAGAAAAAGGCCCTGCCCCACCCCGATCAGGGTGGTCAGGAAAATCACGGAAAAGGCGGGATGCATACTAAATAATCCTGAGTGCTTTGTGCCGAATACTACCAGGCAACATCATCAAGAGTCTCGCCATCCTCGACCGGCTTGATCTCTTCTTTCTTCAATGGGTTATCCACCCGAACCAGCTCGTCTTCGTGGATATGGAGACGAATCTTACGCCGCGGCAGATAGTGATTGGAGGGCTTGGTGCCCCACTCCGGCATCAGCTGGTATCCGCCCTGCTCGCGAATCGCCAAAGAGACCTCAGAATCCGGATCGTGCACATCGCCAAACAGGCGGGCGCTGGTGGGACAGGCCAGCACGCAGGCTGGCTTGCGTTCGTTTTCCGGCAGCTGGGTATCGGTAATACGGTCGATGCAGAGGGTGCACTTCTTCATCACCTTCTGCTTCTCATCGATCTCACGCACCCCGTAAGGGCAGGCCCAGGAGCAGTATTTGCAGCCGATACACTTGTCGTAATCCACCAGCACCACACCGTTGTCCGCCCGTTTATACGATGCCCCCGTAGGGCAGACGGGTACGCAGGGCGGTTCCTCGCAATGGAGGCAGCTCTTGGGAAAATGGACCGTTTCGGTCGCCGGATACTGCCCCACCTCATAGGTCTGCACCCGGTTGAAAAAGGTGCCGGTGGGGTCGGCATCGTAGGGGTTCTGATCGGTCATGGGGCCGGCCCAGCCGGAGGTGTTCCATTCCTTGCAGGAGGTCACACAGGCATGGCAGCCCACGCAGACGTTAAGATCGATCACCAGTGCCAGTTGCGTCATGGGTTCATCCTCATTCCGACACCTTGGCCTTTTTACGGAACAGGCCTGCCACATAGCCCTGCCATTTACCCCGAGGCAGATCCTGCCCCGGCAGGGGTTTGTGCTGACCAGGGAACTGGGGTGAGGTCACCTTGGGCTCACCCCCGCCCGCCTTGTAGACCTTGACCCGGGTATCGAACCAGGCGGCCTGACCAGTCACCGGGTCGGAGTTGGACATATGATTGCCCGCCTCGCAGGGGGGCAGCTCTTCGTTGATCAGGTGGTTGAGCAGAAAGCCTTTTTGCGATTCGTTGGCCTTGGGCGACAGCCCCCAGGCACCGGCCGCCTTGCCGATGGCGTTCCAGGTCCAGACCGTACCCGGCTCCACCGCCTCGGAGAAGCGGC
>JBNKLG010000097.1:0-9207 GCA_050292235.1 Sedimenticolaceae bacterium | reverse complement strand
GTAGTCCCGGTAAATCTGCTTGTCTAACACATCCAGATGGTAAAAGGTCTCGTTACCAAAACCCTTGAAATTGATATGCGGCCCGTGGCTGTTTCCCTCAGCGGTATGGTTATAGACCACATCCAGGATCACACCGATACCCGCCCGGTGCAGGGCCTTGACCATATCCCGAAACTCGCAGCGATGGCTGCCTGCCTCAGCGGCCACACAATAGTTGGGATGGGGAGAGAAAAAGCTGTGAGTACTATAACCCCAGAAATTGCGTAGCCCCTTAGCCGCTGTCATCGGTGGCACATCCTGCTCATCGAAGGCATGAACCGGCATCAGCTCCACGTGGGTGATACCCAGGGATTGCAGGTAGGGAATCTTGTCGATCAGACCAAGAAAGGTGCCCGGATGGGTTACGCCAGAACTGGCATGTCGGGTAAAGCCACCCACATGCAGTTCGTAGATCACCATCTGTTCAGTGGGCAAATCGGCAACCTCATCCCCCTCCCAGTCATAATCACAATCACTGACAACAACAGCCCGGATGGAGTGGTGAATGCCACCCTCCCCACCCAAATGCGCCCAGCGATCCCAGCGACTAGAGGTCACTGCCCGCGCCCAAGGATCCACCAATTCCCAGCGTGAATCATAGCGGGAGCCTGTATGGACGGTATCACTGGGCCCGTCAACCCGCCAGGTATAGTGGGTGCCCACTGGTAAGCCCACCACCAGCACATGCCAGGTAAAAAAAGTATGGTTTCGCGCAGGGTGCAGCTCCACCACCTGAAAAGGCTCCTGGCTATCGTGGGCCTCGTATAACAGCAGCTCGACACGATGGGCATGGCGACTGTAAATGGAAAAATTGACCCCACCCTTCTGCACCGTGGCACCCATGGGATAACGCCGACCCTCTTTGATCGAAAATGTCTTTGTCATCTCATCACTCTCATGCAGCCCCTTCTCCCAAGCCTTAACTTTAGCATTTGACAGGGCCTGACAACCTGCCTTTGGGGTAGAATCTTACCCATGAACGCTCCCCTGGCCGATATCGCCCACCTGATGGCAGCGCTGGCAGATCTCGCTGAAGATCTTGCTCTCCATCTCGAGGATCACCAGCAGGCCCCTATGGATGACACGCCATCATTCAATGCCTTGCTGGAGGCCCTGCGGCAATTTTTTGATCTCCTTTACGCACAACAAACTGGAGAACAAACCTTAAATCCAGACGAGCTGAGTGAACTGGGAAACTACGGTCTGGATCTGCTGCAAAGCCTGGCTCAGGAGGCCGAAGCCCTGGATTTTCCCAGACATCAGGCCTTTGAGGATCTGAGTTTTCCCCTGGGTCTTTGGCTGGCCAGAAATCAGGCAGAAATCTCAATATTAGGCCCCATTGTCAACAATCTGGCCCGGCTGGCCAACAGGTTGACCCAGCCGGAACAACTCGAAAACCTCTTCAGCCAAAGCAGCGAAATCGATGAAGCCATCAGCGTCAGGCTCAGCCAGGATCTTGAACACAACCAAACCGGTACCGCCTGGTCGGTCTTTCTGATCAACCGCGGTATCATAGCTACCCGCTCATTAAACCCTGACCTCATCGCCACTGCCTACGATGCCATCATTGAACATCTGCCGGAACTTGCACAGGATTTTCTTGCCGAAGCCATGGAACAGATGGAAGCGTTAGAATACCCACGCCAGGTTCGTCACTTTGTCGAAAGCTACTTTAACCATTGGAATAACCACAAACGGTTACATTGAAGCCCTGAATGAAAATCCTGTTTGATTTCTTCCCCATTATTCTGTTTTTTATCGCCTACAAGTTCCAGGGTATCTATGTCGCTACCGCTGTTGCCATGGTAGCTGCCTTAGCCCAAACCGGCTGGCATCGATTAAAACAGGGAAAATTTGAAAAGATGCATCTGGTCACTCTGGCTATGATTCTGGTATTCGGTGGGCTGACCCTGGCCTTCCATGACAGCACTTTTATCAAGTGGAAGCCGACGGTACTCAATTGGGTCTTCTCCCTCGCCTTTCTGCTCAGTCCTCTCTTTGGCGGCAAGACCCTCGCCGAGCGCACCATGGGCCAGGCAGTCAGCCTCCCTGCCCCCATCTGGATGCGGCTAAACCTGGCCTGGGTGCTTTTCTTTCTGATTTCAGGTGGACTCAATCTTTACGTGGCTTACCACTTCGAGGAGGAGACCTGGGTCAATTTCAAACTTTTCGGCCTGCTGGGTCTGACCTTCCTCTTTATCATTGCCCAATCCTTCTACCTGGCCCGCTATATCCAGGAGACCGACCCTGATCCTGAGGAGAACTGAGTTTGTACTATTGCATCATTGGACGCGACCACCCCAACAGCCAGCCTCTTCGCCAAATGCATCGTCCAGCCCATTTACAACGACTGGAGGATTTACAGCATCAAGGGCGTTTGCTTCTGGCTGGCCCCTTTCCGGCCATCGACAATCCTGACCCCGGCCCCCATGGTTTTAGCGGCAGTCTCATCATCGCGGAATTTAACGATCTGGCCAGCGCCACCACCTGGGCCGAAGCCGACCCCTACCGTCTCAACGGCATCTACGCCGAGGTAGAGATCCAACCTTTCAAGAAAACCCTTCCCTAACACTGAACCCATAGACTGACGACAACAAGGAACTCATATGAAAGCTATTCGTCTCATCGCCCCATTACTCTGCCTGTCCCTGCCCCTGTACGCAGAAACCCCAACCTCTGCCCCTCCCCCAGCCAAGAAGGTCTTTTTCAGCGTGAATGGCATGCCGATCACGACCGGTATGATGAGCTACCTGATCGCCCAGAAAGTGGCACCAGGTACCAAACCCAGTCAAGAGCAGCAGCGCCAACTAATCAATGAACTCACCACCCTGGTTCTGCTCAGTCAAGAGGCCGACCAGCACAAACTGGCTGACGAACCCCAACATGCCGATGCCCTGAAAATGCAGCGTATCAACTACCTGGCCAGAGCCATGTTGGAAAAGGAACTGAAGGATAACCCGCCTAAGGAGGAGGAACTCAAAGCCCTGTTCAAAGCCAAATTTGCCGAACCCCGACAGGAATACAAGGCGCGTCACCTCCTGGTCAAAGAGAAGGCTGAAGCAGAAAAGTTGCTGGCCGAGCTGAAAAAAGGAGCCGATTTTGCCAAGCTGGCCAAAGAGCACTCTACCGGCCCAACCGGTCCCAAGGGCGGCGACCTGGGCTGGTTCACCTTGGATCGTATGGTAAAACCCTTCAGCGAAGCCGTCTCCAAACTGAAAAAGGGTGAATTCACTCAGGCTCCGGTACAGACCCAATTTGGCTGGCACCTCATCCTGCTAGAAGACAACCGCACGCTCCCTACCCCAGACTACAAATCTCAGTTGCCTGAGCTGGTGGAAGAGACGCGGCGTCAACACATCCAAGACTATGTGGCAAAACTGCAAAAGGGTGTGAACATCCAGGCAGCCAGCCCCAAACCACCGGTAAAGGCCAAAAAACCCTAATTGGATCAGCTGACCGCCAACATCAAGCATTGGGCCCATGAACTGGGCTTCCAAGGTATTGGTATCGCTGATACCGGCTTGACGCTGGCGGCAGAAAGACTCAAACAATGGCTGATTCAAGGCCGCCATGGCAATATGGATTACATGAGCCGCCATGGCGAGTTGCGGGCTCAACCCGAGGCCCTGCTCCCCGGCACACTGAAGGTTATCAGCGTCCGCATGAACTACCTACCCTCTGCTCGCCCCATGAGAGAGGTTTTGGCGGACCCGGATAGCGCCTATATCGCCCGCTATGCCCTGGGCAGGGATTACCACAAACTGATGCGCCAGCGTTTGCAACGTCTGGCAGATCGCATTCGCTCGGAAATCGGCCCTTTTCATTGTCGGGCTCTGGTTGACTCGGCACCGGTGCTGGAAAAACCCTTAGGGGAAAAGGCAGGCATCGGTTGGATTGGCAAGCACACCAACCTCATCAGCCGTCAACATGGCTCCTGGTTTTTTCTGGGTGAACTCTATACCGATCTACCTTTGCCAGCAGATGCCTCCAGCCCCACCCACTGCGGTCGTTGCCGAGCCTGCATTGACAGCTGCCCGACTGGCGCCCTAGTTGCACCCTACCAGCTGGACGCCAGGCTTTGCATCTCCTATCTCACCATCGAGCACAAGGGATCGATTCCAATCAGCTTAAGGTCTTTGATTGGCAACCGCATCTACGGTTGCGACGACTGCCAACTGGTCTGTCCGTGGAATCGCTTCGCGCCACAAACGACAGAGACCGATTTCCATCCGCGCCATGGACTGGACGACACCAGCCTGCTTGAACTCTTTGCCTGGGACGAGCCCACCTTTTTATATCGCTTTGAGGGCTCAGCCATCCGTCGCATTGGCCATCAACGTTGGCAGCGTAATCTGGCGGTGGCCTTGGGAAATGCCCCCACATCGGATAAAGTCATCTCCAGCCTGCTCGGCAATCGCAACCAGGCCTCAGACATGGTTCGCGAACACATCGACTGGGCACTACAACGCCACCAGGAACCCGCATGAACAGCAGCACCTCATTGGATCAATGGTTGATGCGCATCCAGGACAAGGAGATGCCCATCTTTGGCAAAACGGTGCAGGCCGTGCTCTCGGTCGCCGAAGACGGCGCCTCACCCGCTTCCAAACTGGCCCAGGTTATCCTGCGCGATGCCAGCATGACCGCCCGCGTATTGAAGCTGGTCAACACCATCTACTACAACCCCAGTCGCAACCCCATCAGCACGGTCAGCCGTGCGGTGGTACTCATGGGATTTGAGCACATCCGCAACATCTGTCTTTCCATCTCCCTGGTGGACTCCCTGGTCTCGGGGGATGTCAAAGACCTGCTGACCCAGGAGCTGAGTCGCGCCATCCACGCTGCGGTACAGGCCAAAGCACTGGCCCTTGAGACCAAAGACCCGGCACCGGAAGAGATCTTTGTCGCCACCCTACTGCATAACATTGGTGACATGGCCTTTTGGTGCTTTGGTGGAGATGCCGCCCACGAGGTGGCTCACCTTCTGGAGCAACCGGGCTACACCCCGGAACAGGCGCAACTGGAAATACTGGGATTTCTTTTGCAGGAACTCACCACGGCCCTGGTCAAAGAGTGGGGGATCAACAAATTGTTACTGGAGGTCATGGATGACAGCAAGGTCAACAATCCCCGCTTGCAGTTGGTCCGCCTCTCCCATGAACTGGCACGACTGACCGAGACCCATGGTTGGGACGCCGAAGAGGTCAAACAGTTGCAAGAAAAGACGGCCAAACTGCTGAATATGGATCTCGACAGCCTGGAACAACAGCAGCACGACAACGCTCAGCAGGCCGTTCGAATCGCAAGTTATTACGGTGCCAAGGCCGCCGCACAAACCATCCCCACCCCAGGCCGGGACAAATCCAAACTCGAGGTCGAACCCGAAACGGAGACCGTCCAACGCTACCCGGAACCGGACCCCATGCTTCAGTTGCACGTCTTGCGGGAACTCTCCCAGGTCGCCAGAAAAAAAGCGGGGTTTGGTCTGGTGGCAGAAATGATCCTGGAGGGGATCCATCGCGGCATTGGCCTGGATCGTGTGTTATTGGCCCTGGTTTCCGTTGACAGAAAGGCCTTGGTCGGCAAGCTGGCACTGGGCCCGGATAGCGATAGCTTTCTGCGGAATTTCCATTTCAGCCTCGTCATGGATCCGGACAATCTCTTTTTTGATGTCCTGGAACAACAGGGTGCTCATTGGGTAGAGCCCTCAGATCGCCCCTGGCAAGCAGGCATGACCCCTGCAATCTCCCGCGTCATTGGAACCAAACCCTTTTTCGTTGCCACCCTGGTGGTTAAAGGGAAGAATATCGGCCTGATCTATGCCGACCGCAGCCTCAGTGATCGTCTACTGGATGAAGAGAGCTTTGACAGCTTCAAACATTTCACCACCGAAGCAGGCTTGGTTCTGGGGCAAAATGTAAACTAACTCGATCAGACATCCCCAGGGAGACACAAGAAATTCTCCCGATAGTAGGCCAGCTCGCTGATGGAATCCTTGATGTCATTCATGGCCAGATGGGACGACTCTTTGCTGAACCCCTGATACAATTTGGGTGCCCAGCGTTTGGCCAGCTCTTTCAAGGCACTGACATCCAGATTGCGATAGTGGAAGAAGGCCTCCAACTCAGGCATCAGCCGCGCCATAAAACGGCGGTCCTGGCAGATGCTGTTGCCACACATGGGTGAGGCCCCTGCAATGACATATTGGCGCAAAAAGGCCAATGTCTCCTGTTCGGCCTGTGCTGCGGTGTACTGGCTCTGGCGCACCCGCTCGATCAGGCCCGATTGGCCATGCTGGCGGGTATTCCATTCATCCATGCCCTCAAGGGTTTCATCTGGCTGGTGGACAGCAATGACCGGCCCCTCCGCCAAAGGATTGAGATGGGTATCGGTGACCAGCGTGGCAATTTCGATGATCTGATCGTTCATGGGATCCAACCCCGTCATCTCCAGATCGATCCAAATCAGATTCTCTTTACTCGCCGCCATATCCGCTCCACTCAGGTTTTCCTCCCGAAATTCTAGCAGAGCCCAGAGAGTCACTGTATCCTTTCGTGGTCGCAACACCCTGAGTCTTGCCCATGAGAAACCTTTTACCTCTGATCGTTTTACTGTCCCTGACCTCCCCCGTCAGCGCCGAAGTTGACGCTGAAGGCCTCTTCAAACAACATTGTGTCAGTTGTCACAGCGGAAAATCATTGGCCAAACCCGGACATAAGGCCTCCAACATGGCCGAACTGGAATCCTGGGTCAGACGCTGTGACACCAATCTGGGGCTGCGCTGGTTCGACGACGATATCCTGGCTGTCGCCCACTATCTCAACGACCATTTCTACCATTTCCCCAAGGAATGATGGGCAGTTCCCGTGGCTAAGCGCCGGCTGACGCAGCAACAGCGCCGGCGCATCGAAGAACTTCAAAATCGGCGCCGTGAAAAGGCGGCCAGCCGGGAAGAGAATCCGCTCCCTGATGAAGAGAGCCCCATTCAACAGGGCCGCATCCTCACCCGTCACGGCAACAACCTCTGGGTGGAAGACAGCGAAGAGCAACAACACCTATGCCGTTTTCGCCAGAACCTGGGGCACCTCGTATGCGGAGACCGCGTGCTCTGGCAAGCCAGCGGCAACCGGCAAGGTGTGGTCAGCGCTTTACTGCCACGCACCAGTACCCTGATACGCCCAACCTTTGGTGGCAGCGAAAAGCCCCTGGCTGCCAACCTGGATACCCTGATCATCGTGCTGGCACCAGAGCCCGCACCACAACGCTACCTGATTGACCAATACCTGATCAGCGCCGAGCACATAGGGCTTCAGGCCATCCTCTGCCTGAATAAGGCAGATCTGTTGGATGACCGGGCCATGTCAGCCTTTTCCCAGGAATTTGGCGACTACACGACCATCGGCTATCCCCTCGTTACCGTCAGCTGCCGAACCAAACCTGGGCTTTCACCTTTGATCGGCCACATCTGCGAAAAGACCAGCATCCTGGTCGGCCAATCCGGCGTGGGCAAATCCAGCCTGGTTTCCGCCCTGGTGCCCGATCAAAAGATTCAGACCGGCAAGCTTTCCGATACCACCGGCAAAGGCTGTCACACCACCACCGCCACCTGCCTCTATCATTTGCCTCAAGGCGGCGACCTCATCGACTCCCCCGGTGTTCGCAGCTTTCGGCCCCTGGTCAAAAACCGCGCCGGACTGGAACAGGGCTACCGAGAGTTCCAGCCCTGGCTCGGTCACTGCCAATTCAGCAACTGCCGCCACGACCAGGAACCCGGCTGCGCTCTCATCAGCGCCGTAGAACGCGGCAAAATCGATCCCCGTCGCCTGGAGACCTTCCGGCACATGGCAGCCAACCTGGAGTAATCCAAACCAATATCAACTCCATTCAGTATGCGAGGTTAGAGATTTTAATGGACACTCCCAAACGACAGATCCAGCGTCTCCGCAGGCATAGGCAAACCCGCTATGCGACTCCCCTGACGTACCGGCCCACCGGGAAACAACTGGTAAAGATAGCGCTTGCCTCCCTGGGCCTGGAAGCGCTGCTGCAATCCCCGCACCATCTTGCGGGCATTACACATGCCCTCATGACGCTCACACTCCGTCCGTAAAAAATGCACCACCTCCCAGTGGGCTGCGGTCATTTCAATACCCTCCCGGACCGCAATTTGTGCAGCAATCTTCTCATTCCAAACCTCAAGATCATCCAACTGAAAACGCAATTCACTAAAAGACGGATTCAATGACGCCATGGTCCACCCCCTCAAATGGTTCTGATATAGGATTAACAGCCCGCAAATAACCGACTGTTACAGTAAGAAATAGGTGATCCTGGACAAAACTCAAGTTTTTTAGTCAGGAATTACCATGGGATAATCAGGCTTTCCAACCAGATATGGAACACCCATGAACTTTTGGCTGATGAAATCCGAACCCGACGCCTTTGGCATTGAAAACCTCAAATCCCGTCCGCAACAGACCGAACCCTGGGATGGGGTGCGCAACTACCAGGCCCGCAACATGATGCGTGATCAGATGAAAATCGGCGACCAGGTCTTTTTTTATCACTCCAATTGCGATGAACCCGGTATCGTCGGCATCATGCGCATCAGCCGGGAGGGCTACCCCGACTTCACCGCCTTTGACCCGAATCACAAATACTTCGACCCCAAGAGTGATCCGGATAACCCCCGCTGGTATCTGGTGGACGTTACCTTTGTGCGCGACACAAAACGCAACATCAGCCTGCACGAACTCAAGCAGTATGCCGATGGCCTCCTGAGCGATTGCCCTCTACTACGGAAAGGCAATCGACTTTCAGTTATGCCCATCAGCGCCGAAGCCTGGGCGTTTATTTTGGGATTGGAATAAAAGTGGATTGAGATTAAAAGGCGAGATCCCATTGTTCCGATGACAGGAGGAGCCGCCTGATTCAGCCTGGTCGCTGATGAACTGAATATGATAACCCGTTCACAGGCGGAATCGGCGGGTATTTAGGAAACTCTTGTCCTAACCAGCCCTTTTGGTGATATCCACTTTTTCCACTAGATAATTATCTGCACAATCCCCAATACAAATTAAGCTTCCGTTTAGAGAGGGGTGATTTAATTTACTTTGACAATAAGATGGTCGCCCACAACCGCACTGCGTATGAAGACAGTCCTGGTAA
>JBNKLG010000096.1:0-9215 GCA_050292235.1 Sedimenticolaceae bacterium | reverse complement strand
GAGCTGAGCCCGACCGATGTCTTCCAGCGCTGTCTCTCTGCCCATGAGGTGCCCGAAGAGCAGCAGCCCGAGCTGCTGCAGGTTTACCGGGAGACCCTGATGTCACTGCAACAAGACGACCCACAGGCGGAGTAGGGGATGCGCATACGCCAGATCCGCTTTAAAAACCTGAACTCCCTGATTGGCGGGTGGGAGATCGATCTGACTCACCCAGCCTTTAGCGCCGACGGTCTCTTCGCCATCACCGGCCCCACCGGTGCGGGAAAAAGCACCATCCTCGATGCCATCTGTCTGGCCCTCTATGGGCGGACACCGCGGCTCAGCAAGGTGACCAAGAGCAGTAACGACATTCTCTCCCGCCAGACCGGCGATTGCTTTGCCGAGGTAAGCTTTGAGACCCAGCAAGGGCAGTATCGTTGCCATTGGAGTCAGCACCGGTCGCGCAAACGGGCCGATGGCGAACTCCAGGCCCCGAAGCATGAGCTGGCCGACACCCAGTCCGGCCAGGTATTGGCCTCCAGCCTCCGCGGTGTTGCTGAGCAGATAGAGACCCTGACCGGCATGGACTTCGATCGCTTTACCCGCTCTATGTTGCTGGCTCAGGGTGGCTTCGACACCTTCCTTAAGGCCGAGGTGGACCAGCGTGCACCCATTCTGGAGCAGATCACCGGCACTGAGATCTACAGCCAGATTTCCATCCACGTTCACGAGCGCCAGCGTGAGGAGCGGGAGAGGCTGAGCCTGCTTCAGGCGGAGACGGCAGGCATCCGGCTGCTGGAACCCAGCCAGGAGGCAGAGATCCAACAGAGCCTGGAGGACGGGCAACGCCAAGAGACCGAATTGACTCGCCAGATAGGCGAGACCCAGAAAGCCATCGATTGGCTCAACCAGATCGAAGCGCTGAAGGAGGAGATCGCCAACCTGAGTGAAGAGGCCAAGGTGCTGAAGGCTGACAAGGCGGCGTTCGAGACAGATCGTGCCAAACTCAGTCGGGCCGAACAGACTGCCACTCTGGATGGTCTCTACGCCCAGCTCCTTACTGTGCGTCAGCAGCAGACCGATGAGCAGAAGGCCGTGCAAACCGAGGAGGCCTCTCTGCCGAAACTGGAGGCGGCTGTCGCGGCTGGCAAGACATCCCTGGCGATGGCAGAACAACAGCATGTCCGCGCCAAAGAGGCGCTGAGTTTGGCTGGGCCGGATCTGAGACAGGTTCGTGCCCTGGATCAGCGTTTGGCCGATCTGAGCCAAACCCTGGCCGAGGCCAAAGAGACGGTGGATGCAGCCGCAGAGAAACGACGCATCTATCAAGCAGCTGAGCGCCAGCAACAGGAGGATCGTCGTCAGGCCGAGGCGAAGCTGGCCCAGGCGGATGCCTATCTCAAACAACATGCCCGGGATGAAGCGCTGATCGCTGAACTGGCCGCAGTCGAAATACAGTTGAAGGGGTTGGTGGACAGCCAGCAGGAGATCCGTCACCAGGAGCAGATCCAGGCCGATGCCGAAACGGCTTTGGCTCAGGCGCGGGCATTGGTTGAAAGCTGTCAGGCGGCTTGCGCCCTTCAGCAGCAGAATCTGGGGGACGCCAGTGCCGCCGTGCAACAAGAGCGGGAGGCACTGAGCCAGCTGCTGGGCGAGCGGCTGTTGCGCGAATACCGGGCCGAGAAAGAGGGCCTGCTGCGTGAACTGAGCCTACAGGCCAGAATCACCGAGTTGGAGAGCCATCGCGCCCGTCTGGAAGATGGCCAACCTTGCCCCCTTTGTGGCGCGATCGAGCACCCCTATGCGACAGGCAATGTGCCCGTTCCCGATAGTATTGAGCAACGCATCGAGGCGCTCAGCCGATTGATCGATCAGGCAGAACAGCAAGAGGTCAGCATCCAGGCTCGGGAGGCGAAGGAAAATCTGGCCCGAGAGGATCTGGTCGCGGCAGAAAATCGGGTCGCCACTGCGCTGAATGGGCAGCAACTGGCCGAACAGACATTAGCGGAGCGAACCCAAGCATTGGAGACGGCGACGGCAGTGTTCAAAAGACGCGCTGAGAGTGCTGCCGCCAAACTGCGACCACTGGGGGTAACAGATCTCTCCGGGGTAGACTTCGCATCCGTCCTTGAGTCCCTCAAATTGCGTCGCCAATCCTGGTTGGATCAGAGCCGGGAAAAGGCCAATATCGAAAAGCAACTGGCCACCATCGACAGCGATCTCAAGGCCTTGGCAGTACAGATACAGACCCAATCCGATACCTTGGTCGATTGGCAGAGACGCCAAGAACGCCAGACCAAAGACCTGGCCAGTGGCCGGGAGCAGCGAACCGCCCTTTATGGCTATCAGAACCCGGATCAGGAAGAGCGGCGTTTGAATCAGTTGATTGTTGAGGCGGAAGCGGCTGAAAGAACAGCCAGAGAACAGCAGCAAGAGGGACTGAAATGCTGGGAAAGGGCCAAAACCCGCCTGGAAACCTTGAGTCAAAGCATTCGGCAACGTGCCCCGGAACTGAAGCAACTGGAGACGGCGTTTGAGAAGGCATTGGCAGCGATCCAATTCACAACCGAGGCGGCCTTCCTGGCGGCCAGGCTCACGTTGGCAGAGAAATCGGCGCTGGTGGCAGCAGCTCGGCTTTTGGATGAGCGACAGACTACACTGAATGCCCGCCAACAGGATCGGGAACAGCGTTTGGCCAGAGAGAGGGAGCGCAAGCTCAGCGATCAACCCTTGTCTGAACTTCAACCCCAATACCAAACGCAGCAAGAGACCCTGAACGACTTGCGAGAGCGTATCGCCCAACACAAACACCAGCTCAATGAACATCAGACCGCCAAGGTGCGGATCCAGGAGAAACAGGCAGCCATCGAGGCCCAGCAAAACGTCTGCCGTCCCTGGGAGAATCTGCATGCCCTGATCGGTTCTGCCGATGGCAAGAAATTCCGCAACTTCGCCCAAGGTCTTACCTTCGAATTGATGGTCGCCCAGGCCAATCGCCAACTGCAGAAAATGTCCGATCGCTATCTGCTGGTACGTGATGAAGAGGCTCCCCTGGAGTTGAACGTCATCGACAACTACCAGGCTGGAGAGATCCGCTCCACCAAAAACCTCTCCGGTGGCGAGAGCTTCATCGTCAGCCTCTCCCTTGCCCTGGGGCTCTCCCGGCTCTCCAGCAAGAACGTCCGGGTGGACTCCCTGTTTCTGGACGAAGGCTTCGGCACCCTGGACGATGACGCCCTTGATACCGCTCTGGAGACCCTGGCGGGCCTGCAACAGGACGGCAAGCTGATCGGCGTGATCTCCCATGTGTTGGCGTTGAAAGAGCGCATCAGCACCCAGATCAAGGTCAGCCCCCAAACGGGGGGGAGAAGCCAGATCAGCGGGCCTGGGTGTCGGCAGGCGGGCTAGAAGCCTCGTTTTCCTGCGTTCGCATTCAGATGCCAGGTTGCAAAATGAACCGGGCTTCCATCAACCGCAATAGCTCGAATGTGTTGATATATTCAACACCGAAAACACGACAGATATTGGGGATCTTGATCTTCTTGCTGGTCTCAGGAACCAGCACTTCGTGTGTAACAACAACAGCACCGATCTCCTTCCTGCCAGAACTGATATGCACGATCATCTTTATGTGCCTTTTTATAAAAGGCCAACTGGTCAAGGATTTGTTTAACGCCATGCTGTGCCAGAAACTCTATCAACTGTCTGGCAGTCCAGGATTTAAGCCTGCGGATATCCGTATCCAGGGCATCACTTTGCAGCACAAAATGGCAATGGTTTTCCAAAACCACGTAGGCATAGACCTTCAGGCTTTCTTTGTTAAGAAAGCGAATGGCATCCAACAAGATATTTACTGTATCGGGACGGGTGAATACAGGTATCCAGTGCAGTACCGTCAGCGTGACAAAGTGTGGCTGCGTGGGGTCTGTTATTTTGTAGCGGCTTCTACCCATTAGTTAGTCCTTGCTGCCGTATGCATTCCCACGCGGGAGCGTGGGAACGAGAGTAAAGCGTGTCGTCTTGCCGTAGCGCGGCCAAAATTTTCCCCGGCGTTTTCGGGGGCGTTATTTGGGTAGTTTCCGGTTCTTCCACCTGCCCGGTCTGTTCCGCCGCAAAGGGAAAGGTGATCCAGAAACCGCTCTGTTCATACTGTAACTGCGGTACAGGCACAGCCGCCTCGGCGCAGGCCGCCAGGATGCGCTCGATACCCCGCCCCCAGGACTCGACCATTCCCGCACGGAAAAAGGCATTGGCCACGTCTGGGTTGAACGGCTGCGAGGCATGCTTGGCCAGCAGTTTGGCCACGTCCCAATCGGGCGGCAAAACACCCGGATTCCAGATCATCAGCTTGTCGGCATAGACGCTGATCTGAATCGGCACACCGCTGGCGTAGTCTTTGTGTACCACGGCATTGAGGATCGCTTCGCGTAGCGCAGCCTCCGGCACCGGCCAGGTTTCCACCCGTTGCAAGCCTTCGTAGGAGATCCACGCCTTGAGATACTTGGCCTGAAGAATTTCGATGGTGCGGTTCACCTGCATCAACAGGCTGCCGTGAATCTCGTCCTGATAACGCAGGTCCACGTTGTTGTCGAAAAAGCCCAGCTTTGTTTTGTGATTCAGCCATCGGTACGCGCCATCACGCGGTTTTGTGTGGCACGCTCCTTTTGCCCGATCTTGCTCATACCAGCCTCGTTTTTCCGGTTAGCAGTTCCTGCATCATGCCTTGTTTGATGGCCATGCGGTTATTTCTGTTGTGCCGTTACTGAGGAAGCATTGTCTGGGTTTATTGGCCAGGGAATCAATGGTTTTTCGACTGTTAGGTTCCCTATGCCTCGTTTTTATGCCCCTCGTGGAAACGCATGGCCTAAGGTTTGTGATAGCCATTGTGGATAGCCATGGGTTAGTTATTCTGTACAATCCCAAAGGATCGCCTTGTGCGATATCCTTTGCTTTTCTATCTCAGGCCCAATGGAGGCGTCGTGAAAAAACTCTCTAAACTGGTTTTGCTTTCGCTACTGTTCAGTTTGGCATTTGCCAGTTCGACGATGGCGGGGGATGGTTCGGTTCTGGGTAACTGGAAGACCATCGACGATAAGACCCATCAAGCCAAGTCCATCGTGAATATCTATGCCAAGGGCGGCAAATACTATGGCCGGGTGACCAGGCTGTTCCGGAAGAAGGGTGAGGATCCCAACCCCCTTTGTGCGAAGTGCAAGGGTTCGCGCAAGGATCAGCCGATTCAGGGCATGGAGGTGATCTGGGGGCTGAGCCAAAAGGGCGAGGAGTACAGTGGCGGTAGTATTCTGGATCCAAAGAACGGCAAGGTCTACAGCTGCAAGCTCTGGCTGGAGGGTGGCCAGTTGAAGGTGCGTGGCTATCTCGGTGTTTTCTATCGTACCCAGACCTGGCATCGGGTGAAATAGTCGTTCTTCATCTCTCGGGTTCCCACGGTTCTCCGTGGGAACGCCATCTATATTCCGTTGATGTAATATTCCCCTTGCGATATATTTCGAAAAATGAATATATCGCCCTCGACACTATATCCTGCCATTGCGCACGACATCCGTCTGCGCTCTCTGTTATTGCTGCTGGCCCATGAGGAGCTTTGCGTCTGTGAGCTGACCCATGCCATCGGTGCGCCGCAGCCGACCATGTCGCGTCATCTGGCCTATCTGCGTGAGGTGCAGCTGGTGGCAGATCGGCGTGAGGGCCTCTGGATCTACTACCGACTGCATCCCGGGCTGCCAGCCTGGGTAATTCAGGTGCTGCGGGAAACGGCTTCGGGTGTGCAGGGAATGTCTCCCTATGCAGAGGATGCCATCGCGCTGGAAGAAATGCCCAATCGCCCCAGTGCGCCTTGTTGTGCCTGAGAGGCTGGCCATGAAAAACCTCTTGGTTTCGCTCCTGCTGTGGGGGCTTTGTTCGGTAGCCAGTGCGCGGCCCGGTTTTCTGGTGGATGCGGATTGGCTGGCGGAGCATATCGATGACGATCATCTGGTCGTCCTGGAAGTGCGCTACCACCCGCATCGCTATTTTCGTGTCGGTCATATTCCGGGTGCGGTTCAGGTGCAGCGGTTCAAGGATCTGGGAGATAACCCGGCGGTGCCCCTGATGCGCTTCCCCTCGCATGAGGTGTTTCAGGCCCGTCTGCGCAGCTGGGGGGTGAATGATGATTCGACCCTGGTGCTCTATGACGATGCACGAACGGCGCTGGCCTCCCGGCTCTATTTTATGTTGGCGCTGTATGGCTTTCCCATGGATCAGGTCAGGATGCTCGATGGCGGCACCCTGGAGTGGACGGCCTTCAATGCGCTGGAGAAGACGCCTGTTAAACCCCAGCCCGGCACGGTGACGCTCAAGCCTGCCAATCCTGACATGCTGGTTGAGTGGACGGATGTTTACGACGATGTGGTTTCCCGTCGCGATCCCAAGATCGTGCTGCTGGATGCCCGTTCCAAGGCGATGTACAGCGGCGAGCAGATCCAGCATGCGATCCGGGGTGGGCATATTCCGGGGGCGATCAATATCGTCAGTCTGGAGGGCACCGATGCCCAGTCGCAAAGGTGGCTGCCGGACGAGGACTTGGCCCGGCTGTATCAGGATTTGCCAAAGGACAAGCGGGTTTATCTCTATTGCCATGATGGCTTTCGGATGAGTCTGGCCTACCTGCAACTGAAACACCTGGGGGTCAAGGATGTGCGCCTTTACAACGGTGGCTGGGCGCATTGGGGCAATGCGCTGACCCTGCCCGTGGTCGAGGGCGATAAACCTTTGAGCGGCGACTACGACCTCTGAATAACCCATTTTCAATCAGGAGAACAGCATGAAACAGATTAAGGTATTGGGTTCGGGCTGCAAGAACTGTGAGACCACGGCCAATCTTATCCGCATCGCCGCCGAGCAGGCGGGGGTGGAGATTGCGCTGGAAAAGATCAGCGACATGGCGCAGATCATGGCCTATGGGGTGATGTCCACGCCCGGGGTGGTCGTCGATGGCAAGGTTGTCCATGCGGGTGGTCTGCCCGGGCCGGATCAGGTGCGTAGCTGGGTCAGTGAAGGCTGATCGAGCCTGATCCATGTTTGAAGCCTTCGGCAATCTGCTGGCGTTCGATTTTCTGCATCTTTCACCAGGGACCTCGCTGGGGGCGGCGGTGCAGTTTTTCCTCATGGATGTGGCCAAGATCTTTGTGCTGCTGGTGGTGGTGATTTATCTCATGGGTCTGCTGCGCGCCTTGCTCTCACCGGAGCGGGTGCGCGGTTTTGTGCGGGACCGGCCCGCCTGGCAGGCGCGGGGCGTTGCCGTGACGCTTGGGGCGGTTACACCCTTCTGCTCCTGCTCGTCGGTGCCGCTCTTTATCGGTTTTGTCGAGGCGGGCATACCCCTGGGCGTCACCTTCTCCTTTTTGATCGCCAGCCCCATGATCAATGAGGTGGCGGTGGTGATCCTGGCCGGTATTCTGGGCTGGCAGCTGACGGCGCTCTATGTGGGCGCTGGGCTGCTGGTGGCCTGGTTCGGTGGCATCGCCATGCAGAGCTTCAGACCCGAGCGCTGGGTCGAGCCCTATGTTTGGGAGATCCACATGGGCAAGGCCGACTTGCCCGAGCCGGATAGATCCCTTATGGGTAGGCATCGCTACGCCCTGGCAGAAGTCAAGGCGATTGTTGGACGCATCTGGAAGTGGGTCTTGGCGGGCATCGGGATTGGTGCGCTCTTTCATGGCTTTGTGCCCGCGCAATGGGTGAGTGACCATCTGGGGGGGGATGCCTGGTATACGGTGCCCGCAGCGGTACTCATGGGGATTCCCCTCTATTCCAACGCAACCGGTGTCATTCCGGTGGCTGAGGCCATGCTGACCAAAGGGGTGGCTATTGGCACTACGCTGGCGCTGATGATGAGCGTGGCCGCGCTGTCGCTGCCGGAGATGCTGATTCTGCGCAAGGTCATTCAGTGGCAGGCGTTGATCCTCTTTGCCGCCATACTTGCCCTGGCCTTTACTCTGGTGGGCTGGGGATTCAATGGGCTTGTCGGATAGCTGAGCCGCCTCTTTTCGGTTCCCAATGCTAGACTGGCTGAAAGGCTGGTTTTTAGAAGGGTGTGATGTCTACAGAGGATGAAACCTACATGCGCCGGGCGCTGGCCCTGGCCCGGCAGGCCGAAGCAGCAGACGAGGTGCCGGTGGGGGCAGTGCTGGTACGGGAGGGCGAAATCATTGGCGAGGGCTTCAATCGCCCCATCAGCGGCCATGATCCCAGCGCCCATGCTGAAATTCAGGCCCTGCGCGATGCGGGGCAGCGGTTGGGGAATTACCGTTTTCCCGGCAGTATTCTCTATGTCACTCTGGAACCCTGTCCCATGTGCGCCGGGGCCATCGTCCATGCGCGGGTGGCTGAGGTGGTGTTTGGGGCGACTGACCCGCGCTCCGGTGCGGCGGGCTCGGTGTTCGATCTATTGCCATCTGACGAGCGTTTCAATCACCGAACCCTGAGTCGGGGCGGGGTGCTGGCAGAAGCGTGTGGGGATTGTTTGCGGGCGTTTTTTCGGTCGCGCCGCTGAGTGTGCGTTCCCACACCGGAGCATGGGAACGAGATCAATCAAAACAAACGGAGGCGATATGCAACTGGGTATGGTCGGTTTGGGACGCATGGGAGCGAACATGGTGCGGCGGCTGATGGCGGCCGGTCATGAGTGCGTGGTCTATGACCTCGATGCCGCTGCGGTGGATGCCCTGGTGCAGGAAGGGGCAGTGGGGGCGAGTTCCCCGGAGGAGATGCTGGCCAAGCTGGCCCATCCCAGCCCGGTCTGGATCATGGTGCCAGCGGCGGTGGTGGATAAGACCGTCGAGGGCTTCATGCCGTTTCTCAAACCGGGCGATATCCTCATCGATGGCGGCAACTCCTATTACAAGGACGATATCGCCCGGGGCAAGCGGCTGGCTGAGAAGGGCGTTTTCTATCTGGATGTGGGCACCAGCGGCGGCGTCTGGGGGCTGGAGCGCGGCTACTGCCTGATGGTCGGTGGCGAGACTGCCCCGGTTCGGCAGCTTGATCCTATCTTTGCCACGCTGGCCCCCGGCGTGGCCACGGCACCTCGTACCCTGGTCAGCGATGCACCACCCAGCCCGGCGGAGCAGGGCTATCTCCACTGTGGCCCGGTGGGGGCTGGCCGGTGGCAAGGTGCTGCCGGTGAGCACTGGTGGGGTACCGGGGTAGCGCCGGGCAGGCGGAGTGGAGGCGGG
>JBNKLG010000095.1:0-9527 GCA_050292235.1 Sedimenticolaceae bacterium | reverse complement strand
AGGGTCAGATAGGTAATGCCTTGCTGATTCAGGAGATCCAGCACCAGACGCAACTGCACAGGATTCAGTGCATTGGCCGGCCGGTCGAGAAAAACGAACTCCGGCCTGGCCAGCAACAGGCGGCCCACCGCCAGCAGTTGCTGCTCACCCAGTGAGAGGAGGTCATCCCAGTCCTGCTCCTTATCCATGCCGCCCGCCCGTTCCAGCACGGAGAGAAGGCCCAGCTGTTCCAGACAGTGCCGGACCTCAGCGGGCTCGGTCCGACGCTCATCACTGGTGCGCACCAATAATTCGGACAGGGTGCCTGACGGTAGGTAGGGACGCTGGGGGAGAAAAAGAATCTGATCCAGATTGGGACGACTGATACGCCCTTCCCCCGTCAACCAGATGCCTGCAGTGGCGCGCACCAGGGCCAGTCGCGCTGCTTGAGAAGTGGCATGAATCAGCAGATTGGATCCCCTGGGCACACGCAGATTCAGGTCACGCACCAGTACCTCGTCACCCCGTGAGGCGCTCAGGGTCAATCGATCGAACACCACTTCGCCACAGCGGTCACAGACCTCGATCTTCGGGTGTCGCCGTTCCAGCTCTGCCGGTTCCATGGCCTGCCAGAGTGAACCCAGACGGCCCACCACCGCCGTGTAGTTGGAGATAGAGCCAAAATTGCTGACGATCACCGAGAAGGCCCCCAGCAGATGGCCAAAGGCGATGGCTGACTGGGCGATCACGCCAAACTCCGCCTCGCCATTGATGAACAGGGGCGCCACCACCAGAGCGGGAATGATCTGAATCAGGTAGTTATACCCGGTGGTAAAAAAGCCCAGATTCCGGTTCACGGCGATGATGCGCTGGAAATTATCCACCAGGGATTGCAGATGTTTCAGCAGGCGCCCCCCCATCCGGCGCTCGCGGTGAAGCAACGCCACCGACTCGCTGTTCTCGCGAATCTCCAACAGACCGGCCCGGAAGTTGGCCTCCCGATCCAATTGCTGATAGTTGAGCTGCACCAGGGGTTTGCCCAGGGCCACGGTCACCAGTGAGCCCAGCAGGGCATAGAGAATGGCCACCACAAACAGCTTCGGGCTGATGGACCACATGACGCCGGAGAAGGAGATCACTGTCAGCAACGCATTCAGGAGAATCAGCAGAAGGGAAAGGGTCATGACCGTCAGTTCCCGGATATCTTCGGAGATGCGCTGATCGGGGTTGGCCACTGCATGGCTGAGGTGCATGCGGTAGTAGGTACGATCATTCAGATAGTGGTTGACCGCATCCCTGGTCAGCCAATGGCGCCACAACAGCCCCAGCCGTTCCTCGATGAATCGGTAGAACACCGCCACCAGGGTACTGATGGCAAAGACACCGATGTAGAGCAGCGTCATGCGGATAAAGCTGGGCATGTCCTTTTGCTCAATGGCGGTCATGAAATCCCGCCCGACATAGCTGTTGAGCACATTGAGGCCATTGAGCATCAGCAGCATCAGCAGCAGACCCAGGAGCATCTGTTTGCCCCGCCGCCCCTCCTTTGCGGCGCCAAATTGTTTGAGTTTTGACCGGAAACCGTGCCAGGTTTGACGATTTAACTGCAGACGATCAGTGGTTTCTGGCACAGACTGGGGCACCTTGTGGTGAAGGGGGTGGGCATCATTGCCGCAAAAACAGTTCACATGTGTAGAATCAATGGCTCTCTCTGTCAACAGATTCCGGCTCAGCCCATGACTTTCGACACCCGCCCTATCCAGCAACTGGCCGCCGGAGCCTCCTGGCAGGCCATCACCCAGGCCCCGGCCACTCTGGCACTCAGCACAGAAAATGACAGCCTGACACTGGAGTTCGATTTTCACGACAGCGGCGGCTTCGTTGTGGCCCGCCTCCCCCTGAATCTGGCACTGCCGCAACGTTTTACCTTTTGCTGCCAGCTGAGCGGTGACAGCCCGGCCAATCAACTGGAGTTCAAACTGGCCGATACCGATGGCAACTGCTGGCGTTATCTGGAACCCGAACTCCAGCTCAGCGACCAACCCCGGCCCCTGGAGATCAGCGAAGAGGATCTCAGCTTCGCCTGGGGACCTGCTGGCGACGGACCGCCCAAAGAGATCAGTGCCATCGAGATTGCCCTGGTCGCAGGTCCCGGCGGCAAAGGTCAACTGCTACTGAGTGGGCTGAGCTATGAGGATCGAGGCGATTATCCCCCTCCCGCTGTCTATTGCTCCAGCCAGCCACCCTACTGGTCCAGTGCCGACTGGTGGCAGGGGCAGTCCTGCTGGCATCCCGACCCCTCTGATGAGCGTCCCTGGCTCTGCCTCGCCTTCGACAGCCCCCGACCACTGGGCGGTCTGAGCATCCAGTGGCTGGATCAGGGCTGCCATGCCTGGTTGGAATCCGATGACAACGGCGACTGGTATCCCCTGGCAGAGATTGCACCGCCGGTGGGCGAGACCAGCCACCTCTGGCTGCCCGATGCCCGTCTACAACGGCTGCGCCTACGGTTAGATCATCCTCAGGGGATAAGAGGCCTGAACCTGATCCCGCCGGAAGCGGGCCGCTCTGCCCCAGCCTATTGGCATCAACTGGCCAGTCAGTCCCCACGGGGTCACTATCCCCGTCATCTGTTGCGCGAACAGAGCTACTGGACCAGCCTGGGCACTCCCGCAGGCAGTGGCTGCGCCCTGCTCAACGAGGAGGCTCAGGTGGAGATCGATCAGGCCGACGCCTGCCTCGACCCCTTCCTCTACCTGGATGACCAGCTCATTGGCTGGGCGGATGCCGAACATCAACCGGCCCTGACCGAAGCGGGCCTGCCCTTACCGGGCATCACCCGCCAACTGGCTGACCGCAACCTCAGTCTGGAGGTACAGAGCTACGCCCTGGATCAGTGTCTGCTGGTGGATTACCGGCTGCGCAACCTTGGCCAGACCCCGCGCCAGGGCCGCTTTCTGCTGGCGCTGCGCCCCTTCCAGCTGACCCCGCCCTGGCAAAGCGGCCACCGCCACTACGGCAACATGGGACGATTGCATCAGATCCACTGGGATGGCCAGGCCCTCCAGTTCAATCAGGGTCGCCAGTTGCGACCGGATCGCCCACCCGAAGCCGTGGGCGCCACCTCGTCAGCACGGGGCGAGATCATCAATGACCTGGCGGAGGGCCGACTGCCCTCCGCCACCAGTGCCGGAGATGTCCGGGGATGGGCCTCTGCCGCACTCAGCTACGAGTTTGATCTGGCTGCCGATGGCTGCTTCCAGCTCAGTTGCCTTCTGCCCTATCAGGACCAGCCAACTATCCCTGACAAGCTGTTAAGCCTCTCCGCCGAACAGCGGCGGGCAGCAGCCATAGCCAGTTGGCAGGGAAAACTGGTCCACTATCCCCGGTTTCAACTGCCCGCAGTTGCCCAGGATGCCGCCGAAACCGCCTGCACCGCTCTGGGCCACATTCTGCTGCAGCGGGATGGCCAGATCTTGCAACCGGGGCCGCGCCGCTACACCCGGGCCTGGATTCGGGATGGGGTCACCCTCAGCGCTGCCCTGCTGCGGGCCGGGTGCCAGACAGAGGTGGCCGATTTCCTGCGCTGGTATGCAGAATACCAGGCAGAGGACGGCAACATCCCCTGCTGCATTGACCCCGACAAGGCCGACTGGCTGGTGGAGCACGACAGTCTCGGCCAGTTCCTGTTCGGGCTTTGGGAATACCGGCGTTTCAGTGGCGATACCCAATGGCTGACAGATCTCCAGCCCCGTATCCGGGCCTGTCTCGACTTCATGCAATCCCTGCTGCAACAGGAGTGCAGCGATCCTCTGGCCCAGGGGCTTCTGCCCGTCTCTGCCAGCCATGAAGGCTATCTGGCCCACCACGTCCATGCTTACTGGGATAACTTCTGTGCCCTGCGCGGACTGGATGACGCTTTGGCCATGGCTGATCAGATCGAACTGAACCGGGAAGAACTGGCATCACTGCGAGACGATTTTCACCAACACCTGGCCCGCTCCCTCGAAGGCGTCCGCCAACGGGCTGAAATCGACTATGTCCCCGGTTCGCTGGAGCTGGCGGACTTCGATCCCGCTGCCACGGCCACCGCCATTGCCTGGCTGGACGAGCTGCCCGGCGTACCCGATGCGGTCATCCAGGCCACTTTCGATCGTTACCTGGAGGGCTTTCGCCAGCGCCGGGATGGCAAGATGCCCTGGCACAACTACTCGGCCTATGAGATCCGCATCATCGCCGCCCTGGTGCGACTGGGCCGACGGGACGAGGCCCATGAGCTGCTGGCGTTCTTCCTCGCCGACCGCCGCCCCCTGGCCTGGAATCAGTGGCCGGAGATCAGCTGGCACGACCCGCGCTCTCCCGGCCACCTGGGCGATCTGCCCCACGCCTGGATCGGGGCTGAATTCACCCTGGCCTGGCTGACCCTGTTCGCCTACGAGCGCCATCCCGATCAGAGCCTGGTGCTGGCAGCAGGCATCCCCGCCGACTGGCTTGCCAACAGCGAGGTCGTCCAGGCCCAGGGGCTGCTGACCTACTGGGGTCAAGTGGATCTGAGCCTCCGGCAAATCGACGATCAGCTTCAGATCCAGCTTGGTGGTGACTACCGGATGCCCCCCGGTGGCATCCATATCCGCCCTCCGATGATCGCCAGCCTCAACCTGACACTCAACGGCCAGGTCTATACTGGTCCAGATATCCATCTCAGCGAGAAACCTGCATGACCATGGATCCCCCCGCCATACCGGCACCCGAATGGGCGCATCTTGACAATGGCCGGTACGAGGTCACCTTATCGGCCAGCGGTGCCGGTCAATCCAGCAGTCGGTATCTGGCCCTCAACCGCTGGCGACCCGATCCGGTGCAGGATGACTGGGGTTTTTTTCTCTATCTGCGCGACCTGGACACGGGGGAGTACAGCAGCATCGGTTTCCAGCCGGTACGCACCACCGCTGCCAGCTATGGCTTTGAGCAAGGCGATGGCTGGGCTGCACTGAGCCAGAGCTGGCAGGGCATCGAGAGCCGCCTGCGCCTGACCCTGGCCGAAGATGCCCCACTGGAACGCCGCCAGCTCCGGCTGAGCAACGACAGCGAACGCCCGCGTCGGCTGGAGGTCACCAGCTATCTGGAGGTCTCGCTGTTTTACGCCGATGCCGACGCCGCCCACCCGGCCTTTGCCAAGTTGTTCGTGCAGACCGAACTCGACCCAGACAGCGGCACTCTGCTGGCCCGACGCCGCCCCCGCGCCGCCCATGAGCAATGGCCCTGTCTGGCCCACTGGCTGGAGGGCGCAACGGATGAACTGGAATGGGAAACCGACCGCCTCGCCTTTCTGGGACGGGGCCGCACCCCCGCCTCCCCCCAGGCCCTGCACCAGCCCCATCTCTCCGGCGGAATCGGCAATGTGCTGGACCCTGTCCTCAGCCTGCGAACCCGGATTCGGCTGGCACCCGGTGAACAGCAGGAACTGACCTTTTGCCTGGGTATCGCGGATGACCCGCAGCAGGCACTGACCCTGAATGGCGGCCATCGGGACGCAATCCGTCTCTTTACGCCATCTGCCACGGACAAAGCCACGCCAACCATGCCTCCAGCGCCTGCCGAGCTGACGCAGTGGAATGGTTACGGCGGCTTCGATGCCGAGCAGAACTACCGGATTCATCTGGACTGGCAGCAGAACGCTCACCGCTTGCCACCACTGCCCTGGATCAACGTCATCGCCAACCCGCTGGGCGGCTGCCTCATCAGCGAACGGGGGGCTGGCTACACCTGGTTCCGCAACAGCCAGGCCAACCGTCTCACTCCCTGGGCCAACGACCCGGTGAGCGATCCCCATACCGAGGCCCTCTACCTGCGTGACCCGGAAACCGGCCGGTTCTGGTCTCCCCTGCCCGGCCCCGCCCCGGCACCTGCCGACTATCGGATCACCCATGGCCTGGGTTTTAGCCGTTTTGAAGTCGATCACCGGGACTGGCGCTGTTGCACCGAGATTTTCATGGCATCTGAACAACCACTGCGGGTGTTGCGTCTTCGCCTTAGCAACCGGTCCGATCTGAGCCGCCCTATGGGCCTCTACAGCTTCCAGTCTCTGGTGCTGGGCAATCAGCCGCGCTATCCCAGCTCCATCCAAACCGATGCCCTGTCGAGTGCAGAAGGTCTCTGGGCGCGCAATCCCGAGGCCGGACCCTTTACCGATGGCATCGCCTTCTCAGCTCTGCTCTCCCCCGGTCAAGCTCCGCAACAACGCAGCCAAAGCACGGATCGCCTCCATTTTATCGGTCGCCATGGCGATCTGAACCAGCCCGCCGCTTTGCGCCGGGGGGGGCCTCTCGATGGCTGCACGGGATCGGAAGATCCCTGTTTTGCCCTGGCAGCGGACTGGCACTTGGCCCCTGGCGGCGAGCTGGAGGTCCTGATCCTACTGGGGGAGACCACTTCAGCGGCTGAAATCGATGCCTTCATCGCCCCCTATCGCCAACCCGGCGCAGCGGCACAACAGCTCCAGACCGCCCGCCAAGATTGGCAGGATCTGGTGAACCCCCTGCAAGTGGAAACCCCAGAACCGCAACTCAATCCGTTACTCAACGCCTGGCTCCCTTATCAGATCCTCTCCTGCCGCATCTGGGCACGGTCAGCGCTCTACCAGTCCGGCGGTGCCTACGGATTTCGGGATCAGCTGCAGGATGCCGCCAATCTGCTGCCTCTGGATCCGAACCACACCCGAAACGCCATCCTGCGTCACGCTGCCCATCAGTTCGAAGCCGGAGATGTCTGCCACTGGTGGCACCCCGAGCCACTGGCCCATGGCCTGCGCACCCGCTTCTCCGATGATCTGCTTTGGCTGCCCCGGGTCACGGCGGAATACCTCAGGACCACTGGCGATGGAGATCTGCTGAATCAGGTGATCCCCTTCCTAAAAGCGGAAGAACTGCCCTCCGGCCAGGACGAAAACTACCTGCCGCTGGTACAGAGCGATACCTCCGCCGATCTCTATGAACACTGCTGTCGTGCCCTGGATCGCTCCCTGACCTGCGGCGAACACGGTCTGCCGCTGATGGGCAGTGGCGACTGGAACGACGGCATGAACCGCATCGGCCATCAGGGCCGGGGCGAGAGTGTCTGGATGGGCTTTTTCCTCTATCAGATGCTGGACGACTGGATTTCCCTCTGCCAGCAACGCCGGGATGAACAGCGGGCACAAAGCTACCATGCCTGTCGTCAGCAGCTCGAACAGGCTCTGAACGCCACCGGGTGGGATGGCGACTGGTATCGGCGCGCCTATGATGACGCAGGCCTGCCCTGGGGCAGCACCGACAACGACGAATGCCGCATCGACGCCCTGGCCCAAAGCTGGGCCGTCATCTCCGGCGCCGCGCCCCCCGGGCGGGCCGAGCAGGCCATGGATGCCGTGGAGCAGCAGCTCATCGACGAAAACGCGGAAATCATTCGCCTGCTCACCCCCCCCTTTGCCGATACCGAGCGCGATCCCGGTTACATCAAGGGTTACGTTGCCGGGGTACGTGAAAACGGCGGCCAGTACAGCCATGCCGCCTGCTGGGTGGTTCAGGCCATGGCCCTCCTGGGGCGGCGTGATCGGGCCATGCAACTGCTCCAGCTCATGAACCCGCTCCGTCACTGCGCCAACCCGGTCCGGGCTGACCGCTACAAAGGCGAACCCTACGTCATCGCCGCCGACATCTACGGTACCGATCCCCACCAGGGCCGCGTCGGCTGGACCTGGTACACGGGGGCGGCGGGCTGGTATTACCGCGTCGCGGTGGAGATCCTGCTGGGTTTCCGGGTCGAATCCGGGGATACCCTGGTGCTGGAACCCCGAATCCCGGACAACTGGCCCGGCTACGGCATCCGCTATGCCCTACCCCATGGAGGCCATTTGCAGATCCGGGTAGAAAACCCCGATCAGTGCGCCGAGACCATCCGTTCGGCAACCCTTGATGGCCACCCCCTGGTCGTTCAGTCTCATGGCCTGAGACTTCCGCTGCCGACATGCAGCAAAGAGCAGCAGTTGCAGCTGATCCTTGGACCAGCCAAAGCCTGACGGTCATCGACGATATCGTCCACAAATCGACCCAACACGCCGCCGAAACCAAAGACCAAAGGGGCTCTTTGCGGTCTTGCGCAGCCAATAACGCTTGTGCCATTTATGCGGCAGCATAGTGAACAGAAATGACTTTACACCAGTAGACATCAGTACTAGCCTTACGAAAGTAGGTCAGGACCAAGCCTGTCACCACGGTGACCTACACCGCACCAAATGCCAAGGATTTCAAAGGAGGAAAAAGGCATGTCTACCCAAGATATCCCTCCAGCTATTCGGCCATCGCTGGCGATGTGTTCGACATTCACCTTCAGTCCACAATGCAGGGCTCTACTGACTATGGCTGGCACCTTGCCAGACTGGCGCCAGAAGGCGACCTCGATGCGGTTCGTAACCTAATTTATTGGAAAGAATGACCAAGAAAAATCAAATTAATCAAGGAGAATGATCATGAGTCATGAGTTGAAATTAAGTGTTTATAATGCATCTGATTATGTACTGAAAAAATATGAGATACATCATGAGTGGGATGGACACAATGAAACCCTCTCAGGAGATGACCTCGGCAAATCCGCATCTTCTGGTGAAATAACAATTACGACAGGTTATGGTCCGCAGTATGACAATTGGAAAATAAACATTCTATTTGACAGAAAAAAAGATGCCGATCAAGACGTATCTTTTTACTGCAATAGTTCCCACACAGATACAGGTGTGGTCATTAGAGTCAAGAATAAAAGTGTCAACTGTGAGTATTATAAAGACTCGAATCCTACAGGCTCCTGCAATAATAAACATTTTAATAGCATTCTCTAGCAAGGGTCCGGGATCGATCAAGTCTGACTCCATGAAATTGGCTGGCCCAAAGATGGCCGAAGGACAGATACAAACGTACAAGCTGTTTAAACCTGAAGGGAACAGATGGTGACCTTTTTCCATTCGCGTGGCCGCCTGTCGCCATGTTTTTGACACCACAGAGGAACTGAAAATGATCAAAGAACTCCCGGAAAGCAAAGGCCCCATTCTAGGTTTTGAAATCACAGGAAAGGTCTCCCTTGAAGAGGAAAAGGCCTAGATAGAAAGATTTGAACAGGCAATTACCGAATATGAAAAAGTCAGTGCCGTGATCGTACTGGGCAAAGACGCCGGCTTCGGCGTAAAAGCCGGTATCGAAGATCTGAAATGGGTCATGACTCACATGAAAGAGCTCCACAAAATAGCCATTGTCACCGAAAGCAACGTCTGGAAATGGCTGATTGCCTTGGACAGTCTCTTCGCGAAATTGGTTGGCATCAGCGAAAAGCACTTCGAACCCGCGGAATTGGCGGACGCCTGGACCTGGGTCAGGGAGTGAGACGGGAACAAGCTCTCGGATGACGAAAGCGGAAATCGTTTCAGCCCAATTAATTGTTTATATTTACCTGATTACCCACAAGCCTCAGCCAACTTTAGCAACCGCACAGGCATGGGCGGTGTTCTGGCGGCAATATAG
>JBNKLG010000094.1:0-9757 GCA_050292235.1 Sedimenticolaceae bacterium | reverse complement strand
GCGTCCTCTCCATTGATGAATACGAGTAAATATTTTACTGTATTTCAGTTACTTATACACTAAGTTAATGGCATTGGCTTTAACCTGACAGAAAAAAGGTGTAGGCGAGAGGGAAAACCCTGATCTCTTTAATTCTTGCCTGAAAACCAATCTAAATGATATTTATATTTAATTTGTACAGGCGAAATAAATAAACGAGAAAAAGCGCTACAAAAACAAAATCCCCAAATATAACGATAAATACTACTGGGCTGGCAATATTCGCTGAATATAGTTGCAACAAATTGAAGGCAAATCCTGCTTTGCCAATCCCCCCGACAATGACTATCCCTGAGTGTTTAGTGGGATTGTATGCCACCATTAAGTAACCAAAGAAGTACACGAGAGTCGTGCCCCATGCGCCTTGATAAATGGCATAATAGAGAGGGTCAGCAAGCTCCCTGCCGAAAAAAATATAGAAAGTGAATTCTGTATTGAAATAACCAAAGACAGCACCAATCAAATTCCACAATGCCGATGCTAAAAATATAATCCTGAATAGTTTTAGCTCATTATTCTTCATAACCTTCCTGTTTATCACCTTTGTTTCTTGCAAAGCTCTCTTCGTCCATTCAAAAGTCACTAAATGCAGGAACCTGGTGGGTACAGGTAGGTATTAACCTTGCTTTCAGTTCTATCCCTCAGCACGGTCCAGCCCTTCACCTCGAGACCCCAGTCCCAACGATACCAGGCAACGCTCACAGCTTCTGGCGTGAACGTGGGATGTTGACTTCGTAGAGTGCCGATTCCTCCCGGTTACTTTGGATTAATGCTGATTTCACCCACCACCTCTTCGTTACTGGGCTTGTCCAGACGGAGCGTCAGCACCTGCTTCTTTTCACCCTCTCTACCGTAATTGGTGTAGACGGTGGCGATTATCGTACAGGCGCCGCTGACGGTTTGTTGATGCGAGCCGTAATAGTGGACCTTGATAAGGTATTTCCCCGGCAGGGCCTTTTTCAGGATGTACTCCTCCGGCCCGTATCCCTGGGTGAAGTCCCGCGAGACCAGACCGCCCATCTGGGTCTGGTTGTGGCCGTAGTAGGCGTGTTCGCCGGTTGGTTCGAAGACATGCAGGTCCACATCGGTCATGTCACTGTCCCAGGATAGGCTGATGCGGATGTCCAGATCCAGCAGCTGGATGAATCGATGGTCGATACGTTCCGGTATTGCGATATCCGCTTTGCTAACGAGGTGGATGATCCGGTTCAGCTCCATCAGAGCAATGAGCTCGATCTCGGGGAAGTTGTTCCACTCTCCCAGGATGACGTTGTAGAGCAGCTCCATGGCCCTGGTGGCATCGGCTTCGGTATGATTTTTTTGCCAGCGTTCGGCCAACGCCAGGGCCAGATCGCGGTGTGACTGGGGTTCATCGTCACGGTTTCGCAATACCCGTTCGAACAGGGCGATGGCCAGGTCAAACTCTTCGGCCTGCTGCAGGCGCCAGGCATACATGCGCATGAGCGCAGCATCCTCCAGGCCGGTTTCCACCAGATTGGAGAGAACCCTCAGCCCCAGCTGTGGTTTGCCGTTCTTCAGGAAGTAATCCCCACTATCCAGGAAAAAGGCCGGGCTTTGGGCATAGTCCCGGCGCTGTTCCAGATAGGTGGCGTAGGCCTCGTCTGGTTTGACCTGCTTGATGGCCTTCAGGTAGGGGGTGTCTGGTGACCAGGGTTTGATGGCGATGGCGGCTTTGGCAGCGGAAGGGGCGGCTTTCTTTTCCCTTTCTATCCCCATTGCGTCGGCACTCTGCGAGACCATCATCGTCGGTTCCATTTCCATGGGGGCCGGTGATGCGGCTATGGCTGGGAAAGACCTTGTTTCATCGTCCTCAAGAGCCAGAATTTCTTTGGTTTTTCCCTGGATACGATCGGGATCCACCTTGAATTCAGTGTTCCACCATTTGACTCGGTTTTCCCACCAGCCCAAAACGACATCGAGTTTTCTTTTGCTCTCCTGCGTCTTCTCTTTTTGTCGGTCGCCTTTCATCCGATGAAAGGTGGTTCGCATCTCGGGTAGTGTCGCTGGCGGTTCGATATCGTATGCCAGATACTGTTCCAGGTTTTCCAACACCAGTAGGGAGGTGTTGGCTGTGACCAGACCGTATTGGCGCCCCAGTTCAAGCAGCCTCTTTTGCGAAGCGGCATCATCGATCAGTGCCGTTACCTGGGCTTCAAGTCCGGCCCAGAATCGGGCGACGATTCGGCCCTGGCTCGCTTTTTCACCATCAATCTCCAGTGTTTCCAACGCCTTTCCAGCGCTGCTCAGGGTGATGGAACCCTTGGGGTCCTTCAATCGCCCCACCAGGGTGATTCGGTTGTCCCCGGTAACCAGGTGAACCGCCTCAACGCCAGAACTGGTTGCAATGCTGACTGGTGCTTTGAATTGGGCAAGCTGTCGAGCTGCATCAGCAGCCTTGGTGCGAAGCAGGTTGAGATAGAGGCCATTTGAGGCGTTCGCCAGATGTTTCATCAAGGCGGCGTGTGATTGGGCCTGACTGGTGATGGTGATAAGGGGGTTATCTCCCATCTTGGGGAGCCCGTGATCCATGGTCCCCAGACCATCACTGAAGAGAAGCCAGGCCTCATCGGTAGGGTGGGGAAGGGTAGCGAGATCCAGCGCACTCAGGCTGGTGCCGCCATCATAGGGCAGCTGCAGCAAAAACTGGCGCAGTTGTTTCATGTTGCCCTTTTCAATGGCAAAGGTCTCCTTCTCCTCCACGCCGCGGTTGCGAAAAATCGCTATATCCAGCGTCAGATCCTGCCAGCTCGAAAGCAGCGCCTGCAGAAAATCGAGGTCGCGCTCAATATCGGCATGGCTGCCAGAGGCATCCCAGGCAATGGCGATGCGTTGGGGCTTCCAGGCCGGTTGGTCTGAGGTTTCAGGGATCTTTCTGCTGATGCTGAAAAAGGTCTCGTTCTGCCCGCTCTCTTCGATGGTGGTGATCTGATCCGGTAGGCGGGGCAGGCGTATTTGCAGATCCTCGCTGGCCACCCCTTTGTCCAGGGTCGTTTCTGACACCCAGCGATCCTGCCACTGTTTCAGAATGAGATTGCCGGGGCCGCCGCTGATATCGGGTTCGACCGGGGCCTGTACAACCTCGATTCGCAGGTCCACCTTATCGATTTGAGTGGCGTGTGAGAGAGGTAGATGAAAGGCCGCCTCATTGCCCTGCACCGTCAGATCACTCACCGAAACCACCTTCACCGTGCGACTGCCCTGTGCTGGAAGAGGATAGAGTCGTGTGCGGTAAACATTGCCCTGTACCTGCTCCATGAGGCCTGGATCAACGCCTTTGCGCTCCTCTGCCTCCAGGATTTTGCGCGCTTCCTTTTTTGGCACAACAACACCGTCCACCATCTGGCCATCGACATCCAATCCGTAACCAGAGACCACAGCATTGTCAGCCAAAGGAAAGATCAGCGAGCCTTCAAGAACCCGGTTGTTCGGGTTGTAAAAATGCATGACCTGGGTGGTCTCGGCATGCAGTCCCATGACCACGACCCGGATCTCCAGACTGCGGAGTTCCACCGGTTTTTCCCCTTCAGGCACTTTGATGAAGGGGAGGGTGTCGGTTGGAGAAAATTGCCGCTCTTTCTTGAACATGGGTGTCTCCTGAGCGTGGCTGATACCTGCTGACATCAAAAAGAGACCCAGAACCAGTGTCTTACTCCACATGGGTTTTTCCTCAGTTTGTCATGGAGGCTTGGGCGCTGCCATGCCATCAGTGAATGTCAGTGCCATTGTTCCCCAACCCCAATGAGAAGTCTAATAGGGCGGAGTGCAGGCTGAAGAGGGACCAAAACACTCCGAAGAGCGGTGGAAGCGTGAAGATGAACAGGAATAACAGCGACAAAACTGCCAGAACCAGAGCCGGTGATGCCCTGGTTCTGGCCAGCTTCAAGCCGTGATGGTGGTCTCCTCTTGCGCCACTTCATGACTCAACAGGTATTCAAAGGCCGAGAGTGAGGCCTTGGCCCCTTCGCCCATGGCAATGACAATCTGCTTGTAGGGCACGGTGGTGACATCGCCACAGGCGAAGATGCCGGGGGCGGAGGTCTCGCACTTTTCGTTGATCTTGATCTCGCCCCAGGGCTGGGTTTCGACCAGATCACTGACCACCTGGCTGTTGGGTACCAGACCGATCTGGACGAAGACGCCCGCGAGCCTGTCCTCATGGCTTTGGCCGCTCTCCCGCTCCTGAAAGCGGATGGCGCTGACTTTGCCGTTTTCGGCCAGAATCTCCTGGCAGGCCACATTTTTGCGGATGCGGATGTTGCTGCGTTTTTCCGCCTGATCGACCAGCACCCGATCGGCCTTGAGTTCGGGCAGAAACTCGTAGACGGTGACCGATTGGACGATGCCTGCCAGATCCAACGCTGCTTCAATGCCGGAGTTGCCGCCTCCGATGACCGCCACATCCTTGCCCTTGAAGAAGGGGCCGTCGCAGTGGGGGCAGTAGGCAACACCGTTGCCGATGTTCTCTTTCTCACCGGGGATGCCCAGCTCACGCCAGCGGGCACCAGTGGCGACGATGAGGGCGCGGGTGCGGATCTGCTCGCCACTGGAAAGGGTCAGGGTCTTGATCTGATCCTGTTCCACCTGGGTTACCCGCAGATGCTCTTTGAGGGTGACCGCGTAGTCGCTCAGATGCTGTTGCAATGCCCCGGCCAGCTCTGGCCCGGTGGTCTTGGGCACCGAGATCAGATTTTCAATGGCCATGGTGTCTTTCACCTGGCCGCCGATGCGGTCGGCGATCAAGGTAACCGCCAGCCCTTTGCGGGCGCTGTAGATGGCTGCAGCGACACCGGCAGGCCCGCCGCCGATGACGGTGACATCCTGCAGTGGCAGGGCAGGCTGATTGGCGATGGCAGCCTGGGCAATCTCCGGTTCGACCTGGATCAGCTTATCGACCAGTTCAGCCGCATTCACCTTGCCGTTGGCGAACAACTCACCGTTGAGGTAGACGCTGGGCACGCCCTGGATCTCCCGGGATTCGATCAGTTCGGGAAAGAGGCCGCCATCGAGCATTTCCGAGGAGATGTTGGGGTTCAGCAGGGCAAACTGGTTGAGTGCCTGCACCACATCCGGACAGTTGTGGCAGCTGAGGCTGATGAAGACCTCAAACCGCATGGGCTGACTGACCTGCTTGACCAGATTGCGTAGACTCTCGTCCAGCTTCATCTCACTGCCGCCGGTGTGGAGAATGGCCAGGATCAGCGAATTGAACTCGTGCCCGCCGGGAATGCCGGAGAAGAGGATGCCCGTGGGCGTGCCCTCCACCTCCAGTGCAAAGCTCAGAGGGCTGCGCAGACCGGCATCACGCTCTTCAAAGCGAAGGTTATCGGAAAGAGTACTGATCTCCGTCAGAAACTGGAGCTGCTCGGCACGCTTCTCGTGCTCGCCGGTCTGGAGGACCAGGGTGACGGGGTTCTGTATGGCGCTGAAGTAGCCGCCAAGGGCCTGTTTGATGTCGGGGGTAAGCATGGTTCAGCTCCTAATAGCGTTTGGGTAAGTTGCCGGGCGCAGAGCGCCCGGCACATTGGGTTTAGATCTTGCCCACCAGGTCCAAAGAGGGGGCGAGGGTCTTCTCGCCTTCCTTCCAGGCTGCGGGGCAGACCTCACCGGGATGGTTGCGCACATACTGTGCGGCTTTGACCTTGCGCAGCAGGTCTTCAGCGTCACGTCCCACACCTTCGGCGGTGATCTCCATCGCCTGAATGACGCCATCCGGATCGACCAGGAAGGTGCCGCGATCCGCCAGCCCCTGATCCTCACGCATGCAATCGAAGTTGCGGGTAACGATGCCCATGGGGTCACCGATCATGCTGTACTGGATCTTGCCGATGGTCTCGGATGAGTCGTGCCAGGCTTTATGGGTGAAGTGGGTATCGGTAGAGACTGCATAGATTTCCACGCCACGCTTCTGGAACTCCTCATAGTGATCGGCCAGGTCGCCCAATTCGGTTGGGCAGACAAAGGTGAAGTCGGCCGGGTAGAAAAAGAAGACGGCCCATTTGCCCAGTACGTCTTGCTCGGTGACTTCTTTGAATTCGCCCTGCTTGAAGGACTGGGCGGTAAAGGGTTTGATGTTGGTGTTGATCAATGACATGGGTTTTCTCCTATTGGGTGAAAGATTTTTTCTGCCTCGCTGAAGCAGTGATGACTATGTTAGGAGGGAATATTATTCTGGTATATTTGTTATTATTGATTTGTTTGTTCTAAAAAATAGAACAACGAGAAAATGGTAGGCCCCATGATTTCGCTGAAACAGATTCGTTATGCTCTGGCCGTTGCCCGACATCTCCATTTCAAAAAGGCCGCAGATCAGTGCGCGGTTTCACCCTCGGCCCTCAGCACCGCCCTGTCGGAGATGGAGAAACAGCTGGGATTTCCCCTGTTCGAACGTAACAACAAACAGGTGCTGATCACGCCGCTGGGCAGGCAGGCCCTGGAGAAGGCTCAGGAGATCAAGCTGCTGATGGAGGATCTGGGCAGATTGGGCGAGAGTCAGGCGGAACCACTCAATACCCGGTTGTCGCTGGGCATCATCCCAACCATATCGCCCTTTCTGCTGCCCGTGGTATTGCCCAGTCTGCAAAGCCAATACCCCAAATTGCAGCTGCAGATCTCAGAAGAACAGTCCAGGGTGTTACTGGAACAGGTGCGCCAGGGGGATCTGGATGCCGCCATCCTGGCCTTGCCCTACCCCTGCGAGGGTCTGCTGAGCTTCAGCTTCTGGGCAGAGGATTTTTTCTGGATTACCCAGGTCGATGATCCTTTGGCCCAGAGAACAGCAATGGGCCACAAGGACTTGGATCTGGAACGTTTGATGTTGTTGAGGGAGGGCCATTGCCTGAAAGACCATGTGCTGGCTGCCTGCAAACTCTCGACCATTTCCGAACACCACCTCAGCGCCACCAGCCTCAATACCCTGGCGCAGCTGGTGGCCAATGGACTGGGCACCACCCTGATTCCTGCCATGGCAGTATCCCAACTGGTAGAGGGCAATCCTCGCATCGTCAAAGTCCCTTTGGACGAGCCGAGTCCGCATCGAGAGATCGCCTTTGTGGTGCGGCCCAATTTTCCCAATCTGCGGAGCATCGAACTGCTGATGCAGTTGTTCCGGCAGGCGCTGGAGCAGAGTCTCGCAGGCTGAGCGGAGTCAAGGACAGCGATCTGATTTCAGGGTTTTCCCTATTTTATGTTTTTTTTTCATATCGCATATGAATAAGAGCAACTTTTTCGCCCTTTAGATTTGTACGTTGCTCTACCGAATAGGGTGTGAAACCTAAACCTGTGTACATTAGCAACGCCCTAGAATTATAGCTGAAAACAGATAAATGCGGAGTTGCTACATACATTTTTTGGCAAGTTTCAATCATGTGCTTTGTCAGTGATTTTCCTATACCATGGCCTTTATGTTTTTCTGACACGATGACGTTGCCAATAAAGGCAGACTTACCCGGTAGTACATTATAAAGATTTGCGAACGCCGCAATTTCACCCTGCACGATGCAAACAGTGAAGTTTGGGCGAGTTTCGGCCAAACGTTTTAGTTGGGGAACATCTCAAGGATAGCTGCCACTTGGATATACAAGGTATAGCTCTTCAGGGGATTTTACTAATCTGGATATATCCTCATATTGATTTTCTGTTGCTTCAACTATTTGCACTGATTTTACCTAAAAGCATAATACTTCATAATAAGGGATGCAGCGATAGTGGTATCCCGGAGAACGACCTGAGGGTTAAGGTAAGGGATCACACCTGCTGGCTGAATTCGCTAAACGGTCATTTCTGTTGACGGATTACCTTAGGGTGCGTGCCAGGCATTTTTAGTTCAAAGTAGCCAGGCTACCAGAAGAAAACGGCACAATATCAGTTAAGTGACCTGACTGAATTTTATTCACCCACTCTGGGTCAGCCAACATTGCTCGCCCCACGGCAATAAGGTCAAACTCACCACTCTCCAGCATTCTTTTGACCCGTTCTACCGATTGAGGCTGTAAATCGATATTCTGAGAAAAAATATCAAGTGAAAATTGCTGGTCAATGCCTACACTGCCGACAGCGATAACAGGTTTGCCAGTGATTTCTTTTGTCCAGCCAGCAAGTGTCATAAATGAGCCTGGGAATGCGGGTTGCCAAAAACGCCTAGTACTGGCATGAAAAATATCAACCCCTGCTTCGACAAGCGGTATCAGTAAACGTTCAAGTTCAAAATGATTGGAAGCGATTTTGGCTTCGTAATCTGTCAATTTCCATTGTGAAAAACGAAAACATATTGGAAAGTTTGGCCCAACCGCATTACGCACTGACGAAACCACTTCAGTGGCAAAGCGCACGCGATTTTTTAAACTCCCACCATATTCATCATCTCTTTGATTGCTTTTGTGCCATAGAAAACTATCAATCAGGTAGCTATGCGCGCCGTGAATTTCAACACCATCGAATCCAATCTCCTTAGCTTTTGACGCTGCTTTGCCAAAAGCTTCAACAACAGTATGAATATCAAGCATGCTCATTCGAGCTACAGTTTTTTCCCCATTTTGATATACATCTATTGGACCAATGCTTGGCAAATATGCATTCGGTGAGATACCCATTGTTCGGGATGGCCCTGCATGCCAAATCTGTGGCATGATTTTTCCTCCAGAAGAATGAACTTCTTCGACCACCTTTTTCCAGCCTCTTAAAGCATCTTCACCGTAAAACGCAGGCGCATCTGTAAAACCATTTGCCACTGGATGGTCGATAAATGCACATTCGGTAATAATTAGCCCAACACCCCCTTCAGCTCTGCGTCGATAATACCCTGCAACTTCTGGACTTGGAATATTTTGTGGCGATTGACCGCGTGTCATGGGGGCCATGACGATACGATTTGATAGTGATAGGTCACCAATGCTGTACGAATCGAATAATGCAGGGAGCTGTGTACAATTAGACATTTTTTTACCTTTCAAGTTGTTGGATTGGCTTGTAATCAAGCACGTTGCGGCATTCGCGACGTGCTCAAAAAACTAGACGATCAACCTCCCAAAAGGATGCATCCGAGCTGGTTTAATCTTTGGCTTGTGCTGGAATTTCCTTATAATCAATAAGTAGACCACTTTCATCGTAATAGTAAGTACACCGCTTGGCCATCAACTGCTTGAGCTTCTTACGACCTCTGACAATTCTCGATTTAACTGCAGATAAACTTAAACCCAGTTCATTGGCGACATCTTTCTGTTTTTTTTCGTGGATTTCAGAGAGCAAAATAGGCAATCTATAAACTTCAGGCAATTCGTTAATGATCGGAAGAATGCACTCTGATAATGTCGATATTGCTTGCCGCTCAGGCACTTCTTCTTTGAACTCATCCGAAATTGCTTCAGTAGGCTTTCGCGTGCGATAAAAATCGATAATCGTATTTTTAGTAACACGATACAACCAGGATGGGGTTTTTTGCGGTATTCGTGAAGTCTCAGTCTGGTAGGCTAATTTTAAATATACCTTTGAAAGTATATCTTCTGCATCATCGTAAGATTGGACACGCGCTCGAATAAAATACATCAGCCCTTCATTGTATTTGTTCCAGGCATTTTCTATATATTCGCTTGCTTTATTCATGAGTGATGTTGGTAGTCTAGCATCAATGCCATTAACTTAGTGTATAAGTAACTGAAATACAGTAAAATATTTACTCGTATTCATCAATGGAGAGGACGCT